>JANWWT010000001.1:0-328408 GCA_025055675.1 Pseudanabaenaceae cyanobacterium SKYG29
CTCCCCCTGCGGGTCGTACAAATTCAGTGTCTCTGCCGTCAACTCAAACCTTATCCCCAATCGCGGACTCACCCACCCGTTCATCTCTTCAATGTCCCTCAACTCACCCCCCTGCCGCTGCAGTCCAGCCAGGTCATTCCCATCAGGGTCATAGATGTAGTACTCCTCCACACCATAGTGGTTGTAGAAGAATAATTTGCGGTTCATCTCTCTGATGGTGTTGCCTGGCGACAAAACTTCAAACACGACCTGAGGAGCAATGTTGTCTTCTTCCCACTGTTTGTAGGAACCTCTGTCCCCTTTCGGTCTGCCAAAGACCACCATGACATCAGGAGCAATACGAATATCAGGACGACCTTCCACGGGATACCAAAGTAAATCCCCCGCCACAAATACTCTCTCATCCTGGCGGAACAAGTATTCCAGGTTTTCTTTGATGGTGACAATCCAGCGGAATTGTTTGGTGTTGTCTGCCATGGGCTGTCCGTCGCTGTCGGGGTAAACGATCGGTTTGGTTTGTGGTGTTATGGTCATGGTTTGTCCTCCTGTCAAACGATTGTGTCGGGGTCTAGTCCCAACTCCCGCAGTTTGGCAGCGAAGCGATCGGCTCTGAGTTTTTCCTGCCCTGCCCGTTGGGCTTCCTGTTCTGCTCTGAGTCTTTCCTGCTCCGCCCGTTGCGCCTCTTGTTCCGCTCTCAGCCTCTCTTGCTCTGCTCTGTGCCTTTCCTGTTCAGCTCGCTCCCGTATCTGCACAGGGGTCAAAAATACCTCCCCCTGCGGGTCATACAAATTCAGCGTCTCTGCCGTCAACTCAAACCTGATACCCAACCTGGGACTGACCCACCCATTAATTTCCTCCACTTGCCTCAAGCCCTCACCCTGCCTCTGCAAACCTTCCAACTGATTGCTGTCGGGGTCATAGATGTAGTACTCTTCCACACCGTAGTGGTTGTAGAAGAATAATTTGCGGTTCATCTCTCTGATAGTGTTGCCTGCCGACAAAACTTCAAACACTACCTGAGGAGCAATGTTGTCTTCTTGCCACTGTTTGTAGGAACCTCTGTCCCCTTTCGGTCTGCCAAAAACTACCATCACATCGGGAGCGGTGCGGATGTCGGGACGACCTTCTACGGGATACCAAAGCAAATCCCCCGCCACAAATACTCTCTCATCCTGGCGGAACAAGTATTCCAGGTTTTCTTTGATGGTGACAATCCAGCGGAATTGTTTGGTGTTGTCTGCCATGGGTTGTCCGTCGCTGTCGGGGTAAACGATCGGTTTGGTTTGTGGTGTTATGGTCATGGTTTGTCCTCCTGTCAAACAATCCTGTCGGGGTCTAGTCCCAATTCTCGCAGTTTGGCAGCCAACCGATCGGCTCTTTCTCTCATCTGTACTGGTATTAGGAAGGGATTGCCTTGGGAATCGTAGATATTAAGAGTCTCAGGAGTCAGACGGAAGCGAATACCAAGTCTTGGACTTATCCACTCATTGATGTTATCGATCGTGCTTAACTCGCCCTCTTGTCTTTGCAGCCCCGTCAGTTCGTTCTTATCAGGGTCATAGATATAGTACTCTTCTACACCGTGGCGATTGTAAAACAGTAACTTGTGAGTCATTTCTTTGAGGGTATTGCCTGGGGAGAGGATTTCAAACACCACCTGGGGGGGAATGTAGTCTTCTTCCCACTGTTTGTAGGAACCTCTATCGCCCTTGGGTCTACCGAACACAACCATGACATCAGGAGTGGTGCGGATGTCGGGACGACTTTCTACGGGATACCAGAGTAAATCTCCTGCCACAAACACATTCGCATCCTGGCGGAACAAGTATTCCAGGTTTTCTTTGATGGTGACAATCCAGCGGAATTGTTTGGTGTTGTCTGCCATGGGCTGACCATCGCTGTCGGGGTAAACTATTTGCTCACCGCCTTTTCTCACTGTGACCATTTTCTCTTCCCAATGATCAGCTCCTCTGTTCACCAATATTCTACGCTGGTTGATCTGGGGCTGTGTAAAAGAGGGCTAACCCCCTAGGATTAACCCCCGTTGCTTACCCGATCGTAACTATGCTCCCAAAACGCGGTGGCAAGCTGCTAATACGTTATCGACCGTGAAGCCGAATTTTTCATAACAAACAGCACCAGGAGCGGAGGCACCAAAGGTGTCGATGCCCACGATCGCGCCATCAAAACCAGTATACTTGTGCCAGCCAAAGGTAGCGCCTGCTTCAATGGCAACCCGTTTGCGACAACTGGAAGGTAAGACGCTTTCTTTGTATTCCTGGGATTGTTCTTCAAAGATTTCCCAACAGGGCAGAGAGACTACCCGCACAGCCTTGCCTTCTTCTCGCAACTTGGCAGCTGCTTGGACAGCGAGAGCCAGTTCTGAGCCGGTAGCAATCAAAATTAGGTCGGGATTAACTGCGTCTTCTACGATGTAGCCGCCCTTTTGCGCTCCTTCTACCGAAGTACCAGGGATGTTTTTCACGTTTTGGCGCGTGAATGCCAGGATGGTAGGCCGTTTGCGCTCTCTGATGGCCACTATGTAGGAAGCCACCGTTTCATTGGCATCGGCAGGACGGTAAACTAACAAGTTGGGAGTGGCACGGAGAGAAGCCAGGGTCTCGATCGGTTGGTGAGTAGGTCCGTCTTCTCCCAGCATAATGGAGTCATGGGTCATCACATAGATAACGCCTACTTTGGACAGGGCAGATAGGCGAATGGCGGCTTTCATGTAATCCGCAAAGACCAGGAAGGTAGCGCCGTAGGGAATTAAGCCACCATGGAGTGTCATGCCGTTGAGGATTGCTCCCATGCCATGTTCCCGTACACCAAAGCGAAAGTTGCGCCCTTCGTAGGAACCAGCCTGGAAGTCAGGCATACCCTTGAGGTAGGTCATGTTGGAGTGGGCTAGGTCGGCTGACCCTCCTAACAGTTCCGGAATAACGCCTGCTAAAGCATTCAAGCAAGCTTCTGAGAGTAAGCGGGTGGATTTTTCCATCTGGGTGACGGGTTCTAGGGCTTTTTCCCACCCTACAGGTAATTCCCCTGCCATGATGCGCTTAAATTCGGCAGCTTCAGCGGGATAGGCTTTTTCATACTCGGCAAAACGGGCATTCCACTCTGCTTCCGCTTTTGCTCCCTTATCGATCGCTTGTCTAAACCGTTTGAGAGCATCTTCAGGAATGACAAAGGGTTCATACTCCCAGCCCAAATTTTGTCTAGTGGCTATCACTTCATCACCACCGAGGGGCGCACCATGCACTTTTTCGCTCCCTGCCTTCTTGGGGGAACCATAACCGATCGTGGTCTCCACAATAATCAGACTGGGCTTGTCGGTGACAGCTTTAGCATTGGCGATGGCTGTAGCAATAGCTTCCAGGTCATGGTTACCGTCAGCTACTTTTTGGACGTGCCAACCATAGGCTTCGTAGCGCTTGCCCACATCTTCAGTAAATGCTAGGTCAGTGCTGCCGTCGATGGAGATGTGATTGCTGTCATAGAGCATGATCAGCTTGCCCAACTTTAAGTGACCCGCTAAGGAAGCTGCCTCAGAAGCGACTCCTTCCATGTTGCAGCCGTCCCCCAAAATGACATAGGTGTAATGGTCAACGATCGTGTGCCCTGGTTTGTTGAAGCGGGCGGCAAGATGGGCTTCCGCAATGGCTAGACCTACGGCGTTACCTACTCCCTGTCCCAAAGGACCGGTGGTGACCTCTACCCCCTCCGTTTCAAAGTTTTCGGGGTGACCGGGGGTTTTACTGCCCCACTGCCGAAAGTTTTTAATTTCATCCAGAGTAACGCTGTCGTACCCCGTCAAATGTAGGAGGGCGTACTGCAACATACAGCCGTGCCCCGCCGAGAGGACAAACCGATCCCGATCGACCCACTTGGGGTTTTTGGGATTGAACTTGAGGAATTGATCCCACAGGACAAAAGCCATCGGTGCTGCTCCCATGGGCAGACCAGGGTGCCCGGACTTAGCTTTTTCTACCGCATCAATGGCGAGGAAGCGGATAGTGTTGATACAAAGTTGTTCGATAGATTGAGTTGCCACTGCCATAGGATTTTTCTGGGAACGTTCTAGCTATATTCTCATGCCAAGGTGGTCAGGATCATAGAAACTACAAATTGACAACATAGGCATCCCGTACTCCTTGCACCTTCAGGATTTCCTCCCGCAGTCCTTCGGGTAGGGGGTCATCGATGTTGAGCACCATCACGGCATCCCCCCGCACCATGCGTCTACCCACCTGCATACTAGCAATGTTGACGTTGAAGTTGCCCAGCAGCGACCCGATCGCGCCAATGATACCTGGCATATCGCGGTGGAGGGTCAGCAACATGTACTGACTAGGAGCGACGTTGATGGGAAAGCCGTTGATGTTGGTAATGCGCAGTTCTGATCGGCTCAAAATCGCCCCTGCCACGGATTGCTGCCCCTGGGAGCCTTGGGCTGTCAGATGGATTGACCCGCTGTAGTCTTCCACGGTGGCATCCCTGGTTTCTGTCACCCTGATTCCCCGCTCCTTAGCTTCGATGGAGGCATTGACAAAGTTCACCCTTTCCCGCAGCGCAGGGGAGAGGAGACCCTTGAGGGCAGCAACCACGATCGGTTGGGTTTCGCCGTGGGCGAGTTCCCCTTGCAGTTTTACATCGAGGGATTCCACCCTACCCCCTGCCAGTTGGGAGACCAGGTTACCCAGCATTTCCGCTAGTTGGAGATAGGGCTTGAGTTTTTGCCACACTTCAGGGCGCAGCCCAGGGATATTAACGGCAGTACGGGCAGGCAGCCCTAAAAGGACATCGCGGATTTGCTCTGCCACATCGATCGCCACATTAGTCTGTGCCTCTTCCGTGGATGCCCCCAGGTGGGGAGTGAGTACAAGGTTTTTGCCAATTTTGAGGAGAGGGGAATCTGGTGCTAGAGGTTCATTTTCGTAGACATCAAGGGCTGCCCCCGCAATCCGTCCTTCCTGCAAAGCTTCCGCCAGTGCCACTTCATCGATAATGCCCCCCCTAGCACAGTTGATAATGCGGGCAGTGGGCTTCATGAGAGCCAGCCGATCGCGGTTAATTAGGTGTTGGGTTTCCTTGGTCTTGGGGATGTGGAGGGTAATAAAATCAGATTCGCGGATGAGAATCTCCAGTTCCACGAGGGTTACCCCCAACTGTTCTGCCCTGTCCGTAGTGATGTAGGGGTCATAGGCAAGGAGTTTCATGCCCAGGGAGCGAGCTACCGTTGCCACATGGGAACCGATTTTGCCCAAGCCAATGATGCCTAGGGTTTTTTTGTAGAGTTCTACACCTGTGAAACTTTTTCTATCCCACTCACCGCTTTTGATGGAGAAGTTAGCATCAGGAATGTAACGGGATAGGGAGAGCATAAGAGCTAAGGTATGTTCTGCCGCCGCGATCGTGTTTCCTTCCGGCGAATTGACGACTACAATCCCCATGCGGGTAGCTGTGGGTACATCCACGTTATCCACCCCGACCCCCGCCCGACCGATGATTTTGAGATTTTTGCCTGCTTCAATTACTTCCCTGGTAAGACGGGTGCCCGATCGGATCATGATGGCATCGTAATCACCAATGATGGATTGCAGCTCTGCGGGGGAAAGACCCGTTTTCACATCTACGGTTGCCACCTGGGACAAAATTTTGATTCCTGCTTGGTCGATGGGGTCAGAGACAAGGACTTTAGGCATGGTTGTCGCGTTTACTTCTATCTGCTTATACCATGATGGGGTAAAAGGGAGCAATGGAGGGCGCTAATCTGGGCTTTAGCTTTCTGGAGGGATTCCAGCCATTCTTTTGGCGGGTCACTGTCGGCAACGATACCTGCTCCCACCTGTCCCCACACCCGATCGTTGTGTTTGAGCATAGTACGAATGAGGATATTGAGGTCGAGGTAGCCACGGCGATCGAGGTAACCACAGGAGCCATAAAACAGGCTGCGCCGCTGGGGTTCTAGGGTTTCAATAATTTCCATCGCCCTCACTTTGGGGCAGCCAGTGATCGTGCCACCGGGGAAAACAGCTTTTACCACATCCACCCAAGAGCATTCTGGTCTGATTTCCCCCCGCACATTGCTAACTAAATGCACCACATGACTGTAGTATTCCTGCACCAACAGTTCATTTACCTCTACCGTACCCCAGCGACATACCTTGCCCAGGTCATTTCTTTCCAAGTCCACTAGCATAATGTGTTCCGCTACATCTTTGCAGGAATTGAGGAGAGCTTGGGCATCAAATTGGGGGTCAGCGGTTTTGGGGACAGTACCAGCGATCGGTCGGGTTTCGGCAATATTGTCCCGAATTCGTAGCAATCGTTCAGGAGAGCAACTAATGATTTCCCCCCAGGGAGTCCGCCAATAGCAGGCAAAGGGAGAGGGGTTGATTTGATGTAACCGGCGATAGATTTGCCAACCGGAACCCCCATAGGTAGTTGTAAATCGCACTGACAAGTTAGCTTGAAAAATATCCCCCTTAGCAATATGTTGTTTAGCTATTTCCACCATACGGCAGAAAGCAGACCGATCGGGGATAAATGTAATTTCACCACATTCAGCAGGAGGAAATTCTAAGTTCAACGGTTGTTGAATTTTAGTTACCAGCTCTGGCAGTGCTTGGGGATTAGTAGTAGCTAGCCATAGTTCCCGGCGTTGGTGATCGATGACAATGAATTCTTGGGGTTCATACCAGAAAGCCACGGGGAAAGGGAGGTCATCTTGTTTTAGGTAAGGCAAATTTTCAATCTCCCAAGCCAAGTCATAACCAAACCAACCCAAATAACCCCCAGTAAAGGGCAAATAATTAGGCACCACTCCTGTCTGGTGAGCTTGTCGAACCAGAGCTTGTTGAACCAGAGCTTGTCCAACCAGCACCTGACCCAAACAATCCAATACACTACCCAAACTGGGTTGCCAGGTTTGCAGAGGATTGCCCGCCACGATCGAGAAATTAGAACAATCTTCCAAAACAGTGGAAATAGGAGCAGTGGCAAATAGCCTTTCCCAGACAGTTTGAGCAGAGAAATGACCCTTAATACATTCCCAATACCAGTCCGTCACCCTAGTTATCTAAACGCAAAGATTGGATTTTCTCAGGCTTGAGGGGCTCCATAATCCGCCGCGATCGGCGTAACAATTCCTCGGGGCCTTTTACCGCTACCAAATATTTCCCTTCTGCTAAGCGATTACGCAGGGGTAGAGACTCGCCACTACCAGACGCCACCCCTACACCCCCACCCACAAACACACTACCTAATGCCCCCCCGATCGCTCCCAAGCCACCTGAGATAACTAAACTACCCCACTGCCCCGCCCAAGCAAAAGTATCGAGCTTGGTAATCAAACTAAAAGCCACCCCCGCCGCAAAGCCAAAAGGCAGCAACCAAGTAGCCATCAACAGCGCCTGTCTTCTTCCCTTCTCCAGAGGGTCAATCAAGCCGAACTCCTCCGCCGTTTTGTAGCCCCGTCCCAAGATCGCCAACTGTCCCTGGGGAATTCCCTGATTTTCTAGTTGGGAATAGATATTTTCCGCTTGAATCCGATCGGTGCAAACAGCAATCAGATAGTTCACCCTGGACTTCCCTGCGCCTCATTCCCAGTTTATTATAATCTGATTAGCCAAATTCCTGTTCGATAATCCGCCAGCGCACAGCTACTACCCCCGGTTCCAAACTCAGACGACTGACAACTTGTTCTAAAAGGGCATCGCTCTGTTCCTGCGTCACAATCTGTGCTTCTACCTTGACCCGATCGGTTTTGTCTTCCAAATCTTCACTAGCAAGAGCACGCAGTCTCAGTTTGCTACTACCCAAAGATTGCAGTAATAATGCCCTCACATGGGCTTCATCCTGACTACGGCAGACCACTTCACAGCGATAGCAGAGTTCTAATTCCGTGCCTTTGAGGGGTTGCTGGTTGATGCGATAGCCTAAGGGACGCAAAACTAAATTTGCTAGCAAAACTGCTAACGTACCTGCTGTTGCCTCAAGAAACATGCCTGAGCCTGCTAAACTACCGATCGCGGCTGCGCACCACAAAGTGGCTGCGGTGTTGAGTCCCCTTACGGTTAGTCCTTCCCGTAAAATCACACCCCCTGCTAAAAAGCCAATACCAGAAACCACTTGGGCTGCGACTCGTGTGGGGCTAGAATCACCAGGGGTAAGGACAGAGAGCATGACAAACAAAGCTGCTCCCGTTGCCACCAAAGTGTTTGTACGTAGCCCTGCCAGGCGTTGCCGCCACTGCCGCTCTAAACCTAAAATCGCTCCCAAAAGGAAAGCCACCGCTAGACGGATGATAAACTCTCTGCCAGTCACGCTGCACCTGCCCTTGCTACCTTCACAATACCATGAATAAATTGATTGCCGATCGCATTGCCTACGGTAAGTCTCTGCGCCAGATTGTGCCTCGCTCTGCCCATAGAGAATGGTCTGCCCATAGCGATCGTGCCCACCCCCTTACTCTCTTGCATCAGTCTAATCAACAACGTCTGCCAGAACTAATTCCCCTGCGCTATGGACGGATGCTGCAATCTCCTTTTACCTTTCTACGGGGCAGCGCCATCATCATGGCAGCAGATTTAGCCACCACTCCCACCACGGGCATCATGGTACAAGCCTGCGGGGACTGTCATTTGCTTAACTTTGGTGGGTTTGCTACACCAGAACGGAACCTTATCTTTGATGTGAATGATTTTGATGAAACTCTGGTTGCTCCTTGGGAGTGGGATGTCAAACGTCTGGTTACTAGTGTTGTTCTTGCTGGTAGGGACTTACAACTATCAGATGCAGAGAGTAGCAATGCTGCCCTTGCTGCTGCCCAGGCTTACCGATTAGCTATGGCGCAATACAGCCAGATGAGCACGTTAGAAGTATGGTATGCCCGCCTCGATGCCAAATTGTTGATTGAACACGCTCCCGATAGTGAAACCCGCCTGCACTGGGAAAAGATGACTGCCAGAGCTTTCAAACGCACCCTGAGACAGACTGTATCCCAAATCACTACAGTGGTAGATGGCAAGTGGCGTTTTATAGACAATCCCCCTATCCTCTACCATGTACCCAACCAAGCAGAGTATTTTGCCCAAATTAGCAATCTGTTTGAAGAGTACCGTGACACGTTGCAGGTCGATCGGCAATTTTTACTCGATCGTTATCGTTTAGTTGATGTAGCAATGCGAGTAGTGGGAGTGGGCAGTGTTGGTACCCATTGCGGCGTAGCCCTGTTATTAGATCAAAACGACGACCCCCTGCTATTGCAGTATAAAGAAGCCCGTCCCTCTGTATTAGAACCTTACCTGGGCAAGAGTCCCTATCCCCACCAGGGGCAACGAATTGTCAGTGGTCAGAGACTGATGCAGGCAGCTAGTGATATTTTTCTAGGCTGGACGACCAACAATGAAGGCAGAGACTTCTATTTCCGCCAATTCCGTGACATGAAGACAGCCATTAAACTCAAGGGCATGTCCGCCGCCAGCTTAACAGACTACGCGGAAATTTGTGGAGCAGCCCTTGCCAAAGCCCACGCCCGTACAGGTGACCCCGCTGTCATCAGTGGCTATCTAGGGGAAGAAGATACCTTCGATCGTGCCGTCCTAGATTTTGCCCTTACCTATGCTCACCAGGTGGAACAAGACTACCAGGTGCTAGTTGCAGCCGTACAAGCAGGACAGTTGACAGTGAGCTAGAACCTATAGGCTTTGTTCCCTAGCCAGAGAGCACGAAGAACCGCTTTACCCGATCGTCCCACTTTTACTTCTGCTATAGCTTGTCTCTGGTGCGTTGCCTCTGCTGCTTCTGTATTAATTTGTTCCCGTTGTGCTTCGGGAAAATAGAGTTCTTCAATGCCATAAATTACCTGTTCGTATCTAACAGTACCCTTGACAGCAATTTCTTGAGGGGATAAATCACCGGGAAAAGAGGTGCTAACTCTCACAGGTTGCCAAGGCGCAGGAGCAGTAGAATTACTATTCTTAGGAGCAACAAACACAACGTAAACAGTCCCAGAATTATAGTCTATATTTTTGCCTCCAGGTAGGGATTGTAGATAGGAGAGGGAACTGAACTCATAGTTCACTATTTGGGAGTAACCCCGCAAAATGTCATAGGGGTCAACGGGCACTGTCTGCAGATAAACTGTCGTACCTGTGAGAACAACTGTAAAAGGTTCTGTTGCCATGCTCAGAGGAATAGCAATCTGCAACATTAGAGGTAATACCAAGCGCCAGTAAGGTAGTTTCATGAATTTGCCTCCATCGATCGTTGTTGTAGATACCGTTCAAACCAGATGCCCCAACCTAAGATTGCCACACCACACAAACCTAACACAAATGCTTTGAGACTTAGTCCTGTGTCATATTCAAAGAAGCGGCTAATAATTTGTAGGCAGAGGAGAATCATCCCGAACCAAAATTTAGCTCGCTGTAGTTTTTCTGTACCCAGACGAATTAAAGTAAGACTGAGTGCTGCTAGGAAGCAATTAGTAATAAATGTATGGATTATGAAATAATCACTATAGTTAGCATAGTAATCATAGTAGGAAATAGTAGTAGGTCTGATGAAACTTAGTGTAGTGAAACCAACTAAGGCACCGAACATAACCTTCGTCATAATCTCATTTCTGACGAGCAGTTGTCTGACAACTACATAAAGAGCTACTCCACATAACAAACCAAAGTATAACTGCTCCAGGGAATTAAGTTTTACCCATGAATTAGATGGGTCAATATCTACAAATAAACCAAATGAACTGGCATGCCAAACAAACTTGAATGAGTAGAAGTATAAGCAAATTCCTAGGAGTAAAACACTGAAGACCCTCGCCACAGGCTGCATGGGTTTGTGAGATAGATAAGACCCTAACCGATCGAGTTTCAAACTATCATCGTAACCCCATAGTATAACTGCAGGTAAGATAAAAATTAGCGGTTTGCTGCCATACCAGACAGTTTGACCTTGGCTAAATAACCATAGGAGAATAATTAGTACAAATACTGCTCGTGATTCTAACCAATAGGCAAGGGGCAGCAGTAGTAGAGAAATAATAGGCATCAACTCCCCGATCGGGTGTAATTCTCGGTCAAAATTAAAAAAGTAACTACCATACCCAATTGCCAGGATAATTAGCCCCATCATTGTCAGGGTCTGAAATCGCAAACTACCTCCCATTACCAATACGCCAATACTCCAGATGAAAAACAAGCCATAGAGCGGGCCACTGAGATGAAATATTTGGGCAACTAAGGCAATCACTCCCCCCAAACTTAAGCCAGCTGCTAATAATATGCCCTGACCCAAGCGTTGCAGTGATTGGGTATATTGCCAGAGATAAAAGCCCAAACTGTTACTGACGATCAGCCATGTTAGTAACAAGATGAACTTCGATATTCTGTCTAAGTTCTGCCAATTGGCAGCTACTGAAGTAATTACTGCTAGACCAATTAAAATGCCCCCCACCGCATATAAAATTGTGCTAAACGCCTGACCACTAGCACTAAGTTGATCGAATTGATACCGATCGGCTAACCTTTGCCACACCTCCTGGGAAATTAGCCCCTCCTGTCGCCATTGCTCTGACTCTTGCTTCAGTTCTCGCCTAAACCTTTCCCCTGCCATGACCACTGCCTAAACTCTAAGCCAAGGGTAACCCCCTCCCAAGTCTACCTCACCAAGCATTGTGCCACTTTTCTAGCTGTCCCTGCCAAGTGTAAAAAAAGTTACAAACTTCCCCTAGTTCTACTATCAGTTGACGTTAAGATAAATTTAGGAGATAATACCTAGGGCAGTGAGGCAAAAAACTATGGCATTTGCGTTATTTCTGTGGGTTTTAGTTGTGATTCTTTCCTTATCTTTTATAGTTAGTTATTTGCTCTGGTCCCCCCGTTCTAAATCCCCTAGTGCGATTGCCGTGGAAGTAATGGAAATTTCCTCCCGTTTATCTGTATTGGTCTGTAGTTTCACTGTGTTTCTGCTAGCCATTTGGGTAACATTGGCTGTGCTGCATTTTTTTCAGGCTCTCTAACCAGACCCAACCCTTTTCTTGCAGTTTGTCTTTGATTGCTCCTTTCTGGAGAGCTAATTTATCCTTGAATTCGGGCTTGTGTACTCCCTTACACCACAAAACCAGGGCATCTTCGCCGTCATTTTCATAGTATTCTTTCCTAGTGCCCACGACAGCAAAGCCAAATTTCTCATATAGTTTAATTGCTCTGGTGTTGCTGACTCTCACTTCTAAAACTACCCACTCTGCCCCGTAGTGATGTGCTCTGTGCAATAATTGCCACAGCAGGGCACTGCCCAACCCTTGGTTCTGCCACTCTGGCTTGACCGCAAAGACGATAATATGCCCCTCCTCGCAGTAAAACCAGGCACAGGCAAATCCCAAAACTTCTCCCCCACCATGAATAACCAACAACTCACTGTTGTCATTTTCTAACTCCCTAAGATATGATGTCTCAGACCAAAAACCGCCTAAACAAACCCGATCGATTAACACCATTTCTTTGATGTCTGATTCCGTGGCACGAGTAATGACAAATTCCCGCACTGTTACCGACCCTCAAGAACGTATTATCTTGGCATTGGACGTTCCTAATTTTAGCGAAGCACAAGCCTGGATCGATCGGTTACCTGAGGTTAAATTTTGGAAGGTGGGGTTACAGCTATTTGTAGCCGATGGACAGAGGGTATTAAACTATTTGCGAGAGCAAGAAAAACGCATTTTCCTCGATTTGAAACTCCACGATATACCTAATACTGTAGCCCGTGCCTGTGCTAGTGCCTTAATTTATCAAGTAGACTTTCTCACGGTGCACATCAGCGGCGGCAAAACCATGTTGCAACAAGCCCAAGCAGTAGTACAAAATAGCGCTACTAAACTACTAGGAATAACCGTCCTTACCAGTTTGACCGATGTTGATCTAGCTTGCCTAAAAGTGTCAATGACAACGCCAGAATATGTACAACATTTAGCACAAATAGCCCAGGAACTTGGCTTAGCGGGTGTCGTCTGTTCTCCCCAGGAATTAGCGGTTTTACGATCGATGTTTCCTTCTCCCTTCTTATTGGTAACCCCTGGCATTAGACTAGAGGGGGATGCAGCTGGCGATCAACACCGTTACGGCACACCCTCCCAGGCGTTTAGTCAGGGAGCTGATTACATTGTGGTGGGACGATCGGTGCTGGGGGCAGACCATCCTGAGTTAGCTTGGGCAAGTCTATGTGCCAGTATCTCACTGTAAAGCTCTCCTTAACTGGCGAGCAGTTGTGCCAGAGGGGGGAGATAGAGTGCGGAAACTTGCCTGGAAATTACCAGATTTTTGGGTGATATTGTCGGATGGCGTAGTAAAGGAGTGAGGCGATGGCTTTTATTCAAGGCAGTGCAGGCAATGATGTATTAGACGGAACTCCCCTGGGAGATGAAATTCTGGGACTAGCAGGTAATGACTTCATTCGCGGTTTAGGCGGCAGTGACATGGTCGACGGCGGTGAAGGGGATGACACCGTCAACGGCAATGAAGGCAACGATTTTGTCCAGGGGGGGCGTGGCAATGATTTCGTCTACGGCGGTCAGGGAGAGGATGTCGTTGTGGGCGGTGAAGGGAGCGACAATGTCAACGGTAACAAGGGGGATGACATTGTATTTGGCGGTGTTGGCAATGACACGGTGCGGGGTGGTCAAGATAACGACACGGTTTTAGGCGGTGATGGGAATGATGTCCTCTACGGGGATATAGGAACAGATGAACTGATTGGTGGTTCTGGTATTGATGTGTTTGTGCTGCAGGCAGGTAAGGGCGCAGACACGATCGTGGACTTCACTTTCGGGGAGGACTGGTTAGGTTTAGACACCTTGGAAGGGGGAGGCAACCCCAGCTTAGCCAACTTCACCTTTAGCCAGGTGGGGAACGACGTGAGAATATCACTTCTTGGGCAAGTAATTGCCATTGTGAAAAATGCCCAGGTGAGCGACTTGACAGAGGAAATATTCACTACCGATTTGACTGCCAAGACCAGTTCGCCCCAAATTGTCCGCGGTAATAACATTACAGGCACAGCCAATGATGACTCGATCGGGGTTAGCAGCAGCCCAGGAGTGACAGGCACACCGGGCAACACCGCTACCGCTCAAAATGACACTATTAACGGTTTAGGGGGGAATGACCTAATTAGCGGTTTAGGAGGGAATGACCTAATTAACGGCGGCGAAGGCAATGACGTAATCATCGGTGGGGAAGGCAACGACACCCTCATTGGCGAAGCAGGGAATGACACACTGCAGGGTCTCAACGGCAACGATAGTCTGGCAGGGGGACTGGGTAATGATGTTCTTAACCCAGGGGCAGGCAATGACACCGTGAGTGGTGGGGCTGGTTTGGATGTAGTAGTTTTAGACTCCACGACCACTGTCCTAGTCACTGACTTTAACAGCAGTGAAGACTATATTGGGCTTTCGGGACTGACCAGGGCTAGTCTCTCGGTGGAACAAACGGGAGCAAACACAATCATTCGCTTATTACCCTCCCGCCAGGTGCTAGCTACTTTAAACAACGTAGATTCCTCCACCTTGACCGATCGCAATTTCACCACTGACCTCACTTCTCCCACCAATCCTCCTATTCTCATTCCTGGCAACCAAATCAGCGGCACGATCGGGAATGACCTGATTGGCACCACTTCTTCCGCGGGGGTAACAGGACTGCCGGGGAATGTAGCTACCAACGGCAATGACACGATCAACGCTATTCAAGGCAACGACACGGTCAACGCTTTGGGGGGTAACGATTTTGTCGAAGGTGGGGATGGTAACGACCTGCTTTTGGGAGCGGAAGGCAACGATACCCTCATCGGCGGTTTTGGCAACGACACATTTCAGGGGGGAGCTGGCAACGACAGTGTTATTGGCGGACCCGGCAATGATGTGATTGACCCAGGGGAGGGCAACGACACAGTGACAGGGGGAATCGATCGGGATGTGTTTGTGCTCTTCCCCCGCACAGAGCCAGTATTGATTACAGACTTTACCCCTGCGGATGACTTTATTGCCCTGACCAACGGTCTATCTCTGGCTAACATTCAGCGTTCCCAGGTAGGTAGTGATACAGTTATCACCTTCAACAACATCACGATCGCTCGTCTGTTCAACTTCCCCGTTGTCAATCTCTTAAACAGCAACTTCACCAGCGGGATTGTCCTACCACCTGACCAGGGAGTACCAGGGAACACGATTACTGGTACAGCAGGCAATGACCTCATCAGTACAATCGCTACCCCTGGAGTAACAGGGGGCACAGCCACGGACAACAATGACACCATTCTGGGTTTAGCGGGCAATGACACCCTCAGTGGTCTCGGCGGCAATGACAGTATTGATGGCGGTGACGGCAATGACATCCTAGAGGGCGGTGCCGGGGAAGATACCATTCTAGGGGGCAACGGCAATGACACTCTCCTGGGCGGTGCAGGTAATGACTCCCTCAACAGCGGCGAGGGCAACGATGTTTTGTTTGGTGGTCTGGGCAACAGCACTTTGACTGGTGGTGCTGGTTTTGATGTGTTTGTCCTTGACAGTGTGGTCAACCAGAGCATCACCGTTACAGACTTCAATGTCAATCAAGACTACTTGGGCTTGGGAGGCGGTCTCACCTTTGAAGCCCTCAGTTTCACCGTTGAGGGTCTCAACACCATCATCCGTACCGCTGGCAGAACGATCGCTACTTTGCAGGGAGTAATCCTATCACCCATTCCTCTGGCTAACTTCACCACTGAACTCACCAGCAAAACAGCAGCCCCAGGGGGAGTAGTTACAGGAGGGAATTCCATTCAAGGTACAGTCAACAACGACACGATCGGGGTAACCAGCAGCGCAGGTGTAACAGGTAATCCTGCCAACACTGCCACCAACTTTGCCGACACAATCGCCGGCGGGGCAGGCAACGACCAAATCTCTGGTTTAGGGGGCAATGACAGCATCCTGGGTGAGTCTGGTAACGATACCATCCTAGGTGGGGATGGCAACGACACGATCGATGGTGGTTCAGGGGAAGACTCTATCTTTGGCGAAAATGGGGATGACCTGCTGATTGGGGGGGATAACAACGATACCCTAGAAGGAGATTCTGGCAATGACACTGTGCAAGGGGGAGGCGGTAACGATGTAGTGACTGGCGAAGATGGCAATGACCTCCTCGAGGGCAGCTCTGGCAACGATCGGGTAGAGGGCGGTGATGGCAACGATACCTTGCGGGGTGGGTCGGGCAATGACACCCTGATCGGAGGCGGTGGTATTGATGTCTTCTTCTTTGAAACTGCGGGGGACAATGGCACTGATTTACTGACAGACTTTGTGCCCGGCAATGGTGACATTCTCAACTTCTCCTTGGAAAACGCACTGCGCCCCTTCCGCGGTACTGGTCAGCCTGCCGTAGCATTGATCAGCGCTAGTGGCACCAACATTGGTAGTAATAACGTCTTGGTGTTTAGCAATTTGACGTTAGTAGCTAATGCTCCTCTAGCTGGTGTTGCCCCCAACACAGTCACTGGGGGAAATGTAGGCGATCGGGTGTTGGTAGTTTTTGAAAGAAACTTTAGTGGGGACTTCTTTACAACTATTGCTACTGCTAGTCTCACAGCGGATGGGCGATTTACCAGTACCAATGATGTTGCCTCTTTCCCAGGCAGAATTAACAACTACCTGGGCTTTGCTGCCAATGACTTTCGCTTTACTTAAGGGGGGGCTATAATTGCGGTAAGTGCTCTGGTCGGTATGGGTAACTGCCGCAACGTTTTAGAAAGCATAGTTTTGCAGGAAGTCCAAGCTCAGCTAAAAAAACTGAGTCCTGACCTGCAGAAGAAATACAATGTCGCAGATTTAGTTGCCTATGCTCTCAATCGGTTGCCTCCCATGTACGTTACGACTCAGAAGGGATGGGTACAATCTCGCTCCCGTGCCCTCAAGGAAATTAATCATCAAGTTGTCGATGTTGTCAAAAAAGCTCTTCACTCCTGCCGTCCTGACCCCCTGAAAAAAAGAGAACCCCTACCTGAATCGGAACTAGCCAGTGAACCCCGCACTCTAGTTTTATTGCAGGAGTTTTTGGGGAATCCCAATCTACGCTGGGATCAATTGCCCCAAGCAGTGGAACGCGCCCTCAATAATGTGACTGTAGGCGGCAATGCCCGTTCTAGTACCCCTAATCGGCGTACCCTTGATCTGCAAACCTATCTAGGGAAGAAAAAAGCCCAACCTCAACCTGAAGTAAAAGAAGAACATGATACGGAAGAGGCTCGGATCAAAGGTACAGTAGATGCCAATGACTTTGCCCTCTATCTCCAAGTTGGGAAAATGGAATACCGCAATATTCTGGAAAGCATTGTTACTTCTGTCGCCCGCTTGCAGATTTCCCATCTTGCCCCCGAACAAGCTGATAAAGTCAATTTGGATGAAGTAACTGCCTACACCCTTAACCGCCTGCCCCCCATGTATGCCACTGATGCAGAAACCCTCAAAGAAATGCGCCTCAAAGCGAAAAACGAACTCTCCCAACAAATTGCCAATAACGTTCGCCAAGGGATTCAGTTGGTGCTGCAATCCCCTAAGCCTGTCAAGGTGAAACCCCAGTTCCTGCGCTTCAACCGAGATATGGAAAAAGCAATCCAGGAAATCAATCGCATGCTTAACCGATCGGACGTTACCTGGCGCAACATTTTAGATATTTTGAAGCAGGAAATTGAAACAAGGCGGGAAGCTCTGCGTAACCAAAATTTCTAGTAGCTTGCAGGATTACGAATATCGGCTTTGCCCCAGCAGTGATAACGGAAAAAACAATCCAGACAATTTTTACTGTCGGTCGTAGGGGGAAATTGCTGGTCTTCTAGTTGGTCTAAAACCCGATCGAGTTTCCCTTGGTCTGCTTCCTTCCTTTGCTGGTTATAGGGAAAAGAAATTGTCTTGCCATCTTGGGCATACCAAAAATGGAGAGAGATTGACTCAGGGGCAACGTCTTTGTACCAATGCCACAACAGGGGATACAGACTGTGTTGCCAAGAAATTGTCTCTTTCCCTGTCTTCCAGTCCCAAATTTCATAACCAGTGGCGGTGATGACCAACCGATCGTATTTTGCCTGCAACTTCCAACCCCGATATTGCCAGTGGACAGGGAATTCACTGTAAACCTTGCCCTTTGCTTGGTCTAAGCCCGCGCGGCGGAAATTTTCCCACCAGGAGCGGACTTTGGGATCGACCCGATCGAGCCAAGGCTGTCGTTCAGCGGGAGTGAGGTGGGTCAAAATTGCCACTAGACGATGGAATTGGGTACCCCGTCTGCCGTGGTCCTCCAGGGAAATGCGCAGCTTATCGGGCGCAAGATAGATATAGAAAAATTTGCGGGGGCACAGAGTGTAAATATCCAAGCTAGAGGCACTCAGGCATAGCGATCGGGGGTCTATCATCGACTGTAGAGGTGAGTGAGATGGCGCAATTTATCGGCGGTGCCGTCCGGAATGTAGGTATAACGCCAGGCCCAGTTACCAGCTGCCAAGCCAGGTCGATTCATACGGGCACCGTTGTCCAAACCTAACACATCCTGCATGGGAATGATACACAAACGGGCCACTGAAGCCAAGCCTATCCGTATCAACAGCCAAGGTACATCTTCTGCCCTAGGCATCGCCGGTAAGCCCCAGTAATCAACTAGGCGGGATCGTTCCTGGCTAGAGATTTTCAACCACCATCCCAACACAGTATCGTTATCGTGGGTACCTGTGTAGACTACAGTATTTTCCTGGAAATGGTGGGGCAAGTGGGCATTACTGCTATCACCGCCAAAGGCAAACACCAACACCTTCATCGTGGGGAAGCCAAACTTTTCCCTAAGCATTGCTACTTCTGGGCGCAGGTCACCCCCTAGGTCTTCCGCCAGGATGGGCAAACTCCCCAACTTGTCTAGCAGGATGGTAAAGAACTTTTCTCCTGGTGCTTCCTGCCATTCTCCTTTGATAGCCGTCGTTTCCCCTGCTGGCACCTGCCAATAGGTATCAAAGCCGCGAAAATGGTCGATGCGTATCCAGTCCACCAACTTGGTCAAATGCTCAAAGCGATTGATCCACCAGCGGAAGCCGTCCTGCTCCATGTAGTCCCAGTTGTAGATGGGATTGCCCCACAATTGCCCCGTCGGGCTAAAGTAATCGGGGGGGACACCCGCCATAAACGCTACCTCTAGGGTTTCGGGGTCAAGGGCAAAGTTTTGTGGATGCGCCCAGACATCAGCACTGTGGTGAGCCACGTAAATGGGAATGTCCCCAATAATCTGTATCTGCCGCTCATTGGCATATTGCCGCAAATTCTGCCACTGCTTGTAGAAACAATACTGCTGGAATTTGTGAAAACCGATCGTGTCTTCTAGCTTTTCCCTGGCAGCGGCAAGAGCTTGGGGGTCACGGCGAGCTAGTTCCCTTTGCCATTGGCACCAGGACTGATTGGGATAAACTTCTGTCAACGCCATGAACAGAGCGTAGTCTTCTAACCAATCCCGTTGCACCTCGCAAAACTCCGTAAATGCCTCCTGGAGGTGCTCTTGCGTGAGGAAATGGGTATAGGCATCCTGGAGAATCTGCTGTTTGTAGGGAATCACCTGGTCAAAATCCACCACATCAGCGGGGAAGGGACGTTGATACCGATTGGCTTCGAGTAAACCATCCTGGATCAGCAGCTCAGGACTAATCAGAAGAGGGTTCCCCGCAATAGCGCTGAAACTCATGTAGGGGGAATTACCGTAGCCTGTGGGAGTTAAGGGTAGCACCTGCCAGAACTTCTGCCCACTCTGTTGCAAAAAATCGACAAAATGGTAAGCATTGCTACCTAAATCACCAATACCGTAAGGGCTGGGTAGGGAGGTAGGGTGAAGCAAGATACCACTAGCACGGGGAAGTTGCATATGCACCTAGAGGAAATTTGCTGCTAAGGTAACCCGATCTCCTACCCCAGGGGCAAAATCTCCACATATTTTTAGAATCTCGGTAGAGAGAATATACTCATAATTAGTGTTTACACAGGGATATGACGGAGTTAGAACGGGAAGTCAACCGCCGCCGTACTTTTGCTATTATTTCTCACCCCGACGCGGGGAAAACAACCCTCACGGAAAAGTTGTTGCTCTATGGGGGCGCAATTCATCTGGCGGGGGCGGTCAAAGCCAAGGCGGCCCAGCGTCATGTCACCTCAGACTGGATGGAGTTGGAAAAACAAAGGGGAATTTCTATCACTTCAACGGTTTTGCAGTTTAATTACGATAACTACTGTGTCAATCTCCTAGATACGCCTGGGCACAAAGATTTCAGTGAAGACACCTACCGCACATTGGCAGCCGTAGACAATGCAGTAATGTTGCTAGATGGCGCGAAAGGACTGGAAAGCCAGACTTTGAAATTGTTTGAGGTATGTCGTCTGCGGTCATTACCCATCTTCACCTTCATCAACAAAATGGACAGACCGACCAAAGAACCCCTTGCCCTGTTAGACGAGATTGAGCGGGAATTGGGCATCATTCCCTATGTGATGAACTATCCCATTGGCACAGGGGATCAATTTCAGGGAGTGTATGACCGCCAGAGCCAGACAGTACACTTATTTGAACGGACAGCCCACGGCAGCAAGGAAGCAGGTGTGCAGGTGTTGTCAATTCTCGATCCGCGCCTGCAGGAGATCATCCATCCCGATCGGTGGCAGCAGTTCCAGGAGGAATGGGAGATGGTGACAGAATTGGGAGCACAGTGGGATGGGGAAGCCCTCAGACAGGGCAAGATGACTCCTGTTTATTTTGGCTCAGCTATGACCAATTTTGGGGTGGAATTATTTTTGAAGTCCTTTTTGGCGCAGGCACTGCCCCCAGGGGAACATGACAGCAATTTGGGTAAGGTCAAACCGACAGAGGAGGAATTTTCCGCCTTTGTCTTTAAGTTGCAGGCAAACATGGACCCCAAACACCGTGACCGCATTGCCTTTATTCGCATCTGTTCCGGCAAGTTTGAAAAGGATATGACGGTAACCCACATGCGCACTGGCAAAACCATCCGCCTTGCCCACGCCCAAAAATTGTTCGGACAGGATAGGGAAGCGATCGAGACTGCCTATGCAGGGGATGTGATTGGATTGAATAACCCTGGTACTTTTGCTATTGGGGACACGATTTGTGTGGGGAAAAAGCGCTTTTTTGCCGGCATTCCCAGTTTCTCCCCGGAATTGTTTGCTTATTTACAATCCCCCGAACCCTCCAAGTTCAAGCAATTCCGCAAGGGTGTATCCGAGTTGGAGGAGGAGGGAGCGATTCAAATTATGTATTCCGTCGATGACAGTAAGAGAGAACCAATCCTAGCAGCAGTCGGTCAGTTGCAGTTTGAAGTAGTGCAATATCGCCTGCAGTCAGAGTATGGGGTAGAAACTAAGCTGCAACCTCTGCCCTACAGTGTAGCCCGTTGGGTAGTGGAGGGTTGGTCTGCTCTGGAAGCTGCTGGTAGATTGTTCAACACAATGGTTGTGAAAGACCGCTGGGAACGACCTGTTTTACTGTTCAAAAACCAATGGAACCTAGAACAGGTGATGCATGACCACCCCAAACTAAAGTTAAGTGCGATTGCGCCTGTCCTTGGTTTCGCTCAGGTGTCTGCCTAGGTGACCAGCATAGCTGCGGCAACCGATCGGGCTTTTTCTTCCCCCGCCAGATATTTCACGAGAGCCAGGGCAAAGCTGGTAGCAGTACCGGGTCCCCGACTGGTAAGGAGATGCCCATCCTGGACAACTGCTTCAGTGACATAGCTACCGCATTGTAGTTGGTCTTGCACCGAGGGATAGGCAGTCACCTGCTTGCCCTCTAAAATGCCCGCCTCCGACAGCACCAGGGGAGCCGCACAGATAGCCGCTGTCAGTTGCCCCGATCGGTAATTATGCTGCAACATCTGGCGCAGGAGTTGATTTTCTTTCAGCTCTTTGACACCTGGACCGCCGGGTAGGACAATAGCGTTGATTTCCTCTGGCTTGACCTCGGACAAAAGAGTATCAGCAATAACTGTAATTTGATGGGAACCGGTCACCTCCTTGCCGTTTACCCCTGCGGTAATCACCGTAATTTCACCCCGTCGCAGTACATCGATAATAGTAATTGCTTCCATTTCTTCAAACCCATCAATCAAGGGCACTAGCACAGCAGGCATAACTTTTACCTCCCCTTTGTGTTTGGTAATGACTAATACAAAATGCTACGCTAAATCTAGCAGACTAGCACTCTAGCCACAATTGATCATGACATAATTTAATTCTTTGCACTGGTTGGAGGTCTGGCGTGTTTGGTGATGAGCGTCCCATGATTGATGTATTTCGGGAGATTGGCGGCAGTCAAACCCCCATTGAAAAATATGAACGGGGCAAGACGATTTTTTTCCCCGGTGATCCGGCGGAGCGGTTTTATTTTCTGGTATCGGGAGCAGTAAAACTCTCGCGGGTCTATGAGTCAGGGGAGGAAATTACTGTCGCTCTGCTGCGGGAAAACAGCATTTTTGGCGTGCTATCCCTGATTACGGGCAATCGCTCCGATCGTTTTTACCATGCCGTTGCCTTTACGCCAGTGCAGCTGATCTCTGTACCGATCGAGCAGGTAGAAGTTGCCCTCAAGGAAAACCCTGATTTACCCATGATGTTACTGCGGGGACTCTCTTCCCGCATCCTGCAAACAGAGATGATGATTGAGACCCTAGCCCACCGCGACATGGGATCGCGTTTAGTCAGTTTCCTACTGATTCTCTGCCGTGACTTTGGCGAGCCGACTCCCCAGGGGGGTGTCAAAATTGACCTCAAACTCTCCCATCAAGCCATTGCCGAAGCGATCGGTTCCACCCGTGTTACAGTCACCCGTCTCCTGGGCGAACTACGGGATAAAAAACTGATTTCCATCTCCCAAAAACATATTACCGTCCATGACCCCATCAGCCTGGGACAACAGTTTGCCTAGTCAAAAAATGCCCCCGCCCTGGGGCGGGGTATCGGTACTCCTAGCGCGCACCTATATCGATGGCAAATGCCATGATTTGGGTAAAGGTGGGAGTAGGATTGGGATTAAACTTGTTGAAGTTGTTGTCACTGACAATGATCAACGACTGCTGACCATTGGGCAACAATGGTCCGAACACCATCCCCTCAATGTTATCCAAGCCGGTGGGGAGGCGCAAGCTATCGAAGTTTAACAACAACCGTTTCTCCACAGGTCTGATGTCCCGTAGCTGTTGGGGGGTGAGGGCATTGAGGGAATCAATGCGGCTGATGTCAGTAGCATTGTCCAGGGTAATTTCATAGAGCTTGATAGAATTGCCTGTGCCTGGTGTCCCCGCTGTGAAAGAGCGCTCCAAAGCCAGCAAGGTGCCGCGGTCATCGATCGGCAAAAGATCAACCAAACCGCTAACAGCAAAATTAGTTCCCGTCGGTGCCAAAACAATCGGGTCTGCCACGTAGAGGAATTCCCCATCGGGTCTGCCCGTGAGGAGGTCATAGCGGAGAATGCGGGCGCGGGTGGAGTTAGTAGCAGTCGCTTCTGGTCCGTCCTGTACTAGGGCACCTTCTGTAGCAGTATAGAGTTGGCGACCGTTGGGAGTAAGGGCAAGGCTTTCGAAGGCGAGGTTATTGCGCACGCCCCGGGTTTGATTGGCACCAAAGCCATTGGGGATATACTTGTCTGGGATGGGTAAAGAGCGCAGTTCCCTGCCCGTGTAGAGATCAAATTCTTTGATGAAGGGCGCTGTTACTCTAGCAGCACTGGCTTCCCCCTCGGAACTGATATAGACCGTACCCCGTCCACTCAGAGCAATACCTTCGGGGTCAAGGGAGAGGGGAGCGAAATTTCTGCCTTGGGGGTCAGTGAGAATAGTAACACTACCAAACTTAACGTTGGCATTGCCAAAGCTAGTGGGGTTGAGGTCTAGTTTGAGGGTATAAAAGCGGGGAGTAGGTCCTTCATCTTCTGTGCGGGCATCGGAGAGAGCATAGAAAGTTTTGGTCAGGTCATCATAGGCAATACCCGAAATCCCTGCAAATTCAGTGTTTGCTACATCGAGACTGCGCCCAAAGAAAGTCGCCTGCCCAATAAACCGTAAATTTGTGACTGTATTCCGCGCTCCCCCAGGACCTATGGGCACATCAATATCGACAAACACAGCACTGTGGTCAGACGTAGGTTGCAGATCAATGCTAAAGGGGCTAAACGCATCACCGCGGGAACCCACCAAACGGAAGAGGGGGTCATTGCTGGGGGGCCAGAACACCTCCGCCCGCCGAATACTCAAATCCGCAGAGGGCAACACATAGTCAATGCGCAAATTGCCAGGACCGCCAGGACGATCGTTAAAGTCTGTAGTATCAAATCTGGGGTCACCCCGATGCAGGTCATTGACACCGCCATCTTCCCCGTTTTCCAGCCCCCCCAAGCTAGAGGGAATGACACGATTGTTGATGCGGGGATTTTCTGTCAATTGGCGGGCAGCGTTATTGTAGCTATCACCATCGAAGGGGTCAGCATTGAGGTCACCGGCAATCACAAAACTCCGCCCTGCCGGTAGTCCCCCGCGCCTGCCATTATCATCGTAAATGTAGCTACTAGCTGCCGGGTTGATATAGTCCGCCCAAAAACGAATTTCGTCAAAGTTCCGCTTACCGTTACGGTCTTCCGGTCCATCAAACACAGGAGGCGTGGGGTGACAAACCAGAAAATGAACGATCGTGCCGTTGATGTTAATGGGTACATCCCAGTGGCTCTTGGAAGATAAACGCAGGACATTAATCTCTTCCTGACTGTAGAACCCCCTGAGATTTTCATTCACAGGAGTAGCAGGGTCATCCACAGTGGGGTCATTGGTGAGCAAGTTGTTGGGCATATCCTTCCACAGGAAGTTTTGGAAGGTACGCACATTGGCGACATCGATGGGGAACTTGGACAAAACCACCATGCCGTACTGCCCAGGGAAAAAGCCAAAGCCAAAGGCATCATTCCCGTACTCCACTGTCCCTGGGGTAGTGACCACCCTGCCATCGTTATTCAAGTCAAAGCCAGAGGGAATACCAGTGTTGGAAGGAGCAACATAGACAAAGGGGAATTCAATGGGAGGAGCACCATTTTGCGAGCGGGAGAGATAATTTTGTTGGAAGAGACGCACAGGACGCAGGGGGTCACTGGCTAGGTAGTCAAACTCGTTGAGCAAAATGACATCAGGATTAATCCGTTGAATAGTCTCAGCAACATTCCGTAGTTGTTGGCTGTCAGGGTTGGATAACACCTCCGCAAACTGTCCCTCTCTTCTGTGCAATTCGCTGGTGTATATATTGAATTGGGCAAACCTTACTGTTCTGGTAGTCATAATTACACTGCATAAATGCCAACCCCCCTAACATACCCCCCGCAGGTTAAGGTTGCATCACCAATTCAATTAAGAACAGATTAAGGAAAGTTAAACAATTGTTTAAGTTGAGGACTGCAGGAAGGGGAGAAATTCCTGTACCAGGGGGTCAGCAGTTTGCCCCAGAATCCAGCGGCTAAGCAAATGGGCGGTAATCGGTGCCCATAGAATGCCGTTGCGGTAGTGACCTGTCCCGATCGTCAAGTTTTCGTACTTAGTTGCACCCAGCAAGGGAATTTCCTTGGGGGCATAGGGACGGAAGCCCCACCAGGTTTCTGTAATCGGCAAATCAGCCAGAAATGGTAGAACTGCGATCGCGTTGCTGAGTAAACTATTGATGCCACCGGCAGTAATTCCTGGTAGGAAGCCCACATCCTCCACCGTAGCCCCCAGCACGATCGTGCCATCCTGGCGGGGGACGATATAAGCCCCAGGAGCGTAGATTACCTGTTGCAGTCGCCGTTGGGGGTCGAAGAAGGAGAGCATCTGCCCTTTACGGGGTTGCACTGGCACTGGCAATAATTCCCGCGACCAGGCTCCACTGGCGAGCAAATAATGCCCTGCCACTAATTCCCCTTGGGGAGTTTGCACACTGGTAATCTGCCCATTATTGGTGTTAAAGCCAACAACATTGACCCCCTCCCTAATTTCCACTCCCTGGAGACGGGCAGCTAGGAGCAAGTTTTGCATCAACAGACGATTGTCTACTTGTCCATCCTCGACATACCACATGCCCCCTGTTACTTTCTCCCCTAATTCTGGCTGGCGTTGCAGGAGTGCCGATCGGTCGCGATAGTATTCCGAGGGGGGCGCTTCCCCATTAAAGAGAGGGGCAATGATACCACAGCACCAGTAACCACAGGATTGTCCTGTCACGCCTTGGATTTCTTTGATCCATTGGGGATAGAGGGAACGACTTTTAATACCTAGAGCCAGTAGATCCCCTGTTAGTTGTTCCGCTTGCGGTGCCAGCATACCCGCCGCTGCCCAGGAAGCTCCCTGTCCACAGGTACCCCGCTCTACCACACACACCTTTACACCTGCCTTTGCTAGTTCCCAGGCTGTGGCAATGCCGATAATGCCACCCCCAATTACCAGTACGTCTGACACCATGAACAACCCATAAGCAATTACAGCATAGTTATAAGTTACCCCTAATTCTTGCTCCCCAGACCATTCCTAGGAATGAGATTCCCTGCTTAGAGCAATCCCTCCCCAGGCTCCTAACAGCAAATAAGTTTTCTTTGATACAGTCATAACCAGCAGTGGATTTGTGCCTAGGGAGTCCTCTACCTCTCCCTGAGCTATACCGCCGCCGAAATTGCTAGACCTATACAACTGCCAAGGATTGCTACTGTCCTGTTAAACTTTAGTTGACCGACTTTACGGGGGGTAGGCTGCGGCAATTAGGATTATGTCTGAAATTCGGCAAAATATTATTACCAAAGATTGGGTGATTTTCGCCCCCGAACGAGCAAAGCGCCCCCATGAGTTTGTTGACTGCCAACCGGCACCGCTGCCTCCTATCTATCGTGCTAACTGTCCTTTTTGCCGCGGCAATGAGTACCTAGACAACACGCCCGAAACTCTGCGGCTGGGGGGAGAAAATTGGCAGGTAAGGATCGTACACAACAAGTTCCCCGCCCTGCGACCAGTAGGAGAAAGAGTCCGATCGGGTACAGGTATCTATCACAGTGTAACGGGCTTTGGCTACCATGAGGTGATCATTGAGCACCCTGAACATAACCGTCATTTTGCTCTCTTCTCCGTCAGTGAGATTGAAACAATTTTGACCGCTTATCTACTTCGCTACCGCCAAATATTGGCAGACCAGCGCATTGAAACGATCGTTATCTTCAAAAATCACGGCATTAAGGCAGGTACATCTTTGGAGCACCCCCATTCCCAATTAGCAGGGTTACCGATCGTGCCCTTTCATTTTCGGATGCGGATTGATGTTGCCATTCGCTATTTTGATGACAATGGCCAGTGTTTGTTTTGTGATACTATTGCTGACGAGATTGCCAAAGAGAAACGAATTATCACCTTATCCGAACATTTTGTCGCCTTTATTCCCTATGCTGCTCTGTCCCCTTTTCACATTTGGATTTTCCCCCGTCGCCATTTCAGTTGTTTTAGCAACACCCAGCCCTCTGAACTGCGAGACTTAGCCGCTGTATTAAAGGAAGTCCTCGCCCGCCTCTACTGGGGTTTAGGCAATCCGGACTACAATTTCATCATTCGTTCCAGTCCCACAGGAGAAAGAGACACCGAATATTATCATTGGTATATTTCGATCGTGCCTAGAGTCAGCCCCACTGCTGGCTTTGAGTTGGGTACAGGTATGTACATCAACACATCTTTACCAGAGGACAGCGCCCAGTTTTTACGGAATGTGGTTGTTCCTGACTTCCCCTAGCTGGTAGGATTTTCTACCCGCTGTACCTGAGAGTAACGCTCCACTGCTTGAGTGAGGTCAAACAGAGTTTGCTGCAGAGCCTTATGTTTCTCCTTGATCTCCTCTAGTTGGATTTCATCCTGCTCCAGGAGTTCCTTCAAGGCGGCAAGGTTTTGCTGGGCAGGTTTGCGCAAACTTTCTGTAATCACTACAGGTCCATGGTCTGCCAACATTTGCTCCACACTGCGAATCAAACTAGTGGAGATATTGCGCATATTGGCAATCTCTTTACGCATCATGTCTTCCTCGCGATAGACCTCCTCTTCCATAATTGCCCTCTGAATCTCCGTCGGGCTTAACCCACCTGTATTGGTAATACTAATACTCTGCTCCACGCCTGTGTCTATATCGCGGGCAGAGACTTTCAAAATCCCATTTGCATCTATATCAAAAGATACCTCAATCTGGGGTACGCCGCGGGGTGCTGGTCTAATTCCTGTTAGTTCAAAGCGTCCCAGAGTTTTGTTGTCCTTTGCCATTGCCCGCTCCCCCTGGAGGATGTGAATCTCCACCGTGGATTGGTTGTCCGCCGCCGTCGAGAATATCTGGGTTTTGCTGGTGGGAATCGTGGAGTTGCGCTCCAATATCTTCGTGAATACACCCCCCATGGTCTCTAACCCGATCGACAGGGGAATCACATCCAACAGAAGTAGGTCTTTTACTTCTCCCCCCAATATCCCCGCCTGCACCGCTGCTCCGATCGCTACCGCTTCATCGGGATTGACAGATTGCTCCGGCTTCTTGCCATCAAAGAATTTGGTAATTGCCTCCTGTACAGCAGGAATCCGCGTAGAGCCACCCACCAGGATAATCCGATCGATTTCCTTTGTCGTCAACCCTGCATCCTTGAGGGCTTGGGCAGTTGGCTCTAGGGTCATTTTGACCAAATGGGCAGTCAGTTCATCAAATTTTGCCCGCGTCAGTTCCACCTCCAAATTCTTTGGTCCACTGGCATCCACAGCAATAAAGGGGAGATTAATGAGGGAGATAGGGGCACGGGATAGTTCTATCTTGGCGTTCTCCGCTGCTTCCCGTAGGCGTTGCATTGCCGCTTTATCTTCCCTCAGGTCAATCCCATGCTCCTCCTTGAAGTTCTCTACTAGCCACTTGACAATGCAGGCATCAAAGTCATCTCCCCCCAAGTGGTTGTTACCAGAGGTAGAGATTACCTCAAATACCCCGTCTCCCAATTGCAGGATGGAGACATCAAAAGTACCACCCCCTAGGTCAAACACCAGTATTTTTTGCCCTTTGTCCTGCTTGTCCATCCCGTAGGCAAGAGCAGCTGCTGTCGGCTCGTTGACAATGCGCTTGACATCCAAACCCGCAATTTGTCCCGCATCTTTGGTCGCTTGCCGTTGGGCATCAGTAAAATAAGCAGGCACGGTAATCACTGCTTCCGTTACCCGTTCCCCTAGATAGTTCTCCGCGTCCTCCTTGAGCTTACTCAAAATCATGGCAGAAATTTGTTGGGGAGTATAGGTTTTTTCCCCAATCATTACATCCACCGTACCATCCTTGCCCATGGTTAGAGTGTAGGGCACGCGGGAGCGCTCGTCTTCTGTTTCATCCCACCGCCTACCAATGAATCGCTTGATACTGTAAACTGTGTTGGCGGCATTGGTAATCATCTGGCGTTTAGCTACTTGACCTACCACCCGCTCTTTGCCATCCTTCAGGAAACCCACAATGCTGGGGGTAGTACGCCCCCCCTCGGCACTAGTGATAACCACAGGTTTCCCACCTTCTAACACTGCTACACAACTATTAGTGGTACCGAGGTCAATGCCGATGATCTTGCCCATACTACGGTTTCGCCTTTACATACCTTTCAGTTTACCCATTTGTCACCTCGTTGGCTACAACTTTTTCCGCTGGCGGGATGGCAACTTTAACTAGGGCATGGCGCAGCACTTTCTCCCCTAGCATGTAGCCCGGTTGTACTTCTACTACCACTGTACCTTCTGCGTATTCCGTAGTCTCTTCCTGGGCAATTGCCTCCTGTAAGTTGGGGTCAAAGGGCTGCCCTACTACTTGCATCCGCGCTACCCCTAGGTCTTTCAGGCTTTTCGTAAAGTTGCGATAGACAGACTGATAACTGTTGTGAATTTTGGCTTCTCCCTCATTGTTAGGCTTGATCTGCAGTTGTGCTCGCTCGAAGTCGTCCACAATGGGTAGAATTTTACGCAACAGTTTGATGGTAATCCGCTCTTCTTGCTCCTCCTTTTCGCGCAATGTCCGTTTACGGTAGTTGTCAAAGTCAGCGTAGAGGCGTTTGTACTGGTTGTCTTTCTCCTCCAGTTGCTTGGTCAGTTCCATAATCTGATTGGTTAGATTGGCTACCTTTTGTTCGTGCTTCTGTTTGAGAGTCTCTAAGTCTTCCCCTGCCCCCTGGGGTTCCTCTGTGCTAACGACTGCTGGTGCTGCCTCTGCTGCCTCTACTACTTCTATTAGTTCACCAATGTTAATTTCTTCTTCCTCTGCGAGGTCTGGCAGCTCTTCGTTGTTTTCGTTGTCTGGCAATATTTCTTCTGTCATTGCGTCACTCACACAGATAGGCTGTTAAAAATTATATCTCTATAGACTACACTATTTGAGGCAATCGCTGACGGGAATTTGCTATGGCAAGGATGTGGTACAGGGGAGTGGGGGCGTTACTGCTGAGTATGCTAGCCTTTGTGCTGACTTGGGCGACTGTGCTGTCGCAGCCACAATCTGGGTTAGATTTGGCTAAAGCAGGTCTGCAATTGCAGCAGGTTGGGTCAGGGGTTTATGCTCTGGTGGGGCAAGAGGACATTCCCCCCGCTAGTCCCGATCGCTGTTTTGTCAATGGGGGATTTGTGATTGGCAGTGAAGGGGTGTTGGTTATTGATACTCTTCCCACTCCCCGGTTGGCGGAGCTGCTGTTTGCCACGATTAAGTCCTTGACGGATAAGCCAATTCGCTATGTCATCAATACTCACTTCCATCCTGACCACACGGGGGGCAACGCGGTGCCTGCCCAGCAGAATATTCCGATCGTGGGGCGCGGGCGCATTCGAGAACTGATGGCTAGGACTAATCCCCAACTGGTACCCCCCAACGTAATTATCAATAGCGAAACAGAATTTTGGTTGGGCGATCGCCGCGTCCGGGTCGAGCGGGTAGAGGGACATGCCAAGGGAACGGATTTGGTGGTCTATGTCCCCGATGCCAAGGTGTTGTTTGCCGGGGATATGGTGTTTAACCAGAGATTCCCCTTTACAGGGGACGGCAATATTAAAGAGTGGCAGGGCAGTTTGTACCGCTTAATTACTACCTACCCCGATGCCAAAGTGGTGCCCGGTCATGGGGAGGTAGGGGATGTGTCTATTTTGCGGGCCCAGTTTGCCTACTTTAATTTCCTGGAACAGTTAGCTTTGTCCTGGAAGGCGCAGGGTTTAAGCAAAGAGCAGGCGATCGCTCAGTCTCAGGAGATTCCCCCTGCCTACAAAGACTACAAATTTCAGGGTCTCTATGCTGGTAACCCCAATACAGGGCTACAGAATAATCTGGACTCTGCCTATGACCAGTTCGCCCGCAGTCTAGGTATTCCCCTCTTGCCCTAGCCAATATTGCAGAAGCAGGGGATTGACTACCTGCGGCAGTTCGTCCTGGGGACAGTGACCAGCACCCACAATGGGAATAAACGCCTGCACAGCGGGATACCTTTGCCAGGTTTGGGCAATACCGATCGGTTCCCAGGGGTCTTCCGTACCCCAGAGTAAAACAGCGGGACAGGGTAAGGTCTCTAGTAGCTCTTCTGGGGTCGGTCCGCCGGAGTAGCGCACGAATGCCACAAATACATCCAAAGCACCGGGGTCATAGGCAGGTTGCTGCAGCATCTCTACCAGTTCCGGTGTAATTGCGCTCTTTTGGGCATAGGCTTGCTGGAGAATTTGGCGAATCGCCTGGGGCTGCCGCACCTGGGCAAAAAATAGCTGGGCAAAGGGACGAAAAGCAAGTAAATTTTGCATCACCTGCGCACCTAGGGACTGGTACCAAGGCAGATGGACTCTTTTTTTCTCGTGTAGTTGGCGCAGAGAACAGTTGAGGAGGATGGTCTTGAGCACTAAGGAGGGAGCATAGTGGGCTGCCTGCATTGCCACGATCGCCCCGATGGAATTCCCCGCTAAGGTTACTGGTGTGCCCACAATTTCCTGGCAAAAATCCACGACCAACTTTCCCCAGGTAGCAAAGGTGTAATTCACAGTCGGACTAGGCGCAGGTTTAGCGGAAGCGCCAAATCCCAGTAAATCCAGGGCATAGACTCGTCCCTCTGTTGCCAGGGCGGGTATATTTTTCCGCCAATGCCCACTGGAAGCGCCAAAACCATGGATTAGCACTAGGGCTGGTCGCTCCCTGTCCCCCAGCTCTCCCGCTGCTCTGTAGCTAATCTTGTGCCCTCGCCACTCCCAGGTTGTCTGTAGGGTTCCCATAACAAAACTTAATTTTTTGTTACTATTCTAATTGATGCTCCAGGACTGCGTAGTGGCGGTAATCCAGCGCAACAGGGCTTGCGGTTGCATGCCCAAAAACACCACGATCGTGCTGATTACAATGCTAGGCAAGCGGTCTGACCAGGTGACAGCGGGAATGTTATCTTGGCACAGACGACCGAAGAAGGCCTTGTCCAAAAGGATCAGGAAGTAAACCGCTGTTAAACCACTCCCCACCATACATAAGACCGTCTGCCCAGGGAAAACAGGAAAACTACCCCGAAAAATTAAAAACTCTGCCACGAAACCCATCATGCCAGGAATACCCGCACTTGCCATTGCCCCTAGGACACTCAAACTGCCAATCAGGGGCAACCCCCGTTCGGGATTGAAGAGACCACTTAAACGATCGAGGTCACGCGTCCCCAACTTGTGATAAATCACCCCCACCAACAGGAACAGCAGCGCGGAGATCAGACCATGACTGACCATTTGCATTGTCACTCCCGCAATTGCTAGGGGTGTACCCGCGGCTAACCCCAGCAGGATGTAGCCCATATGACCGATGGAGCTAAATGCTACCATCTTCTTCATATCCTTTTGGGTGATTGCCACCAAACAGCCGTAGAGGACAGACACTACTGCCCAGATTGCTAGCAAAGGAGCAAAGCGATGCCACGCCTGGGGAAACAGCCCCACGCCAAACCGCAGCAGCCCGTAGGTACCCAACTTCAGCAGTACCCCCGCCAACAACACCGATATGGGCGTAGAAGCTTCCACATGGGCATCGGGCAACCAGGTATGGAAGGGTACAAGGGGAATTTTAATGCCGAAAGCAAGTAGAAAGATAATTAGGAGCAGAGCCTCCAGGGAGGGAGCAAACTGACGCGCCTGCAAATCGGCAAAGTCAAAGCTGAGGGGCAAATTGTTTTCACTCAAACCCACGATCCCGTAGCACCCACCCAGCAGGAGAATTCCGGATAAAGCTGTGAAAATTAAGAACTTAGTAGCAGCATAGCCCCGCCGCCCGCCCCCCCAGATGGCTATCAGTAAATAGAGGGGGATAAGTTCCACTTCGTAGAAAAGAAAGAACAGGAGAGCATTCTGGGCTAGAAATACTCCTGCTACACCCCCCGCCAACAAGAATAAAAGGGCATAATAGAGTTGGGGGCGACTGATCCCTTTAGGAGTACTGTAAACAGCTATCCAAATCAAAAGACTGTTGAGAATAACTAGGGGTAGGGAAATACCATCGATCCCCAGGCGGTAGGAAATACCCAAAACACTAATCCAGGTTAGATTTTCCTCCAGCTGCAGATTAGCTTGACTGGGGTCAAATTGAGTCAAGAGAAACCCCGTGAGACCCAGCAAACCTGTTGCTCCCCCCAGGGCAAGATTGCGCACAACACCATTTTTCTCCCTGGGCAAAGAGGCTAGTAACACTGCCCACACTACAGGGAACCATAGAACTAAACTCAACATAGTTTTAGGGTAGGTAAGTCACTATCTCAGATTTGGCAAAGCGCACCTTGGGACGCATAGCGTTTTTATCATCAGCCGCCCTGTAGCCCGCCGGGCACAACACCACCGATCGGTAACCCCGCTGCGGCAAGCTCAAAATCTCATCGTACTTCGCAGGTATAAACCCCTCCATGGGACAGGTATCCACTCCTAGCATTGCCGCTGCCGTCATAAATTGTCCCAAAGCAATGTAAACCTGTTTCGTCGCCCACTCCTGTAAATTGACGGGGGGTTTTTCGATAAAGCCTTTTAACATACTGCCAAAGCTCTCTAACTTTTCCAGGGGAACGCCCTGCACCTCTGCCATCCGCCGCAAATACCGATCGGCATATTCCGTATCCAAATTGATCTTGATGGCAAACACCACCAAATGGGAAGCATCCACCACCTGAGTTTGGTTGAAGGAATGGGGGAGGAGTTGCTGACGGAGGTCAGGGTCCTGAATGACAAAAAACTGCCAGGGCTGCAGCCCGAAGGAGGAAGGGGCTAAAACCAAACTATCTTCTAAAGCTTCCCAAATTGCCAGGGGGATTTTACGGGTAGGGTCAAACTTTTTCGTAGCATAACGCCACTTGAGGTTACTGACTAATTGTTGCGGAGAGATAAAGGTGTCCATGCTGTAGACCGATCGTTTTTCTCCCTGCATTATAGGAACAAAAGCTTACCCCCTGTCACTCCCCAGTTAGGTAATCCAGGAGAATTAGTCGGCAGAGGGAAACACAAGATTAACTGTGCCTAGGCAGTTGCTTCCCACAATTTCCCATACCTAATGCAATAATTGCATCAGAGGCGGTTCAAATCAGCAGAGAGTTGAGGCAGAGAAAATATCAGCAGGGACTTTCGTGAAGAGGATAAGTTTGGTATGGTTATAGACAGCCTAGACCCAAAGGCATGGGGGATAAATTTTCCTCTAGGCACGTCTATCTATCTGCTATACCAGCGGGTAGAATAACAAGGTGAGTTACTCTTGAGGAGTGAATGATGGCAAAAAACTGGACATTGGTAGGTGGTTTGGCTGGCACGGCAGTTCTATTGTCGATGGGAGCACAAGCCCAAATGGTGGGCACACCGGCAAGTAAGATTTTAGAACGCATTAGTGAATTGCAGGGTGGTACACCCAAGGCAGAGGAAGTGGCACAGGTCACCTCGGTTTCGGAACTGTCTGACGTAAAGCCAACGGATTGGGCATTTTCTGCTCTTCAATCTCTGGTAGAGCGCTATGGCTGTATCGAGGGCTATCCCGATCGTACCTATAGAGGACAGCGGGCATTGAGTCGCTTTGAGTTTGCCGCGGGTTTGAATGCCTGTTTAGACAAAGTCAATGAACTGATTGCTGCTGGTTTAGCTGATAAAGTTAGCAAAGACGACTTAGCAAATTTACAACGCCTGCAGGAAGAATTTGCCGCAGAGCTGGCAGCTGTCAAGGGACGTTTGGACACCCTGGAAGGTAAGGTGAGACGACTGGAAGGGCAGCAATTTTCCACGACGACTAAGCTGTCGGGGGAAGTGATTTTCGCTATTGCAGGAGGTGGTACGAGCAGCGGTTTCGGACCGAGCTTGGTGGCTAAGAACGGCAAGACGGGCACTCCCTTTACTGATACATCCACTAATGTGATTGCTAGTGCCAAGGCAGTTCTCAACTTCAATACTTCTTTTACAGGGAACGACTTGCTAGTAACAAGGCTAGAGAGCGGGATCGGTGGTGATGCAGTACAGTCTGGTTTGGCAGTCAACCCTGCTGGTAACTTGGGCTTTCTGGGATTTGCTACCTTTGGGCAGGACTTTGCTGGGTTAAAGAACACCTTCGCTCTTGGCAAACTGACCTATGATTTCCCCCTAGGGCGGGACTTCAACGTGACTCTGGGAGCAGCCATGGCTCCCTTTGACTATATCGACTTGAACAGTTTTGCCAACCTTAATTCCAGTGATTTCTCCAGTACCTTCTTTGTCAACAGCCCCTTTGCCATTTTGGTGGGTAGTGGTTCTGGGGCAGTGTTACGTTGGAATCCCGGTGGCGGCGATATTACAATTAAGGCTCTCTATGTAGCGGCCAATGCCAGTGCCCCCACTGCGGGTCTCAATGCTGCTGACATCCGTACCAATCGGGGTCTCACGGGCGATCCCTACCAGGGCACGTTTGAACTGGAGTTTGCACCCAGGGACAAGGACGGCAATATTAAAAATTTTGCGCTCCGCCTACTATACAACAATGCTTCTGTCAGCAATGCCACGATCAACACAGGAGTAGTCAACTTTGAATACGCTTTCTCCAAGAAAGTAGCCATTTTCGGGCGCTATGGCTTCGGCACGATCGATACCCGTGCCCAACAGATTGCTGCTAGCCAATTCCTGTCCAACTTTGTCAACAAAGATGCAACGGGCAATAGCATCTCTCCGCAAACCTGGATGGCAGGCTTTGCTTTTCCAGAGTTGTTCCGTCGCAACGATCTGCTGGGGATTGCTGTAGGTCAACCCTTTATTGAGAGTAAAGTCGGTAACACTACTCAGACCAATTTGGAAGTCTTCTACCGCATTCCTGTGTCTGACAATATCACGATTACTCCCGACTTGCAGTTTATCTTCAACCCCAACAACAACAGCGAGAACAGCACGATAACGATCGGGTCTCTGCGCACGACCTTTACTTTCTAAGGCGGTGATTAGTAATGTATGGATGGGGGGCAACAATGCTCCCCATTTTTTTTGATCAGTTGTACTGGGTTTTAGGGCAAAATAAAGCACATGTAGCGACCAAATTTTATGAGCGACGTTATAGAGCAAGTCAAGAGGCATTTTGACGAAGGTCCCTACCCTGATGTGCCCTTGGACAAAAAAGGTTGTAATGACTTAAATGACTTGTATCGCTGGTCTTTGATCACACCTTTTTATCGCAAGTATCAAAAACTAGTTAGTACAGAGGGCATGAAAGTCCTGGATGTGGGCTGCGGCTCTGGTTATGTTGCTCTTCGGCTTGTGGAGGCAAATCCTGGGATCAGCCTAACGGGGGTTGACCTATCCCCTAAATCAGTGGAAGTAGCCCAGGCACGCTTTGCGCATCATGGCTATAAAGAGCACAAGTTTATAGTTATGTCAGCGGAGGATTTGGCACAACTGGGAGAAAGTTTTGACTATATTAACTGCCATGAGACCCTGTACCTCCTACCTGACCCCCTAGCAGGACTAAAAGCGATGAAAGCGGTACTTAAGCCCGAGGGCATCATTCGTACCAACGTACACAATCGGTATCAAAGATGGGAGTATCTGCGCATACAGGAGCTATTCAAATTCCTCGGGGTAATGGATGATTGTTCCTTGAAAACCAGTATTGAATTGACGAGGAGCTTTATCGAGTGTTTGAAACCCAATACTGCCCTACGGTCTTCTTGGGAGGCTAGTGATAAATCTGATGAGTACATAACTGCGAATCTAATTTTGCAAGGGGATAAGGCCTTTACAGTGCCAGAAACTTTTGCTCTCCTGGAGCAGGCTGATTTGGAGTTTATCAGTACTACAAATTGGCAATTCTGGAACTTATTTCAACTGTTTGACGACTATAAGCAATTACCAGAAGAATTTTCTCTCCTCCTGGAGTCAGCAACAGAGCCGCAAATGTTGCACCTGTTTGAGTTGATTCATCCTGCTAATCGCCTGTTCGATTTCTGGTGTAGTCACAAAGATACCCCGACTACTTATTTCTACCCTTCCCTGCTGTCCCTGGAGGAATGGGAGACCAAAACAGTACAGGTTAATCCTGTGATCCAAGACCTACGGTTTTCCCCCCAGATTAATTTGCGAGAAGCACTCCAAGAAGCAATTGTCAAGTCCACTCCCCTACCCCTCAATAAATACTTCTCTGCCACTAGCCCAGAATTGATTAGCATGCATGTCGATCCCTGTATATTGTTGTATCACTTGTGGGAGAAACCCCTGCCTTTTCCGGAGTTAGTGGCAATGTGGTCAAAACTACGCCCCCTCGATCCCCTGACTCTGCAACCCCGCACCCCCCAACAAACTGCCACAAGTCTGCTCCAAATTCTGGTTATGCTAGAAGACCGATCGTTAATCCTGGTAACTTAGTTTGCCAACTCCTCCTGTCTGTGTTAGTATAATGTTCCTGTGCCCATATATTTCTGAACGGAGCCTGAGAACACTATACTATGCCAACTACTCGGAACAAGAAAAAAACAGCTAAACACCCCGATGTGGGGTTCACCCACGAAGACTTTGCCGCTCTCCTCGATCGCTATGACTACCGTTTTAGCCCAGGGGATATTGTGGCGGGGACTGTTTTTAGTATTGAACCGAGGGGGGCGCTGATTGACATTGGAGCGAAGACGGCTGCCTTCATCCCTCTGCAGGAGATGTCCATCAATCGGGTGGACAGTCCGGAGGAAGTGCTCAAGAACAACGACACAAGGGAATTTTTTATTCTGGCAGATGAAAATGAGGAAGGGCAACTGACGCTGTCAATTCGGCGGATTGAGTACATGCGGGCGTGGGAGCGGGTGCGACAGCTACAGAAGGAGGATGCCACCGTTCGCTCTTTGATATTTTCTACTAACCGAGGGGGAGCGTTAGTGCGGATTGAAGGATTGCGGGGTTTTATCCCTGGCTCCCACATCAGTACGCGCAAGCCAAAGGAAGAGTTAGTGGGGGAGGAGTTGCCCCTTAAGTTTTTAGAGGTAGATGAGGAAAGAAACCGTCTGGTCTTGAGCCACCGCCGCGCTCTAGTAGAGCGAAAGATGAACAAATTGGAAATCGGCGAAGTGGTAGAGGGGGTAGTGCGGGGAATCAAGCCCTACGGCGCCTTTATCGATATTGGTGGGGTCAGTGGGCTGTTGCATATTTCAGAAATTTCCCACGAACACATCGAGACGCCCCACAATGTATTCAATGTCAACGATGAGGTCAAGGTGATGATCATTGACCTGGATTCAGAGCGGGGTAGAATTTCTCTCTCTACGAAGCAACTAGAGGCAGAGCCAGGGGATATGGTGCGTGATCCCAAGCTGGTTTATGCTAAGGCGGAAGAAATGGCAGCGAAATATAGAGAACAGCTGCGTTTAGCAGCGGCAGGGGTGGAGGTACCACCAGCTATGGCAGAACCAGAACCGCCTATTAATGAAATTAATGAAGAGGACATTCCCAGTGCGGTAGAAGAGGAGCAGACGGAAACCATGACAGTGGGCTAGGGGATGTGGGGTCTACTGGCACTATGGCTGTGGTATAGATTCCCCGATCGTTTACCTGTGGTTCTGCTACAAACTATGTCCCCTGTGTTGGCTCAGGGAGTGTCTGATTCTGTGGCAGGGCGAGCGGTGGAGCAGCATCTGGCTACGTTAGAGAGGTATGGCTATCCCCGATCGGGGCAAGGGGTGTGGATTCAGAGCCAGGAGGGAGAGCTACTTGCTAGTCACCAAGGAGACAAACCTTTACCAGTGGCTTCTCTGACAAAAATTGCTACTACCTTGGCGGTACTGAGCACCTGGCACAGTCAGTCCCAGTTTATTACCCAAATTGCTACCGATGGTCAGTTAGTGGGGGATACGCTACAGGGGAATTTGATTATTGTGGGGGGCGGTGACCCTCTGTTTGTGTGGGAGGATGGGATTAGAATTGGCAATAAACTACAAACTCTGGGTATCAGGCAGGTGACAGGGGATTTAGTGGTGACCCCTGGTTTTTATATGAATTTCACCACCGATCGCTTAGAGTCAGCGCAGTTATTCCGTCAGGCAATCGATAGCAGTCAGTGGCAGGGAGAAGTGCTCACCCAGTACCAAACTCTCCCAGCGGGTACACCCCGTCCTCAGATTACTATCAAGGGTGGAGTCAGGCTGTTGCCCCAGGCTAGGGGTAGGGTATTGCTCAAACACCGATCGTTGCCCCTGTGGTACATTCTCAAGCAGATGAATATTTATAGCAATAATGTTATTGCGGATGTGCTCATGGCAAATCTGGGGGGAGCACAAAAGGTGACGGATAAACTGGTAGCAGCAACAGGGCTTTCGCGGCTAGAGATCAGGCTAGTGAATGGGTCGGGGTTGGGACAGGCAAATCAGATTTCCCCTAGGGGAGTAGTAGCCCTTTTGTTAGCAACTCAGCAACAAGCCAGGAGCCAAGGTCTCAGTTTAGCTGACCTCTTTCCCATGGGGAATTGTCGCTGTGGCACTATTCAAGACCGTAGGTTCAACGCCAGTGCTGTCCTAAAAACAGGAACACTCAGTGATGTCAGTAGCTTAGCAGGGATCATCCAGACAAAGAAACAGGGAACGGTGTGGTTTGCTCTCATTAATCGGGGGGAGGGGGATATTGCCATCTTTCACCGTGCCCAGGAGGCAGTGCTGGGAAGTTTGTACCAGCAGTGGGGTGAATTTCCTCTATGGCAACCTAGGCTGGCAGCCCTAGAGTTCGATCGTGATGAAATCATGGCACCATGAGCGATCCCCGTTCTAAAATTCCCCGTCCCAATTGATCCCCGGAGTTGATACTATAGAGGAGTCCAGAGATATACCTACCTCGCCATGCAGACCCTTGATAACTCTGACTTCCGTACCCCTGCCCTCTCCGATCGGGAAATCCAAGTGATTGAGCTGGTAGCGTCCGGCTTGAGTAATGAACAGATAGCGGCGCAACTGGCGATTAGTAAACGCACTGTAGATAATCACATCAGCAATATCTTGGACAAAACCCGCACCCACAATCGCGTCGCTTTGGTCCGTTGGGCAATGCAGTGGGGCAAAATCTGTATTGATGGCTTCAACTGCTGTCCCCTGCCCAAGCCCTCTAGTCAGGTGGGGAATGAATCTAAACCGGGAACATGAACTGGCAAGTGATTTATGACCCACCCCTACCCTTGACCATGTACCGCGAGTTAGCCGCTCACCTCAGCCAAATTGAGGGGGTGCAGGTGGAGTTGTTAGCGCCACGCACCGATCGGTTTGACTACAATGCTAGTCAGGTAGGAGGAATCAATATCGTGCTGCCTGTCCTGCCGCCCCTGCAGGAGGCATTATTGCAAAAAATTCTCCACCATTACGGTAATTTTCGCTGTACTTATGATCCAGACCCTGCGGGGCACTAAAGACATTTACGGTGCCGAGATTTACTACTGGCAACACCTAGAGCAGGTGGCAAGGGAGATATTACAACGACGGAGCTATGTAGAAATTCGTACTCCCATTCTGGAGGTCACCGAGTTATTTGCGCGGGGCATTGGGGAAACCACAGATATTGTCAACAAGGAAATGTACACCTTCCTCACCAAGGGAGAGGAATCGGTAACCTTACGACCGGAGGGGACAGCGGGGGTTGTACGTGCCTATATCCAAAATAAACTCCATGGGGGAGTACAGCGTCTGTGGTATATGGGACCAATGTTTCGCTATGAACGCCCCCAGAAAGGCAGACAGAGGCAATTTCACCAGCTGGGGGTAGAGCTATTGGGCAGTAGTGATCCCCGCGCCGATGCGGAGGTGATTGCCCTGGCTTACACAATTCTGCAAACTCTGGGGCTAAAGGAACTGGTAGTTTCCCTCAATTCCGTCGGCGATAGCACCGATCGCGCCCTATACCGCCAGGCTCTGGTGGATTACTTCAACCCCTACCGCGCCGACCTCGATGCGGATTCCCAACAGCGTCTTGATCGTAATCCGCTACGCATCTTGGACAGCAAAGACCCTAAAACCCAAGCTATCTGTCAGTCTGCGCCCAGTATCCTAGATTATCTGCAGGGAGAGTCGCGGCGGCGATTTGAGCGGGTACAGTTTCTGCTAACAGAACTGGGGGTGGAATATACCCTTGATCCGCGGCTGGTGCGTGGTTTGGACTACTATACCCATACAGCCTTTGAGATTCAATCCCAAGACTTGGGTGCCCAGTCTGCTGTCTGTGGCGGCGGGCGTTACGATCGGTTGGTAGGCGAGTTGGGGGGACCAGAGACTCCTGCGGTTGGCTGGGCAATGGGCTTGGAGCGCTTGATTTTACTCCTAGAAAGTCGTCAGACCCTTACCCCCCCTGCCCCAGATTTTTACATTGTTTCGCGGGGGGAAAAGGCTGAAGCCTACGCCTTGGTAGTGTGGCAGAAGTTATGTCAGGCGGCAGTACGGGTGGAGCTGGATTTGACGGGGGCAAAATTCGATAAACAACTGAAACGGGCAGACCAGAGTGGCGCCAAGGCGGCTATTATTCTCGGTGACAGTGAGGCGGAGAATCAGACCCTGCAGGTGAAGTGGTTGCAAGACGGCAGACAGGAAGCGATGACAATTGAAGCCCTATTGAACAGTTGTTTGACTAGGGGGTAGATACCGTTGGCGGCAGACTTGGGCATGGCTAAGGAGGCTATCTAGTTCTGCCCAGGCATTAGTCTCAATTGCTTGCCTAATTGACTGTAAACTGGCTTGGTAGTGATCGAGGGCAAGGAGGAGTGCTTCGCGGTTCAGCTGTGCCATCAGCCGTCCCAATTCAGGATTGCCACCACCTACCCTACTAGTGTCAGCAAAACCAGAGCTAGCTAGTTTTTCCCCTAAAACTTTTACTGCCCAGTTGGCTTCCCGATCGCAAGCTAGGTTCAAAGCGGCACTTACCATCACTGGCAAATGGCTAATCCAGGCAACTGCCCGATCGTGTTCCTCCTCGCCACAAAAATAAATAGTCATCCCTACCCTGCGCCATAGGTCAGCGACTAACTCCCCTAACTCATTGCCCGCCTCAGCTATCACCGCACAGGGACGACCGCGAAACAACCCCCCTTGGGCTGCGCCAATGCCCGTGTTATTGTTACCTGCCATGGGGTGACTGCCCACAAACCCTGACCATAGGGACATTGCTGCCTTGACTATAGGAGCTTTGACGGAACCCACGTCTGTAACGATCGTGTCTGCCGGCAGGTAGGGCACTAACTCCACCAGGGTCGGGATAATACGATCGAGGGGAGTACAGAGAACTAGTATGTCCGTATCGGCGGGGAGGGGAGACCCCAGGTGATAGTAGGTATCGATAGCACCCCGCGCCAATGCTTGTTGACAGGTACTCTCCCGTCGACTCATACCCCAGACCCGATAGCCCAGGCAGCGCAAGTCCAGACCTAGGGAGCCACCGATGAGACCTAGCCCGACAATGCCAATGTGCACTTAAAACTTACTGAGGTCGATACCAGCTTCACGGGCAAAGGTAGATAGACCCTTTTTGGAGAGAGTTTTGATAGCCTTGGTGGACAGGCGCAGAGTGACATAGCGTTTCCCTTCCGCCCACCAAACCTTTTTGGGCTGGAGGTTGACCTGTTGCAGTCGCTTGTGGCACTTGTGGGAAAAAGAGATACTGATAGCATTGTTTGCCTTCTTCCCCGTCAGTTGACAACGTCTCGCCATAGCTAAATCTTATTAAAATAAGCTCCTCATTTTAACAATTGTTTCTATGGACAGTCAATTGCCCCGTATAACAGTTTCCCTCCCCCCTGGACAAGTGGGAGATAGTTTTGTCCTGCCTGCCGATCGGTTGCACTATCTGCAGCGGGTGTTGCGGTTGGGAACAGGGGCAGAATTTGTAGTGATGAATGGTAAGGGGGACAGATGGAGAGCACAATTGCAGGGCAACAGGGGCATTCTCCTGGCTCGGCTAGAAAATACTAGGGAACTACTGCGACAAATTCACCTGGGCGTGGCTATGCCTAAGGGCACAGGTATGGAAACCATCATCAAACAAACCACAGAAGTGGGAGTAGTTAGTATTACCCCCCTTATCTCCCAGCGGACTCTCCTGCACCCCAGTGACCACAAGCGGGAGAGGTGGCAAAAAATTGCCCAGGAAGCAGCTGAACTCGCCTGCCGTAGCTTTGTTCCCCTAGTCCACGCACCTGTGGCACTGGATAGTTTCCTTGCCCACAACTTGCCCCATAAATTTATCGGTGTCACTACTGCCGCTCCCCCCCTGGCGAGTCTTCTAGCTGACTTACCAGAGGTAGGGGACATAGTTTTACTGACTGGACCGGAGGGCGGTTGGACAGAAGCAGAAGTTAAGAGGGCACAGGACTGGGGTTGGCAACCCATGTCCCTAGGGGCAGCAGTGTTAAGTGCCGTTACTGCTCCCGTAGTTGCCGCTGCTGTTGTGAGCGCCTTTATATTCAGTAAATCATCGTACCAATCCCACTGTCCGTGAACACTTCCAACAAGATGGAATGAGGTACCCGACCGTCTAGGATGTGGGCAGCTCGTACTCCCTGGGCTAGGGAACGTACACAACACTGCACCTTAGGAATCATCCCCCCACTGACTATACCCTGCTGAATTAATTCCCGCGCTTCCCCTATGGTCAAACTGCGAATTAGGGTAGAGGGGTCACGGTAATCCCGTAAAATGCCGGAAATGTCAGTCAAGAGTAACAGTTTTTCTGCCCCCAGGGCTGCAGCAATTTCCCCTGCCACGGTGTCTGCATTGATATTGTAGGCTTGCCCCGTCTCATCCGATGCCACGCTGGAAATTACTGGGATATGTCCCCCCTTAATCAAGGCTTCTAGGAGGTGGGTGTTGATGGCACTGACTTCTCCCACAAAGCCAATTTCCTCCCGTCCCTGGGAGCGTGCCTTGATAATATTGCCATCCTTGCCACATAAACCCACGGCAGAGCCACCTTCTAGGTTAATTAGCTCCACAATTTTTTTGTTGACCCTGCCTACCAAGACCATTTCTACTACTTCCATCGTGGCGGCATCCGTTACCCGCAAACCGTTGAGGAACTGCGGCTCAATTCCCAGTTTCTCTAACCACACGTTGATCTCCGGACCGCCCCCATGTACCACCACCGGTCGTACGCCCATCGAGGCTAATAAAACAATATCCCGCATAACCGTCTGAGACAGGCTGGGGTCTTTCATGGCTGCCCCACCGTATTTGATTACCATCACCCGCCCAGCAAATTGTTGGATGTAGGGCAGGGCCTCACTTAGTACTTTAACCCGATCGATGTCTGTAATCATAGATTCCTTGGTTCTTTGGGTTGTAAGCGGCGGTTAGTTGGTAAATCCGGTAGAGGGGTATACTGGTTGCCCGTGAAGTTTCTACTCACCTTGAGGCGTTGGGTGACGATCGTAATCCCCCCCTCCTGTACCAAAACCGCCGAAATCCATCGCTGTCCCTCCTGGAAGGGAGCACTGCCAATTTTGAATATCCCCCCTGCCCGTAGAGGCGCTAAATCTACCGATCGTTCCTTCAGGTAGTTGCCGCTGTTGACAGGTTCCTCCAGAATAGCTCCTAGGACAAAGCTGTTGCCCAGGGGGCGGGTGACAATAGCATCAACGGTGTAGTTACGTCCTACGCCAATTTCTGTGGGCAAGCGTAGTTCCACCGCGGGCGGGTCATCCCCCGCTTTCAGTACACTCCGTTCTGCCAAGATATTTTGTCTTACCATCTGCCAGCGGTTGTTTTGCCAGCGATAGGTCTGCTCGGAGCTAATTTTTGCCTCTAGGGTAAAGTCATCCCTGTCTCGCGGCTGCCACCCCCTAATTGTCGTTGTCGTTTTGATGAGATAATTCCCCTCCCGTTCCTCCCAGCCTTCAACCGTGGTGCGGTACTGCATCTGTCCATAGCGACCCCATAGGGTTTGCAGATGTGCCCGCAATTGCTCGGCGTTCATACCATCACTGGTCTGGAACTCAGGTGCAATATAACTCAAAAGACGATCCAGGTTGCGCTCATTAGCGCTTTGCTCAATGGCAAGGATGGTGGCTCTTACTTGCGGTAGTAGCTCTGCCCCCCATACCGAGGGGGATAGGGATAGAAATAAAGCTGTAGCTAACCAGCGATTCATGTTCTTTATAGTAACTTGATAGGGGAGCATATATTTAATCTTTCTTTTGATAGAATGGGGCGTACGCTTAGGGAGAGGAAAAATTTATGGGTGAATTTGCCAATGCCGCTGTGTTGTCTGTAGTGCTAGTTATGGTGGGTGTAGGTTTGGGTTATCTCTTGCTACGCCTGCAGGGCGAGTAAACTAGACACAAATTCCTGTACCCGCTGACACCCCTCCGCGATCGTGGTGGGGTCTGTAGCATAGGAAAGGCGGACACACTGATCCGCGCCAAAGGCAATACCCGGCACTAATGCCACCTGCTTTTCCCGCAACAAGCGCTCACAAAATTCCAGAGACCCCAAGCCTGTCTGGGTGATGTCAGGAAACAGGTAAAATGCTCCCTGGGGCAAGGGGCAGCGCAAGCCCTCCATTTCTGACAGCAATTTATAGGCAAGGTGGCGACGCTCGGCATAGGATTGACGCATTTGTGCTACACACCCTTGGTCTCCCGTCACAGCATAGAGGGCACCATACTGGGCAAAGGTACAGACATTCGAGGTACTGTGCCCCTGCAGCATAGCTGTTGCTTTGATGATTTCCCGATTGCCTACCAGGTATCCCACTCGCCACCCCGTCATGGCATAGGCTTTAGCAAACCCACTCACCAGCATCGTCCGATCGGGTAAATAGTGAGCAATACTGCGGTGGACAGCTGGGGGATAGACAATTTGACTGTAAATTTCATCTGCCACCACCCATACATGGGGATGGGCTTCTAGGACTTCAGCCAGAGCTGCTACTTCCTCAGGACTATAGACACTCCCTGTCGGATTAGCGGGGGAGTTGAAGACAAACAACTTAGTGCGAGGAGTGATAGCTTCTGCCAATTGAGCAGGTGTAATTTTATAGTCCCGTTCCCAGGTCGTAGGTAAAAATACAGGTTTTGCCTCCGCCAACCGCACCATTTCCGGATAGCTCACCCAATAGGGACTGGGAATGATTACTTCTTCTCCTGGATTGAGCAAACACATCATTAAGTTGTAGAGGGCTTGCTTCCCGCCATTGGTGACAATTACTTGCTCAGGGCTATATTGCAGGTTATAGTCTTGACGTAGGCGATCGGTAATTGCCTGCCTTAGCTCTGGTATGCCTGCCACAGGACCGTATTTAGTCTTGCCCGCCTGCAGTGCTTGGATAGCCGCTTCTTTGATGGGAGGGGGCGTATCGAAATCTGGTTCCCCTGCACTCAAGTCCCATACCCTAACTCCCTGCCGACGGAGCTCGCCAGCCTGTTGCGCAATAGATAAGGTGAGGGAGGGAGTAATTTGGTCGAGACGGTGGGCAAATTCCATAGTGTTAGTTAAAGCTAGGGCAAAATTGTAGCAAAATCTTCTTTGTCAATTGTTATTTGCCATACCGCCCCCCCTTGCCATTCGGTTAAGAGCTGGTTATATTTAGCGCAAGTTTTTGTGGGGAGGACTATGAGCAAGGGAATTTCTGCACCGCGGCAACCGCTGGCACGACATCTCAAGGTAGCCAAAAAGAAGTGGGTATCCCTCCTGCAAAACGTGAGCAATCTGCCCCGCTGGATGTATGCCTTGGGGGGGTTTACCCTCTCTCTCCCCCTGTTCCTGGCGACTGCCTCTGCTCCCAGTCGCACTCCAAAGTCCCAACCGACCCAGATTAAGCCCGTGCCTGCTCCCCTACCTGCGCCAGATACCTTGTTCGGGCACTATGCCTATGATGAAGCCCCCGCCAGCGACTTGGTCACGATCGCCATAGCTGCCGATGGCTATGAATTAAAGCTACGCCGAGCTGCTGCCCAGAATTTTATGCGCATGCAAAGGGATGCCAAGGCTGTAGGTATCAACCTCGTTCCTCTGTCCGGTTACCGATCGAAGGAGGAGCAGGAACATTTATTCTTTGGTATTGGACAAGAACGCAATCAAATTCCCGCCGAACGGGCGAAAGTCAGTGCTCCCCCTGGTTACAGTGAACATCACACTGGTTACGCGATTGACATCGGGGATGGTGACAACCCCAGCACTGATTTGGCAGAAACCTTTGCCCAAACTGAGGCTTACCAATGGCTCCGCCACAACGCTGCTCGCTATGGTTTTGAGTTATCCTTCCCCCCCAACAATCCCCAGGGAGTGATGTATGAACCTTGGCACTGGCGCTTTGTCGGTGATACAGATAGCCTCAAAACTTTTTACAAAGTACGGAATCGTAGGTAAACCCCTTGCATGTCGTGGGGATTCAAGTATAATTGAGTTCTGTTGTCAATCCTCGGTAGCTCAGCGGTAGAGCGGTCGGCTGTTAACCGATTGGTCGCAGGTTCGAATCCTGCCCGGGGAGTTTTCTACATAAGCTGGTCAGGGTCAATGCCAAGGGAGCGGAGATATTGGGCTAGCTTCTCTTTTGCTTTGCGCTCTGCTTCTTTCTCCTGCCGTTCCTTGGCCAACAACTCCTCCAAACTCAAAATGCGGTTTCCCGCCCCATCAAACCAGCTCAACTGCTCCCTCGCCCCCACCCAACACCTGCCTATCCCCAAGCCTACCTCTGCCATCCACACCGGCTCACCCCCCTGCACCTCATACTCCCCACCAACTAGCTTGTACACCATAAACGGCTCCCGCCTGTCCCGCTGCCAGTACTCCGGATTGTATATCGCGTAGTACAACACTCCCATACTCTGGTATACCTGCATCTTGCGGCTGTATTCTCCCCCTGGTGTCTGGGATACCATCTCTATCACCAGCACGGGCACTATGTTGTCTTCTTCCCACAGCACGTAACTCAAACGGGATTTACCTCCCCTGCGGCGTGGTACTCCTACGCAGAGAAAGGCATCGGGAACAATTGGCGTGCGGGGTTGGCTGGGATGATATATGCCCATGTCAACGGCAAAAAACCAGTCTTCCCGATCGTGCCAGTACTGCAGGAGGCTGAACAGGAGGATGTTGGGGATAAGGTTCTGGTCTTCATTATCCACGGGGGTATCGTCGGAGCAGGGCAGTTCCGCACTGGAGGGCAGTCTTTCTATCAGCATTGTGGCAACCGGGGGCTTTGTATCTATGATAGATAGAGTTTTCCCAGGCGCTCTACTGCCCTAACACCCACTATTCGTCAAACCGATCGGTTACCGCTCCCAAACTACTACTAGAGACCTGTTTGGCATATTTAGCTAGGACACCTCTCCTATAGCGGGGGGGGGGCTGTTTCCAGTTCTGACGGCGTTGGGCGAGGACTTCAGCACTGACATTGAGTTGTAACAGGCGACGATGGGCATCGATCGTGATGGAATCTCCTTCTTCTACTAAAGCAATCGTGCCACCTACATAGGCTTCTGGAGCAACATGACCAACTACCATGCCGTAAGTGCCACCAGAGAACCTGCCATCAGTAATCAAGCCCACGGAGTCACCCAAACCAGCACCAATCAGCGCACTGGTGGGAGAGAGCATTTCCCGCATCCCTGGACCGCCCTTGGGACCTTCATAGCGAATGACGATTACATCACCGGGTTTGATCTGCCCTGCCAAGATCGCTGCTAAACAGGACTCCTCTGAGTCAAATACCCGCGCTGGACCAGTAATTACAGGATTCTTGACACCACTGATTTTAGCTACTGCTCCCTCTTCCGCTAAATTGCCCTTAAGGATAGTGATGTGCCCAGAGTTGTAAAGGGGGTAATGAAAAGGACGAATAATATCCTGGTTGGGGTCGGGGTCAACGGGAATGTCAGCGAGAGTTTCCTCGATCGTTTTTCCCGTAATTGTCAGGGCATCGCCGTGAATTAAGCCCTGGGACAAAAGCATTTTCATCACCTGGGGTACACCCCCTACCCGATGGAAGTCTGTAGTCACATAGCGCCCTGAGGGTTTCAAATCGCAGAGAACAGGCACCTTGGCGCGGATAGTTTCAAAGTCATCGATCGTTAGAGGCACTTCCGCCGCGTGGGCAATGGCTAACAGGTGCAATACAGCATTGGTCGATCCCCCCACCGCCATCAAAACAGCAATGGCATTTTCCAGGGCTTTACGGGTGACAATATCCCGGGGCAGGATTTGTTTCTCGATCGCTTGCACCAGTACGCGGGCTGACTCCCCTGTGCTAATTCTTTTTTCGGCATCTTCCGCTGCCATGGTTGAGGAACGGGGTAAACTCATCCCCATAGCCTCAAACAGGGAAGACATGGTGTTGGCTGTATACATCCCCCCGCAGGAACCAGCCCCAGGACAAGCTTTGCGCTCAATTGCCAGTAATTCTTCCTCGGTAATCTTGCCTGCACTGTACTGCCCCACGGCTTCAAAGGCACTGACGATCGTTAAATCCTTGCCGTTGAGGTTCCCAGGCTTGATCGTGCCCCCGTAGACAAAGATCGCAGGGATATTCATGCGCACCATGGCAATCATCGCCCCTGGCATATTCTTGTCACAACCCCCGATCGCTAACAGTCCATCCAGGGATTGGCCATTACATACCGTCTCGATCGAGTCCGCAATCACATCGCGGGAGACTAGGGAGTATTTCATCCCCTCCGTACCCATGGAGATACCATCACTGATGGTGATCGTGCCGAACATCTGGGGCATAGCACCACTGCTGCGCAGTTCCGCCATAGCTGTCAGTGCCAGTTCGTTAATTCCCATGTTGCAGGGGGTAATATTGCTGTAGGCGTTGGCAACTCCCACGATCGGTTTGGTGAAGTCTTCGTCCTTGAACCCCACTGCCCGCATCATGGCGCGATTAGGGGAACGGTGGATGCCCTGGGTGACAACACGACTCCGTAGCTCAGCCATAGTACCTCTCACAGCGATAGATTTATTGTAACGACAAGGGAACTATATGAAGACTCTTTATCCTACCCTGCTTTTACTCTTAGCCTTGCTTGTGATTTTGCCTTTTCCTAGTAGTGCTGCCCAAAATCCAAGGCGGGGTGTAGAATGCCGAGTATTTAGTAAGCTTTACACCAGCTGGCACAGTCAAAAAACACCCAAAATCAACCACGCTACTATTGCCCAGGAACTTAGTACCAAACTAGCAACGGACATCAGTGCCCTTAATTTGGCAGACGAAACCTTGCAAAGAATTCAGACCAGATTGGTCACAGACTTGCAAGCAGTGGCAGGAGTCTTTAGAAACATTAGGGAGGGACAACTAGTGGGTGACCCCTACGTCATTGACCGCCATCTACCTGACTTGCAGACTCTCACCGCTAACATCAATAGTACTACCCAGGAACTGAATAATTACTGCCGCGGGATATGGGGCTATCGCGCGATCCCCGTTGACAAGTGACATGTCCCAGGAGAGATTGCGGAAGAGTACAGTTCGTGGGATCATCAATTACGTCTCATGCCTGATTATTGAGAGGAAAAGTAATGGCTTTTGAACTTCCCAAGTTGCCCTACGAACAAAACGCCCTCGAACCCCACATTTCCGCTAACACCCTCAGCTTCCATCATGGCAAGCACCACCAGGGCTATGTCAACAATTTGAACAATTTGATCAAGGGCACTGACTTAGAAGATAAGTCCCTAGAAGAAATTATCAAAGCTACGGCAGGGGATGCCAGTAAAGTTGCCATCTTCAACAATGCCGCCCAAGTGTGGAATCACACCTTCTACTGGTACTGTATGAAACCCAATGGCGGCGGGCAGCCTACGGGTGCTCTGGCAGATAAAATCACAGCTGACTTCGGCAGTTTCGAGGCATTTAAGGAGCAGTTCAAAGCTGCTGGTGTCGGTCAATTTGGCAGTGGTTGGGCATGGCTGGTATTGGAAGATGGTAAGCTCAAGGTCACCAAGACCCTCAATGCCGAAAACCCCCTCCACCAAAATCAAATCCCCCTCCTGACAATGGATGTGTGGGAACACGCCTACTACCTGGATTACCAAAATCGCCGTCCTGACTATGCCCAGACTTTCCTCGATCACCTAATCAACTGGGATTTTGTGGCGGAAAATCTTGCCAAAGCTACTGCCTAATTTTTTGCCTCTCTCCTAGCTGGGAGAGGGGTAGCGGTTTAGCTGTATGCATGCGCTCTCTTTGCCCACCTGGGTGATTCACATTTCCAGTGTTATAGAGTGGATGGTAGCGATCGCCATCCTCTGGCAGTCCGATCGGTTACGTCCCCTGGCAGGGGGCATGATTCCTGCTTTGTTTGGTGCGTTGTGTGCTTGTATCTGGCATCTATTTGACAATGACCCCAGTATGGAATGGCTGGTAACTTTACAGGCAAGTTTGACCTTGGTGGGTAACTGTATCTTGGCAGTCGCGGCTTACCGTATCTACACCGATCGTGGGCAAGGGTGAAGGAAAGGCTGGATGTACTACTGGTGAAGAGGGGTTTAGCTGCCTCCCGCGAACAAGCCCAGCGGGTAATTAGGGCAGGGTGGGTGCTAATTGATGAGGTGGTAATTGACAAGCCAGGGACAGAAATTACTGTAGATGCATCGATTCGCCTGAAGGAGCAGTACGAGTACGTCTCACGGGGGGGAGAAAAGTTAGCAGGAGCAATAAAGACGTTTGGCGTCAGGGTAACCGATCGAGTCTGTCTGGACGGCGGCATTTCTACGGGGGGGTTTACGGGGTACTTGCTGGAGCGGGGAGCAACACGGGTATACGGCATTGATGTGGGCTATGGGCAGGTGGCTTGGTCTTTACGCAATGATCCCCGACTAGTGTTGCGGGAACGGACTAATCTCCGCTACCTCACGCCTGAGGAACTGTACAATCCTGGCGACCCCATTCCCGACCTAGCAGTGGTGGATTTGTCCTTTATTTCCCTCACTAAAGTCCTCGCTGCCCTCTGGCAATTACTCCAACCCCCCAGGGAGATGCTCTTGTTAGTGAAGCCTCAGTTTGAGGTGGGTAGGGACAAGGTGGGTAAGCAGGGAATAGTACGGGAGCAATCACTCCAGCTAGCGGCGGTAGAGCAAGTATCACAGGCAGCAATGACTTACGGCTGGCAACCACAGGGCATACTCCCCGCCCCCATCACGGGCAAAAAGGGCAACCAGGAATACTGGCTCTGGCTTATCCAGGGTGTGGGAATCGAACCCACATGTCAACGATTATGAGTCGTTTGCTTTACCTGTCAGCCAACCCTGGGCGTTTTCATTATATGCTAATCAAAGTGTAACTGAAATATATGCCCAAGTCCCGTTCTAAAAAAAAACTGACTGGCGATTTTTATACTATTCTCTTGCTCCTCATGCTGATTGTGGGGTTCAGCTCTGCTCTCATAGGTTTTATCTTAGGCAGACAGGCGATTAAGCAGGTCAACCCTAACCCCTCCGATCGGCGTGTCCTCCGTCCCAATCATCACAATAAACCCCGCAAAGTTAATAGCACTCCCCCCCAAGTGACCTTTGGATGAGTGTGGTAGAATTTTGTTACTTTGGCGCTTAAGGGTGACATCAACGCTGCTTGACTTTCCTTATCCCGCTTCTGTTAATAAATGCTCTGTTTGTTATTGCGGAATTTGCAGTTGTTTCCCTCCGCCGTTCCCGTGTGCATCAGCTAGTCGATGAGGGATCAAGTTCTGCCCTAGTTGTTCAGAGACTGCAAAGACAGATCGATCGGTTTCTGTCGGCAACCCAAATTGGTATTACTTTAGCGAGTGTGACTTTAGGCTGGGTAGGGCAAGACAACGTAACCCAACAAGTTTTGGGTTGGCTAGGGGACAAAGAGTGGGCAATATTTTTAGCTCCTGCTCTCAGTTTGAGTTTGATAGTTTATTTACAGATAGTCCTAGGGGAATTGCTGCCCAAATCAATCGCCCTTGCCCATACAGAGAAGTTGGCATTGGTATTAGCCCGCCCCAGTGAAATTGTCATGGAACTGATGAGTCCCTTGCTCTGGCTCTTAAGTCAATCTACTCGGTTACTATTGCGATTATTGGGAGTGGAATATAGCCCTAAGTCCTGGTACAGCGCTGTTAGTGCCGAAGAGTTACAGAGAATAATTACCACCTCTACGGAATCCAGCGGTTTGGAAACAGAGGAACGGCAACTCCTAAAAAACGTGTTTGAGTTTAGCGACATTACTGCTGGGGAAGTGATGCGTCCCCGTACTAGTATTGATTACCTAGAAGTGACAGCCACCTTGCGTGACCTTTTTAGTGCGGTTGCTCGGACACACCATCGCCGCTATCCCATAGCGGGGGAATCCCTAGATGACATCCGTGGTATTGTTGACCTCAAGGAAATCAGCGCCAAGTTGCCCAGCCAAGACTACAACCTTGACCAACCCATCACTCCCTACATCCGCCCTGTACGCTTTGTGTCTGAGGATATTTACCTGGCAGAACTATTGCCCCAAATGCAGCGAGCGAATCAGCAGATGGTCATGGTGGTGGATGAGTACGGGGGGACAGCGGGCTTGCTGACCATGACTGACATTATTAGGGAGATTCTGGGGGACGAAAATGACCCCCCCAACCAGTCTGTCCCAGAAATTACGGTTTTAGATGAACGTACCTTTTTAGTCCAAGCCCAAGTCAGTGTGGAAGAAGTAAATGAGTCTCTAGGGTTGAATTTGCCCCTCCACGAGGACTACCAAACTTTGGGGGGATTTGTCATGTTTCACCTGCAGAAAATTCCCAGCCCTGGGGAACAGTTTGTGTTTGATAACTTGGAAATCACGGTTGCCTCGACCGATGGACCCAGAATCGATCGTGTGCGCATCTGTTCCCTAGAGCAGCCCCCACCTTAGGCAATACTACAATCTGCTTGTACAATATTCCCCAGGCTGCAGGTCGTAGAGTATGAACAAAGGACTACAGTTGTTTTGGGGTATTGCCACGATCGTTGGTGTGATTGTCATTGCCCTCTGGTTCTTGGGCAGACTGCAACGATTGTTATTTTGGTTACGGTTCCAACTGGTGCCGGGGTTAACCTTACTGGCGATCGTGGTTGGCATTATCTACCTTGGTTGGGTGATTTTTTTCAAAGAAGAGCGCTAATAGCGAATGCGGGGGTCAATAAGCGCGTTGAGGATGTCAACTAAAATACTGAATAGGGTAGCAATAATAGCGAAGAAAACCACCAATCCCTGCACTACGGGGTAGTCCCTGCCCAGGATAGCACTGTAAAGGCGATGGGCAAGACCAGGCCAGGAGAAGGTTACTTCCGTCATCACAGCTCCCCCCAGCAAAGCAGCAAAGGTCAGACCAAAGACTGTCACTACAGGAATAAGAGCATTGCGAATGCCATGACTCCAGAGGATGCGCCTTTCAGAAATACCCCTAGCCCTGGCAGCTTCCACGTGATCACTCTGTAGTGCCTCTTGCAGATTGACCCGCATGATCCGCTCAAAAATACCACTCAAAACTAACCCCAGGGCGAAAGATGGTAGGACTAGATGATGCAAACTAACCAAAAAGAGACTAAGATTGCCCTGTAAAAGACTATCGATCGTGTAAAGACCCGTGATTGTTTTACCAATTTGGATTGTCGTTGGTATTCTCCCGCCCAGGGGAAACCAGCCCAGTTGCACAGAGAAAAGTAATTGCAAAACCATACCCAGCCAAAACAAAGGCAAGGCATACGTGACAATGCTAAATAATTTACCTGGCAACTCCCAACGCGGTTTTGTCGCTGTCAGAATGCCCAAGCTAATACCAATTACTAAAGCAATGACCGTACTGTAAATCGCTAATTCTGCGGTGGCGGGAAAAAAGTCTTGGATAATTTTACTGACAGGTTCTCCCCTAGTGGACAGGGATTTGCCCAAATCAAAACGTAACAGCCCCCCCAGGTAACGGAAATATTGCTGCACCAGGGAACCATCCAAGCCCGTTTGTTGGCGTAAATTTGCCTTCACCACCAGAGGCGCACGGGTACCAACAATAGCATCAATGGGGTCACCAGGGGCTAAACGCATCAGGGCAAAAACGATCGTGGCTACCACCAAGACCAGCAAGGGGGCAAGGGCTAAACGGAGCAAACAATAGCGAATTAAAGACCGCCAACGTTCCCAGTTGATGTACATCTACTGATGGGAGAAGATGTCTTCATAACCAAGTAGGTCGAGATCGACCAGAGTGGGGAGAAACTGACAACAAGCTAGAGCATATTCATAGCGCTCTTCCCGTTTTAACATTTCTACCAGTTTGTGATAAATACTAATTAAATAACGCACATCGTTAGCGGCATAGGCAATCTGTTCCTCTGACAAGTAATAGGCATTCCCCCAATCGGAACTCTGCTCTGTCTTATCCAGCTCTACTTTCTCCAACTCCCGCACCAGTTCTTTTAAGCCATGTTTGGGGGAATAAGTGCGGGCTAACTTACTAGCAATCTTGGTACAAAAAAAAGGACGGGTCTGAATCCCTAGATGATACTTGAGGGCACCGATGTCAAAGCGGGCATAGTGAAATATTTTTAGGACATTCTCTGCTTCCATGAGTTGCTGTAAGTTGGGGGCAGATTTCACCCCCCGATCGAGTTTCACTAGGCTAATTCGCCCTGCGACATCGCCCATCTGCACCAGACACAATCGATCGCGCCTGGGAATTAACCCCATAGTCTCCGTATCTACCGCCAGTAGGGGACTTTGCAGATAGGTCTGGAGCACCTCTGCTGGTAAGTCGTTGTGAAAGATGTTGATGTCTGTCGTCATGGGCTACTCAAATAAAGAACGTCTTTGTCCTTCCGAGCGGGCACTGGTTTCGACGGTGGATATATTGTCTTTGACTTCATGGAGTCTTTGACTGGCTTCCCGTCCCGCAATGATAGCTTCCTGCAATCTCTCTAGGGTCTCTTCCCAAGCTTTCTCCGCTAACAGAGGAATTTGCCTAGCCGATTTTTTGAGCAAGTTCCGCGTGTCTTTACCCGATCGGGGTGCAATTAAAATACCTGTGACCACACCGATTGCTGTGCCGACTACTACCCCCCCTAAAAACTTACCGATGCCGTTTGTCATGGGTTTTCTGCCATCGTTTTTTCCATGATAGTAGGAAAGTGCCCCATTGATAAAACAGTTGTGCCCGCCGGTAGGTTTGCTGCCACTGCAGAAGATAGAGGCGATTGCGGTGTTGCTTGAGGGTAAATAGGGGAAAGCGTACAGCCAGATATTGGTGCCAACGATCGAGGGCGCGGGTAGCCCGCTTTGTCCCCCGATACCAACGCCAGCAGTGCCAGGTCAACCATACCAATACGCCGCTAAGGGCAAGATTGAGGAGGAGGACTGTGATAATCACTAGTTGGTTACTAAACCATCTCCCCGCCGTAGTATCTCTCGCAAAAACCACCGCTGTTTCTGATGTACTTGCACAATGCGGGTAAATAGATCAGCTGTACCAATGTCGTTGGCTTGGCTGGCAGTATCTGCGTCTTGGTGCAGTTCGTCGATAACCCGATCGTGATTGGCAATCGCTTCCTCTACCATCCCCTTCAGCGTCAGACTTCCCACCGAAGGCTGAACAGTAGCAATTTTGAGATATTGATCCGGGTCAGCTACAGGTGCCCCCCCCAGCACTAAACTGCGTTCTGCTAACTCATCGATCGTCTCCAACACCTGACTGCCGTGCTCCTCAAACAAAAGGTGCAGGTCGCGAAATAAAGGACCATAGCTCAGCCAGTGATACTTCTTGTAGTTGAGATACATCACCAAAGCATTCGCCTGCTGACGATTCAACCCCTTAACAACTGCATCCATAGAAATTACCTCAACTCTAACTTGATTATACTTCAGAATAATTCTGATTTGCAATAAATTTAAGGTTGGGCGAGGAATTGTCGGAGTTGCATGAGTTTATCCCAGGGGGCACCCGATCGGATGAGGTTGAGGGCGTGGGGATAGGCGGTTTGCCAGGTGGGGTATTGACCCGCCAGGGTGAGAGCGAGGGCGCTATTGAGGGCAACGCATTGGGTTTGGGCATCTGTTCCTTTACCTTGCAGGACTTGGCTAAGAATGACAGCATTAGCTGCCACATCGCCGCCCAGGAGTGCAGTGAGGGGGGTAGGGGGAATGTCTACAGTGCGGGGGTCTAGTTCTTGAGGAGTTATCTGTCCCTGGTGGAGATAGACGAGGTCAGTGATGTCGCCTAGACCAACTTCATCTAAACCTTCGCGGCTGTGGAGGACATAAGCCTGGGGCAGTCCCAGCAGATGGAGGGCTTCCGCCATAGGTTGCAGGAGGTAGGGGGCATAAACCCCCAGGACTTGGGCGGTAGGTCGGTAGGGATTGACCAGGGGTCCCAAAAGATTGAACACCGTACGGATGCCCAGATTTTTGCGCAAGGGTGCCACAGCTTTCATAGCGGGATGCCAGTGGGGAGCAAACAGGAAGGTCACCCCCACCGCTGCCAAGGCGGCTTGCATTTGGGTAAGAGGAGCATTCAAGTTAATACCCAGGGCTTCCAGGACATCAGCCGACCCCGATCGACTAGAGACCGATCGATTGCCATGTTTTGCTACGGGGATACCTGCTGCCGCCACCACAAACGCTACAGCTGTAGAGATATTAAAGGTATGTTTGCCGTCCCCCCCCGTACCACAGGTATCTAGGAGGATTTCCTGATTGAGCTTAGGCACAGGGGTTGCCATTTCCCTGAGTACTGCTGCCATTGCTGCCAATTCTGCCCCCGTGACTCCCTTCAGCTGCAGTGCCACCAGGATTGCCCCCGATACTTCGGGTAGGATTGCCCCCTCGAGCCAACCAGTCATCAGCGATCGTGCCTGCTCAGGTGTAAGAGATTGCCGATCGAGTAGTTGTTTAAGCAAATCTGTCCAGTTCATTTCACCAAACCCCGATTGAAGTGATTGCCAATATAAACCCAAGTGGGGCGCATAAAGGGATAGATAATTTCCGAAAATTGTTTGACCTTACCCGTGCGGATGCCTTGCCAGAGAATTTTGTAGTTTTTGAGGATGAAAGTATCGCGGATTGCCTGCCCTAGGGTATAGTTTTCCCCCACCAAACGCCAGCCGTAACCCTCATCCTGACATCTACGCCAGATTTGCCTGAAGTTGTAGTTGTGGGTGTGGTAGACAAAGGCTTCGCTGTAGACAATTTCGTGCCCTTTGTGGTGGATGCGCCGTTGGAAAGCCTTATCCTCGGAAATGTCGATCTGTCCAAAGGGGTACTTTTCCCACACCGATCGTCTGATGGCGCAGTTGACGGTAGAGAAGCCCATATTGTGGTAGCGTTTGATCCAATTTTTCGATTCGGAAGTAAAGTAAAAGCGCTCGCCGCAGGAATCCCAGAAAAAGCGCTCCATATCATCCCGTTCCCGAATGCCGCCTTGGACAGCTAGCACCTGGGGGTCAGCAAAGGGAGCTATCATACCTTCTAACCAGTGGTCATTGCCAGGTTCGGCATCCTGATTGATGAAGATGAGGAATTCGCCTGTGGTCATAGTGGCACCGAGGTCGCGGGTCGCACCGTGATTAAAGGTATGTTTGGGGATTTGGTGCAGGCGGACAGGAAATTCCTGGAAAATTGCCATCGTGTCGGGACGAGAGCCAGAGTCGATGATCATCACCTCAAATTGTTTGTTAGTTTGTTGGCGATAGATGGCTGCCAGAGTACGTCGCAGCAGGGCACCGCCGTTGAGGGTAGGGATAATAATGCTGACATCCATAGGCTTGTCTGGGATTGCAAATTGTGTTACAGAATCATGTGGGCTTGCCGCTTAAATGAGCTTGTCGAACTTCAGTGTATATGGCTTTTGTTTCCCTTGATAGTGTTCTTAATCGGATGCAATCCCAGGAGAAGTGGGCGCAGGAAAGGCTATGGCGTAAGATTTTTCGGCACTGGCAGGAAGCCGTGGGGGAATTGGTTGCTCCCCATACCCGTCCTACGGGTCTCCATCGACGGATTTTACAAGTGGCTGTCTCCAGTCCCGTTTGGGCGCAAACTCTCGCTTGGCAACGCCGATCGATTTTGCAGAAACTGAACCAACTCTTGGCAGAGGACACGATCGTGGATATTCATTTTTCTACTGCCCGTTGGGAACCAGTCAACAGCAATCCCCAGCCAGTACCGCCTGCCGCAGCAAGGAAGATGCCGACCACACCCCAAGAGGCAGTCGATCGCTGTCGTGCTCTTGCCCAGGTAAGGAAACAACTCTGCCCCTGTCCCCACTGTGGTGCCCCTGCCTCCCGCTTTGAGCTAGAGCGGTGGCGGATGTGTCAGCACTGTGTAGTGCGTTACTTTTTCACCGACCGGTCATGAGAGCCTATTGGTTGAGGCTGATACTCAGTTTGGGGCTAATGTTTTTCTGTTGCACAGGCTCGGTGAGAGCAATCAGTGACCTAGACCAATACCAAAGGTTTTTGGAATACCAGAAACAACAGATTCAACAGCGGCAAGACCGCATCGATCGCTTAACTGCCCCTGCCCAAAAACGCCTAGAGGAGTTGCAAGCTAATATCAACAAAACGGAGACCTACCTAGAAGAAAATGAACAGCGCCTGGAGCAGATTCGCAGGGAACTAGGAGTAGTCACAGAACGCTATCAAAATCTCAAAGCGGTATTTCAGAGGACAAAGGCGAGGACGATCGCCCGCCTGCGGTTTCTGCAACGACAACCCCCTGCTACTTGGTGGCTGGCTCTTTTAGGTAGTGACAGCTTGACTGAACTGCTCGATCGTCGTCATCAACTCCTGTATCTGCACAAAAAAGACAAAGACTTGTTAGCCCAACTAAAGACAAGTGCGGATCAAGTCTTGGCGGAATGGGATAAAGTAAAATCTTTAGAAAATGAAGCCCTCTTAGTACAACAACAACTCAACTATCAAAAACAGCTCTACACTGCCGAAGCGGAGACCCAAAAACAGATCATCGATCGGTTGCAGAAAGACAGAGCCGCCCTAGAAAGAGCAGAAGAGAGACTCCTAGAAGATTCCCGTCGGTTAGCGGGATGGATTCGTGACCGCAGTGGGGATGGTTATACCCTGCCCCCTGGCAACGGCTACCTCGCTTATCCCACCTATGGCGCAGTTACTAGTCCCTATGGTTGGCGCACGCATCCTATCCTCGGCTATGAAAAATTCCACACTGGCATTGATTTTGGCGCAGACTATGGTACTCCCATCTATGCCGCCCAGACAGGCACAGTGATTTGGGCAGATTGGTACGGCGGCTACGGCAACACGATCGTGATTGACCACAGCAACGGCATTGCTACCCTCTATGCCCACTTGCAGTCAGTTTACGTGCAACCAGGGGAGACAGTAGAGCGAGGACAGGTAATCGGCGAAGTGGGATCGACGGGCTTTTCCACTGGGCCCCATCTGCATTTTGAACTGAGAGTGCAGGGTGAACCGATCGATCCGGCTCCTTACCTCTAAGTTATCTCCTGTTCTTTTAGGTTTCAACTAGCACTCAGGATTATCAGTCCCTGACTGCAAGAAGTAGTTACCTACTGGCTCCCACTGACTCAAATTCCTCAGACCATAGAGTTTAGAAACAATAATTGCTGTAATTATTAGCCATATACTGTATAGGAAGGCAAAAATCGATCCTGGTCCCTCAGATTCTAGGAACAGATAGAGCAGGAGGAAAGGAGGATTGCTCAAAACTATTAGGAATTCCCGACTCAAGACAGAGGGGGTTATCTCTGTTAAACTAAGTCCGCATCCTGTATAGAGATTGATGAAAAAGTGAAAAGCAACTGTTGGTAGGAGATAACCGCGACTGGAGTTGTAGATGGAAGTCAGAATGATTCCTGCGATCATTAGGTCAAGGAAAATTTTTACAGAAATAAACAATCCCACAGGGAAAAATGCTACATGGGTTACTGTCCGCATTAAAACTAAAATGACAGTTGAATTAAAGGCATTGTGATTAGCCTGCAAGTGAGGTAGGACAAAGCCCCGCCAAGCTAATTCTTCTAATGCAGTTGCTAGAACTAGTATCAACAAACCAGTGATTAAATCGATCGGTGTACGCCACACATGACCTGTAATAGGGGAACTCCACAGAGTATCAGGCGAGAGTTTGCTGTCTGGCACAAAAGGGGTGCTGCCGGAGTCGAGGAGAGGAAATACTAACTGAATTTGTTCCTTTCTTACTGCCCACCAAATAACTGCTAGAAGGGGGATTAGAAGCAATGGGGATAATACCAAACAAGAAACCTCTAGCCTAGGGATAAATAGCTTTAGTCTGCCCAGAAGTTTCAGCACACCTACTTTGCCATAAAAGTAAAGAGTAGTAATCAATGCTCCCAAAGCGACACTGAGGGCAAGTAAAAAATAAGACGGAATACCATCTGTCTGTCTGGACTGACAAGTACAGAGGCTGCCGCGATGGGCTGAAGAGTTGTCGAAGTATAATCTCAATAACAATCGTAATTGCTAGAAAGGTAGATAGTGTTCTAGCCACGGCTCTCACCCCAGTCTGAGAATAAGGTATGCCTAATTATAGACTCACCCTAGTCTGAGAAGTAAGATATGCCTGCCTCGGTACCCAGATAGGCACTGATTACTTGGGGGTTTTCTTTGATTTCTGCGGGGGTGCCTAGAGCAATTAATTCCCCAAAATTCAACACCCCAATCCGATCGCAGACGGACATTACCAAAGGGACATGGTGTTCAATCAACAAAATAGTCAAATTAAAACGCTGGCGTAAATCCTGGATCAAATTACTCAGCTCCAGCTTTTCCTTGGGATTCATACCTGCTGCCGGTTCGTCCAACAACAACAACTGGGGCTGTACAGCCAAAGCTCTGGCTATTTCTAATCTCCTTTGCTCACCATAGGACAAGCTCCTGGCCGCCAAATGATAACGATCGCCTAAGCCCATCAACGCCAACAATTCCAGACTGGATTCCCGTACCTGCCTACTGGTCAAGTCCCGTCGCAGGTGATGACCAATCATCACATTCTCCAACACTGACAACTCGCGAAATAGACGGATATTCTGAAATGTACGCGCCATACCCTTCTGGGCGAGGTGATAGGAACGATCGGTAGTGATGTCTTCCCCGCGCAAAAACAAACGACCACTGCTTGGTTCTATAACCCCCGTAATGATATTGAAGAGGGTAGTTTTGCCCGCCCCATTGGGGCCAATGAGACCAAAAATTTCCCCCGCCGCCACGACAAAGGAGACATCCTGGAGAGCAATTAGCCCCCCAAACCGACGGCTCACCTTGTCCAGCACCAATAAATCCATCCGTGACCTAGTCTAGGGTTCGGTAAATACTACCTGCAAGGGCGGCTTTGCAGGCTGTGTCTTGGGGGCAAAACTGGCTACCCTGGTGACATGGGATTAGTTATCTAATAATATTGGAGTAGGAAGCCTTATGGCAAAAGTAGTAGGAATCGATCTAGGGACAACCAACTCAGTAGTCGCGGTCATGGAAGGGGGAAAGCCCACCGTAATTGCTAATGCAGAGGGCTTCCGAACTACTCCTTCTGTGGTTGCCTATACTAAAACTGGCGATCGGTTGGTGGGGCAGATCGCTAAGCGCCAAGCAGTGATTAACCCTGACAATACTTTTTACTCCGTGAAGCGCTTTATTGGTAGAAGGTATGATGAGGTCACCAATGAGGCTAAGCAGGTACCCTACAAGGTGGTCAGGGTGGGAGATAGTGTGCGCCTAGAAGCCCCCGCTGTCAATAAGCAGTTTGCTCCCGAAGAGATTTCCGCTCAAGTTTTGCGTAAGCTAGTCGATGATGCCAGTAAGTATTTAGGGGAAAAGGTCACCCAAGCGGTCATTACAGTACCTGCCTATTTCAACGACTCCCAAAGGCAAGCTACCAAGGACGCAGGCAAAATTGCCGGAATAGAGGTGCTGCGGATTATCAATGAACCGACTGCTGCTGCCCTCGCCTATGGGTTAGACAGCCGCAAAAATGAAACAATCCTGGTGTTTGACCTCGGTGGCGGTACGTTTGACGTGTCCATCCTGGAAGTGGGGGATGGGGTGTTTGAGGTGTTGGCTACTAGCGGGGACACCCACCTAGGGGGCGATGACTTTGACAAAAAGATTGTGGACTGGCTGGCTAACAACTTCCTGGCTAAAGAAGGTATTGACCTGCGCAAGGACAAACAAGCCCTGCAACGCCTGACTGAGGCAGCGGAAAAAGCCAAAATTGAACTCTCCAGTGTCACCCAGACGGAAATCAACTTGCCCTTTATTACTGCTGATGCCAACGGACCTAAGCACCTAGATGAAGTCCTGACCCGTGCTAAGTTTGAAGAATTGTGCTCAGATTTAATCGATCGTTGTCGTGGTCCTGTAGAGCAAGCCCTCAGGGATGCCAAGTTAGACAAGTCCAAGATCAGCGAAGTGGTATTGGTAGGTGGTTCGACGCGAATTCCTGCTATTCAAGAGCTAGTACGGCGGATGCTGGGCAAAGAGCCTAACCAAACTGTTAACCCCGACGAAGTGGTGGCAGTGGGGGCGGCTATCCAGGCAGGTGTACTAGCAGGGGAAGTAAAGGACATCCTCCTGTTGGACGTAACACCTCTATCCCTGGGTGTAGAAACCCTCGGTGGGGTGATGACCAAGATCATTCCCCGCAACACCACTATCCCCACCAAGAAGTCGGAGGTGTTCTCTACGGCAGTGGACGGTCAAACTAATGTGGAAATCCATGTCCTGCAAGGGGAGCGGGAGATGGCAGCAGACAACAAGAGCCTTGGTACCTTCCGCTTAGATGGAATTCCCCCTGCCCCCCGCGGTGTGCCCCAAATTGAGGTGACCTTTGACATTGATGCTAACGGTATTCTCTCGGTAACAGCAAAGGACAAGGGGACAGGGAAACAACAGTCGATTACCATCACAGGTGCTTCTACCCTGGACAAAGCGGAGGTGGAAAGAATGGTACAAGAGGCAGAACGCAATGCTGAAGCCGATCGGCGCAAGCGGGAGCAGATCGAAACCAAGAACCAAGCTGATTCCCTCTGCTATCAAGCGGAAAAACAGCTTAAAGACTTCGCCGATAAGATCGACAGCGCCGATAAAAGTCGCATTGAAGCCCTTGTCAAAGACCTGCGGGAAGCTATGAGCAAGGACGAACACGATCGGATCAAGTCTCTTAGCGAAACCCTGAAGAAGGAAGTGTACGAACTCAGTGCCAAGATGTACCAGCAATCCAGTGCCGATGTGTCGGGGTCTAGCTCTAGCAGCAGCTCCAGCAGTGACGGGGATGTGATCGACGCTGATTTCACTGAGTCCAAATAGTTTACTCCTGTAAAGTTGTGTACTCCTCTATCGAGTCGGATGGGGGAGTTTTTACTTTTCCCTGGGTATAATTAACGCACTACCTAGGGAATTGGCTGATGTCCCAGCGCCTGGAGGAACTGCGGCGGCTCCTCAATCAAGCTAGCTATGCCTACTATGTCCTCGATCGTCCCATCATGTCCGATGAGGTTTACGATCGTTTGTATCGGGAACTAGTAGAGTTAGAAGCAGAATATCCAGAACTGATCACCCCCGACAGCCCCACCCAGAGGGTAGGAGAACATCCGGCTACCGACGGCTCGGGAGCTAACCGACCGAAATTTGTCTCTGTTCGTCATCGCCTACCCCTCTACAGTTTAGACAATGCCTTTACCTGGGAAGAGATGGTGGCATGGCAAGAACGGTGCCGCAGGCTGACCCAGGCGGAATTGACCTACATCTGTGAATTGAAGATTGATGGGGCAGCTCTGGCTCTGACCTATGAAAACGGTGTACTGGTGAGAGGGGCAACCAGAGGCGATGGGATGGTAGGGGAAGACATCACGCCCAACGTGAAAACAATCCGATCGATTCCCCTCCGTCTGTTGGGAACTGCCCCCTCGGTTTTGGAAGTACGAGGCGAGGCGTTTTTATCTCTAGAGAACTTCCACCGTCTCAACACAGAACGGCAACAGGCAGGGGAACCACTATTTGCCAACCCCCGCAATGCTACCGCCGGGACTCTGCGCCAACTGGATGCCAAAATTGTTGCCCAACGTCGCCTAGATTTTTTTGCCTATCAAGCCTTCGGTTACCCTGATACCATTAAAACCCAAGCAGAAGTCCTAGAATACCTCCACAGCCAGGGTTTTAAGGTGATTCCCTATCGGGAGATATGCCCCAGCCTAGAGGCAGTGAGAGCATATTACGATCGGTTTAGCACCCAGCGCCATGACCTGCCCTTTCAAACGGATGGAGTAGTAGTAAAAATCCAAGACTTGGCAGTGCAGCAGGAGTTAGGGTATACACAAAAATTTCCCCGCTGGGCAATCGCCTGGAAATACCCCGCCCAGGAGGTACCCACCATTGTCAATGCTATCACCATTCAAATCGGCAGGACAGGAGCTGCGACCCCTGTTGCCGAATTACAACCCGTGCAGTTGGCAGGTACAACCGTGACGAGGGCTAGTCTGCACAATCGGGAGCGCTTAGAGGAATTGGACTTGCATGTGGGCGATACTGTCATTGTCCGCAAAGCGGGGGAAATTATCCCTGAGGTGGTGCAGGTAATTAGGGAACTCCGCCCGCCAGGGGCACAAAAATTTGTTTTTCCCCATCGCTGTCCTGAATGCGCCACGGAACTGGAAAAATCCTCCACGGAAGCCATCACCCGTTGTCCTAACCCCCAGTGTCCAGCGGTGATTAGGGGCGCCATCGCACATTGGGTCAGCCGCGATGCCCTTGATATTCCTGGTATTGGCGAAAAATTAATTGCCCAACTGGTGGGAAAAAACCTTGTCCGATCGGTTGCCGATCTCTACCGTCTCTCCTTGGCGGAACTAGTCAAACTCGATCGTCTGGGGGAAAAGTCTGCCAGTAAGATTCTGGCTGCCCTGGAAAAATCGAAACGACAGCCCTGGGGCAAAGTCCTCTACGGTTTAGGAATTCGTCATGTGGGCAGTGTGACAGCCCAGTTAATCGCCCAGCATTTTACTGCCGATCGTCTTGCCCAAGCTAGGGTAGAAGAGCTGACCCAATTACATGGTATCGGTACAGAAATTGCCCAGGCAGTGGTGGAGTGGTGGCAAGACCCCCACAATCGGGCGCTGATGGCTGAACTGCAGGGGATGGGGTTTAACTTAGGCAGTGTTCCTGGGGAAAGGTTGGAGCAACAATCCCTAGCAGGTAAAACCTTTGTCATTACAGGTACATTACCCCAGCTGAGCCGAGCAGAAGCCAAAGCCAAAATCGAGAGCCTAGGGGGAAAAGTCACCGACAGTGTTAGTAAAAACACCAGCTATGTCGTAGTGGGGGAAAATCCTGGCTCTAAGTTGGAAAAAGCCCAAAAATTGGGCATTCCTCTCCTCAACCCCGACCAATTGCTAGAATTGTTGCGTAATGTGTAGATTCCATCTATGTCAACCCCATCGGATAGCTTTCTCAAATTAGCCATGCGCAACATGGTTGCCAAAAGTGGCACCTCCCTTAAACATTTCTTCCTCACCACGATCGGCGTAGTAACAGTACTCTTAGGCTTGGCGATTTTATTCCACTGATGACTGTGTATGTGGAAACCCTAGTGCCTCTTCCTGAGCCTATACCAGAAGAGAGATGGCAGATTTGGTTAGAGCGGTGGGGGGAAGTGATGGGCATCAACGATCGGGATTGGGAGCTAACCATTCGTCTCACCGATGACGGGGAAATACAAGCACTGAATCGGCAATACCGTGGTCAAGACTGCCCCACTGATGTATTATCCTTCCCAGTAGAGCCATTGCCTGTAGTCGTGGAACCCCGTTACCTTGGTGATATTGTCATCTCTGTCCCCACAGCCCAACGGCAAGCTCAAAACCGCTCTTTACTCTGGGAAATCGTTTGGTTAGCAAGTCATGGCTTTTTGCATCTACTGGGCTGGGACCACCCTGACGAAGAGAGCCTAGAAAAGATGTGGGCACAACAGGAAACCCTCATGCAAGCTATAGCGCTGTATGGATAAACCTTTAGAGCGTCCCCCTTCCCTCACGGTGGCGGAGAATGTCTGGGCGAGTTTTCGGTTTGCTTGGGCGGGTATCTGTTACACTTTCCGTACCCAGCGCAACTTCCGCATCCAAACCGCTATCGCCATTGTTGCTCTCTGCCTTTCCCTCTATCTCCATCTGTCAGCCCTGAAGTTTTTGTGCGTTTGCCTGACGATCGTGGCGGTCCTTGCCCTCGAACTCCTCAATACAGCAATTGAAGCAGTAGTGGACTTGACGATTGGCAAAACTTTCCATCCCCTCGCCAAAACTGCCAAAGACTGTAGTGCGGGCGCTGTGTTGGTAGCGGCTGTTGGTTCCGTAATTGTAGCTGTGGTTCTATTTCTGCCCGCCTTGGCGGCACACCTGGGCTTTACGCCTTGACCCCCCAGGAAACCTAACTGGTATCATAGGTAGCTACCTAGAGCTGGTAATTCTATGTCCCAACAGTATGCCTACCTGCGGGGGGAGTTTGTGCCCCTGGAAAATGCCAATATCAATATCCGTACCCATGCCTTTCTCTACGGTACAGCGGTGTTCGAGGGGATTAAAGCCTATTGGTTGCCCGAAACGCAAGAGATGGCAATTTTTCGGCTGTTCGACCACTATCGCCGGCTGTGCCACAGTAGTCAGATCCTACACCTGGAGTTGACCCTCTCCCTTGATGCTATGGTGGACATCACTCTGCAACTAGTGCAGAAAAATCAATGCCGCCAAGATACCTATATCCGCCCGATCGTGTACAAGGCTGACCTGCGCATTGGCCCCATTCTCAAGGTACCTGAGACGAAAGATGACTTCTGTCTGTTTACGGTGCCGATGGCGGGCTATCTGGATACGCAAAAGGGCATTCACGTGGGTGTTTCTCCCTGGCGACGCATAGATGACAACTCTATTCCTGCCCGCGCCAAAGTGAACGGTGCCTATGTCAACACAGCTCTAGCCAAGACTGATGGTGCTCTCTGCGGGTTTGACGACGTAGTGGTGCTGACCCAGGAAGGTCATGTGGCGGAAGGGAGTGCCATGAACTTGTTTTTAGTACGCAACGGTCAGCTGATCACTAGCCCTGTCTCCGACAATATCCTGGAAGGAATCACCCGCCACAGTGTCATCGAACTCGCCGAGCGGGAATTGGGTATTATCACCCTCTGCCGCCCCATCGATCGCACGGAACTCTATATTGCTGACGAAGCCTTTTTTGTTGGTACTGCTACGGAAGTTGCTCCTATTACCAAATTCGACCATCGCCCAGTGGGGAGCGGTACAGTGGGGGAAATCACCAAACAGATTCAAGACCTGTACAGCAAAACAGTGCACGGACTCCTACCCCAGTACGAACAGTGGGTGACTAGGGTGAAGGTGGTGTAACAGTGACAATCAACAACTGATCGGGTTGCAGCAATGTGCGGGCTACTTCATTAACTTGGGCTAGGGAGATGTTTTGCAAGCGCTGGGGAAACTGATAAAAATCCCCCCTGGGCAGTCCATAGATTTCGTCAGTGAGAATGACCTGGGCTAAACCACTGGGGTCTGCCAGATCGACGGGGAAGTTGTTGATCAGGGTATTTTTGGCTGCCTCTAGTTCACTAGCTGTAATCCCTTCCCGCTGCACCTGCCGCAGCAGAGTTAAAGTACTGCCGATCGCCCGTTCCACATCCTGGGGATTGGTCTGCATTTGCACGATGAATGTCCCCCCCTTTTGTCCCGCCTGGAACTGACTATAGATACCGTAGGTCAACCCCTGCCGATCGCGGATTTCTGTCCCCAAGCGACTGGAGAGAGTGTCACCTCCTAGAACCTGGTTCAACAACAAAGCTGGGTGATAACGGGGGTCAGTGCGCCGAATCCCAGGATGCCCTAGTATAGTCACTGCCTGGGTCTTGCCCGCTAACGGTATAGTTTTGTAGGTCAACTGCTGGGGATAGGGTACTGCTGGCAATTCAGTCTTGTCTGCTGCTTGACCCCGTTCCCACTCTCGAAAGAGCATTTGCAACTGGCGCTTGGTTGCTTCTAGGTCAAAGTCCCCCACCATTACAATCGTTGTCCGTTCAGGGCGATAGTATTGTTGATAAAAGTTGAGGACATCCGATCGGGTAATCGCTGCCAGAGTTTCTGCTGTGCGCATGGGATGAAAAGGATGCCCAGGGGGATAAAGCAACTGCTGAAATGTACGCCGCGCCAAGCTGCTAGGACTATCCAGTTCCGCTTTGAGATTGACTAGATTGCGTTGACGGCTCAGTTCTAACTCCCGCTCAGGGAAAGTAGCTTTTTGCAACACCTCTGCCAATTGCTTGAGTAACACAGGGGCATCTTCCCGTAGAGCCACACCACTAATACTGACCCCTTCCCGCGCTGCACTGAAACTCAAACTTGCCCCCCGCCGCTCCAGTTCCCTTGCCAGAGTGAGAGCATCCGCTGTCCTAGTCCCATTGCGGAGATTTTGTGCCACTAAACTGGCCAACCCCGCCTTCTCCTCTGGGTCTAGCCCTGTGCCCGCCCGAATATTGCCCGCGATCGTGACACTAGGAGAACTGCGGTCGGTCAACAACAAAAACGTCAAGCCATTGTCCAGGATGAACTTCTCTGGCAAGCGAGGGTCAGTGACAGGACTGCGTTGGAAAGCACCGGCAGGCAAATACCTCCTCACTTCTTTGGGGTCAACAGGGGTAGAAGGAGCATAGCCACTGTGCTGTATAGAGGGTGCACCACCCCCTCCTCCCGCTGTGACCACTGTCGGTTCAAAGTAGCCCACGATCGGTTTTTGGAAATACCTTTGTGCTACCCGTTGTACATCCTTGACCGTCACCTGGGCGAGCAGCTGGAGATATTTTTCACTAAAGCGATAGTCCCCCGCCACCGCTTGGTTGTAACCCAATTGAAAGCCCTGCCCCCGAATGTTCCGGTTGCTGAGAATATAGTTTGCCCGTATTTGACTCTTGGCATCGTTGAGTTCTTCTAGAGTAATCCCCCCCTCCTGTACCCGTTTAACCTCAGTTAGAATGCCCTGACGCACCTCATCTAAACTTTTGCCCGGCGCGGGAGTAGCACTAAAAAAATACCAACCCGTCGTCTTCATAGTAGAAGCATTGCCACTGACATTGCTGGCGATGCCAGTTTGTACCAAAGCCTGATAGAGGCGGGAAGACCTACCCCCCGTCAATACCGTATCTAAAACATCGATCGCTGCTGTGTCAGGGTCAGTCAAAGTCGGCAGATTAGGAAACACCATCTGCAAAAAGGGATTGCTGCCCGGTTCGCGCACAACGATCGGTTCCTGGGGATAACCCACTGCCTGATTACCACGATATTCTGGGGGTTCAGGGGCTGGCGGCAACTTAATCTGCCCAAAAATGTCCTTGATTCGCGTGAGGGTTTGTTCAACATCCACATCCCCAACCACGACCAGGGTAGCCCGATCGGGGCGATAAAAAGTGCGGTAGTGCTGCTGCAAATCTGCCACTGTGAAGCGCTCGACATCCTCCCGATTGCCAATCACCATCCAGCCATAGGGAGAGTTCGGATAGGCTGCTGCCATCACACGGCGATACAACCGCGTACCAGGATTATTGTTATTCCCATCCAGTTCTGATAACACCACCGTCCGTTCACTTTGCAACGCCTCTTCATTAACCAAAGCGTTGACCATCCGATCGGCTTCTAGCTCCAACAGCGCCTCTAGTTTGTCTTTGCCCACCACACCGTAGTAAGCCGTCACATCGTAACTAGTAAAAGCATTGGAATCACTGCCCAAAGCATTAAACAATCTGCCAAACTGAATGGGACGACTGCGGGTGCCCTTGAACAACAAATGCTCCAACTGATGGGAAATGCCCGTGATACCAGGACGCTCATTGCGAGAACCGACGGGGTACCACACCTGTACTGTCACCACAGGCGCACTATGGACAGGCTTAAGTAAAACGGTCAATCCATTAGCCAACACAGCTTTGCGCACATCTGTTAGCACATCCGCAGTTTGCGTCTGGGAGGCTTCTGCTCGCCAATGCATCATAGAAATTCCTGGTAAATAATGTAAGCCAACCACCGCAAGGGTAAGCACCAACACGCCCGCAGCCCACCTAATCATCGTCCTTGCCAGTATTGCCTAGCCTATTATACGCAACCATAAAAACGCCGTCTAAAGTATGCGGGCACTGATAATCTCTTCTGCGGCATGGATACCAGAGAGAAAAGCACTTTCTATCCCCTGTCCTGCCAACCAATCCCCTGCCAGAAATAGAGGGAGAGGGCGATAGGAAGCCAGGCTCGGTACCTCCAAAGCTTGTTTAACGCGACTATAACGCCAGCGATGTACCTGCCACCAATCGGGTTTAGCCATTTGGGATGTCAACAAATGTCCTAGTTCCTCTAGCATCAATTCTCCTACTTTCCCCAGGTCAGCAGCACCTTGGTGGGCAAGGGCAAAATCCGGAGTACTGTGGATAACTAGCGAGGGATAGGGAGGTGTGGCTTGTTTGGTGCTGTTGTAGTAGAGGTACTGAATTACCTGGTGATCACGGCATTCCAAAATTTCCCAATCCGAAGGAAGCAGCCGCTGACTGTGATAGCCGCAGAGGAGAGTTATAGTGCTCTGGTAGACCGCAGTTGCCAGGGAACTTAACACCTCAGGATGGAAAGACAGAGCATAGGCTAATAGGTCATGGCTTTGGGGAGCAGGGGGGGTCATCACTAACACATCTGCCCAGAATTCCCCTTTATCTGTGAACAACTGCCACCGATCGTTATTTACCTTGATTTCCTTGACTTTGGTATTGAGGTGAATTTTCTGGTCTTGGGCAAGGTCTTTGGCAATGGCAGTGATCCCCTGGGGCGAAGCAAAAAAGGGACTATCTTCCTGTTGGTTAGCTAAGCCGTGGACGGATAAAAGAAACCGCCTGTCTGTCCAGCGTTGGAGGATACCGCGACTGATGAGGGATTCCACCCAGGCATTGTAACGGGGGTCAGTGCCCCTAGTAACGCAGGGCAGTCCATGGTCTAGCCAGGTACCCTGGGCACGCCGGGTAGCAACTCTGCCTCCTACTCCCGCTGATTTCTCCAGGATAGTGGCACTAATACCTGCCTGCCTCAGGCGTACACCACAGGCTAAGCCCGCCATACCAGCACCAACTATAACTACTTCTTTCATCGGAGAGGGATTTCTACCCCTAGGAGTATGCCTGCTCTGTTACTTTAGCAAAATATTGAAAGGGATGGTGATGGCATCCTGCTCACTAGGTACAGTTACCTAGGGCTTTGGGGATTGTGATTTAATATTGTAAAGGTTTTTTAATACTCCCTATGTTCCTACTGCAACCCTGGAGGTCTGAGACTAAACCCCGCCTCGATCGGGAGATTGTGGCGATTGGCTTGATTTATTTTATTGAGGGGGCATTGGGGCTGGCACAGTTAGCAGTCAGTTTCTTTTTCAAGGATGAGTTGGGGCTGACCCCTGCGGAAACTGCTTCCCTGGTGGGTTTGGTGATGTTACCGTGGACGATTAAGCCCTTCTATGGTTTCATTTCCGATAGTTTTCCTGTGGGGGGGTATCGCCGCCGTCCCTATCTTTTGTTTTTCAGTTTGCTGGGGACATTAGCCTGGTTGGGAATGGCAACGATCGTTAACAGTGCCCAGTTGGCGGTTCTGTTCATCGGTATAGCTTCCCTGGCGATTTCCTTCAACGATGCCCTCGTGGATGCCCTAGTGGTGGAGCGGGCGCGGTTGGAAAGTTGGGGGGATGCGGGTTCTCTGCAGTCCTTTAGCTGGGGGACGCTGTCAGCGGGGGGTGTGGTGGCAGCATTTCTGAGTGGCTATCTCCTGGAACATTTTGGGACAAGGGTAGTATTTGGTCTGACGGCAATTCTGCCTTTAATTTGGGGAGTAGCGAGTTTGGCAATCCACGACGATCGGGTGGAGACAGGGGTTAAGGGACAATTTTTCCCCCAACTGCAGGCCCTCAAGCAGGCGGTGACAAATCCCCAAATTCTCTTGCCCGCTTTGTTTTTGTTTCTCTGGCAGGCAACCCCTTCTGCGGATACCGCGTTCTTCTTTTTCACCACCAATGAACTACATTTCAATCCCCAATTTCTGGGAACGGTGCGCCTAGTAACCAATGTGGCGGGGCTGTTTGGCGTGTGGCTCTTCCACCGGTTTTTGCGTCAGGTGCCCATGCGTCCCATCTTCGGCTGGACAACGGTGATTTCCACACTCCTGGGTTTGACAAGTCTAATTTTGGTGAATCACTGGAACAGAGCTGTTGGCATTGATGACCGTTGGTTTAGTCTGGGGGACAGTTTGATCTTAACGATCGCGGGGCGGATTGCCTTTATGCCCACCCTGGTATTAGCGGCGCGGCTGTGTCCAGCGGGGGTGGAAGCGACATTATTTGCCCTGCTGATGTCGGTATTAAATTTGGCAGGCTTGTGTTCCCAACAGTTGGGCGCTCTTCTGACCCATTTACTGGGGGTGACTGAGTCCGATTTCCACAATTTGTGGCTATTGCTGCTAATTACTAATCTCTCTAGCCTGCTCCCCTTGCCCTTTTTGCGTTGGTTGCCCGATAAATAGCATCCGCTACGAGGCATACTTCTTTGATGGGTTGGGGGTCGTGGACGCGGAGAATGTCTGCTCCTTGCGCAATCCCGATCGTGCAGGCAGCGGCTGTACCCAGGAGGCGGTCTTGGGGCTCAGTCTGTCCTGTCAACTTACCGATGAAACTCTTGCGGGAGACACCGAGGAGGAGGGGATAGCCTAGTTCACGGAAGAGATGGAGGTGGCGGAGAATGGTGAGGTTATGTTCTAGGGTTTTGCCAAAGCCAATTCCAGGATCGACGATTATTTGGTGAATCCCGTATTTCTGGGCTTCCTTACTGCGGTGGAGGAGAAAATCCACAATCTCAGTCACCACATCCTTGTACTGGGGAGCATCTTGCATAGTTTGGGGCATGCCCTGCATATGCATTAGGACGATAGGAACTCCCAGTTTGCCCACCATGGGTAACATTTCTTCATCGTAGCGCCCACTCGTGACATCGTTGATTATGTCCACCCCTGCTTTGATTCCCGCTAAAGCCACCTTGGCTTTCATGGTATCGAGGGAGATAGCTAAATTGGGGTAGTAAGAACGCACCGCTTCAATGACAGGCAGCACCCGTCGCAGTTCCTCATTGGCAGGGACAGGCGAGGCCCCCGGTCTGGTAGACTCCCCCCCAATGTCTAAAATGTCGATGTAGGGTAGCATCTGTTTGACCCGATCGAGGGCTTGCTCCAGTTGGTGATACTTACCCCCATCACTGAAACTATCCGGGGTAACGTTGAGTACCCCCATGATGTATGTCCGTTCGCCCCAGTGGAACTGCCGTCCCCTAATTTCCATCTCCTGAGCTGTCGAGGGCAGCAAGGACTTCCTGGGCGTGGGTTTCGGGCTTGACCGTGGTGAAAATGTGGCTAATTTTGCCTGCGGGGTCAATGATGAAGGTATGGCGCATGATACCCATGAACTCCCTACCCATCATTTTTTTGAGACCATAGCTGTCGTAGGCAGTGGCAACACGGTAGTCAGTATCGCTGAGCAGGGGGAAGGGGAGTTGGTATTTGCTGCTAAATTTTTGATGGGATTTGCCATCATCACCACTGATCCCTAGCACTACTACACCCCTTGCCTCTAGTTCGCCATAGATGTCACGAAAGCCACAGGCTTCCTTGGTGCAGCCAGGGGTATCATCCTTGGGATAGAAATAGAGCACTACTCGCTTGCCCCGCAAATCTGCTAGGCTGACAATATTTCCCTCCCCGTCGGGCAGGCTAAAATCGGGGGCAGGGTCTCCTACTTGTAGTTTCATGCTGGGGTGTGAATATCGCTGTGTTGTTAGTTTAGCAGAACTGCCACGCCTAACAGCGGCATTGGTGGACTCCATAGTGCCCCCGATCGTGTTTTTACTCCAGGGCAATTTGGGGGCAGGGAAGACTACCTTTGTCCAGGCCTTGGGGAGGAGTTTAGGCATAAAAGAGCAAATTACTAGCCCCACCTTCACCTTAATTGATGAGTATTACAGTGGCAAATTTCCCCTTTACCACATCGACCTTTATCGCCTGGAACCAATTGCCATTCCCGAACTCCATTTAGAGTTGTACTGGCAGGACAGCTCAGAATTTCCCGCCGGCGTAGTGGCGATCGAGTGGAGCGAAAAACTCCCCCACCTACCCCCCCAATTCATTGCGATCGCATTTAGTCCCACCGAAACAGAGGATACCCGATTACTGACTTGGTCTGCCCAAGGGGAACAGGCTATCTCCCTCTTAGCCCACTTTTGGCAAAGTTTACACCCCTGACTTAGTGGTGGAAATTCTCTCCCCGGGTAATATAGTAGCAGAATTACATGCATCAGAGAGTATTTCGCTAATGGCTGCCGCCTCGTTTGGCTACTTCATCCTGAAGAACAATATGTTTTAGTCTATCATCAGCCCCAGCCAGACCAACTAGAGCGAGTCGGAGACTGCTTGGAAGGTGAAGATGTCTTACCTGGTTTCTCATTAGATTTGACAGAATTCTTCACCGAACCTGACCTGTAACCCAAAGAAGCTAAGCTATCATTTTTGCTACTAGTCTCACTCTACAATCAAATGTTTAGCAAATTCCCAGAAAGCGTGGTTAACCGATCGGGCTTAGTATCGTCATTGCAGGATTTCCAGGGTCAGTTCTTCCTTCCTGTGGTTTAACACTGCTGCCGCCTCTTCTCTCAGCTTTTCTCTGGTTTTAGGATAGCCAGTCCTTTTAGTCAATATTTGGTTTTTAACGGGTTAGTTAAAAAAGTAGCTCTGTTAACTTTCACCCCTTGTACAACTAGTTCCAGTCAGAAGGGAAGGAAATGTGTCAGAACTACAAGAAGTAAATTAGTTAGCTAAGCCACCCTACCTTGACTCCCATTGGTTTTTCCCATCTATCTATATCAGTGAGTGAGCAAAACTCTCCCCTCACTCTGGGGTCTACCCTAGGCAAAAATCATGGGTCGTCTGGGGATCGAACCCAGGGCCAATCGGTTAAAAGCCGAGTGCTCTACCGCTGAGCTAACGACCCGCAACGCTCACTGATCATAACACAGAATTAACAAATGTTTGCAAACAAATCAAAGACCATTAATTGCCCGCTGCAGGTCAGCGATCGCTTGGTTGAAGTTGATGATAGCTCGCAACTTGTTAACTTCGGCGCGCACGAGGTCTTCTTCCGTGCGGATGACTTCTAGCTGTGTTCCTACGCCAGCACTGAGGCGTAAACGAGCCAAACGCAGCGCTTCTGCAGCACTTTGGACAGCTTTTTCTGCCGTAGCAATTTGTTGTCGGTTGGACTGCAGGTTGCTGAAGGCTTGTTCCACTTCAAAGCGAATTTGGTTGATCTGTTGTTGAAAGAGGTTGTCGGCAAGGGCTTGATCGGCTTGAGTTTGGTTCAATCTGGCTTGGGCTACTCCCCCATCAAATAAACTTAAATTTAAGCGCGCTCCCAAACTGTAACCAAGTCCTATCCCCCCTGGCTGACTGAAGTTGTCGGCAAAACCGTAGTTGGCAAATACACTAATCTGCGGTCCTAACTGGGCTTGCACCGATCGAGCCCGTTCTTCAGCAATCAGTTTCTGCAGGCGGGTACTGTCTAATTCGATGCGATTGCGCAGAGCTGTAATAATGGTGTCTTCCAGGTTTAGTTCCCAGTCCTTGACTTGCACGATCGGGTCGGCAGCACTCAAGTCCACAGTGGGGGGAAATTCCAGTAGGCGGGCAAGATTGCGACGGCTGTTATACTGTTCCCCAAGGGCTTGTTGTAGGGCTTGTTGTGCTTCTGCCAGTTGCACTTCTGCTTGCAGGACATCAAATTTAGTCCCCACACCAGCGCGCTCTAGGGCCTGGGTATCCTGCAAACTGCGCAGATTGTTTTCTACGGACTTTTTACGAATGCGCACTTGTTCATCGGCATTTTGTAAACGGTAGTAGGCGCTAATCACACTGAGACGGACATTTTGCCGAACTCTACTTACTTCTGCTTCTCTGAGGCGGACAGTATTTTCTGCCGCCCGGATGTCGGCTTCCACTCTGCCACTAGTAAAGATGTTGTAGTTGATGCCTACATTACCGTTGAACGGTTGGGAGTAGGGAGTGGGGGAAGACAAGGAGCGGGCAATAGGAGAATCCTGAAACGTATATTCCAGTTGTGCCCCCACTGTAGGGTTGAGGACAGCTTTGGCTTCCAACAAGACGGCGCGGGAGCGCTCCAGTTGCAACTTGGCTTCCTTCAGTTCACGACTGTTGATTTCCACCAGTTCCAGGGCTTCCGCAAGGGTGATAGGTTGGGTGCGCTCGATCGTGATTTGCTCGGGATTGGTTGGTACAACCAGGGTGGGTTTGACTTCTAGGCGCACGTCCGGAGGGGGGAGGACTTTGGGCTTAGGGGTGGGACTAGGCGAGGGAGTGGCAGGAGCAGCAGCGGTCACGGGGGGAAGCTCTGGGGTAGGGCGGACAACCTCTATAGTAGGCAAAGCGATCGGTTCTGTCGCCACTGTGAGGGAGAGGGGAGCAGGAGTAAGGGCATCTTGGCTAATCCATTCCCGCAGTAGGACTGTAGGGGTAGAAGGATCAACCCTCGGGCTTGGTGGTTGTTGAATACTAATAGCAATTGGTTCGGTGGCGCTGGTGGGGAGAACAGGAGGAGCAGGTAATAAAGTTTCTTGGCTAAGCAATTCCCGCAGCACGGGGCTAGGAGTGGTAGTCTGGGCAAAAACCCCCTTCGTTACCCCCAACATCAACAAGGCTAAACCACAGGTAAGTTGGCGCATTCCCTCCACTCCTCAGCAATAGACAGACAAAGGTCGGTCTGCAACGCCTTATAGTTTAGTGGGTATTGTCCTCAAATTGATGCGGAAAGGGGCAAATCCCTCCCCATCTGTTCACTGAGCAAGACCAAGCTTTGCAGGAGGTCATCTAAGCCTTGCCGATCGGTGGCAGACACAAACACAGCCTGGGGATAGAGAGCACGCTGCACTGTCAGATCGGAGGTACGATCGATTTTGTTAAACACCAAAAGTGTGGGCAGGGGGTTATCACAGTCTGCCAAGGTTTGCGCCAGGATTTTTTCCACAGCCTTGATTTGGGTTTGCCAGTGGGGATGGGAACTATCTACCACATGGAGGAGGGCATGGGCAGTAGTCACTTCTTCTAGGGTGGCGCGGAAGGCGTTTTGTAGGGAAGGGGGCAACTCATGGATGAATCCAACTGTATCGGTGAGGAGGACAGTTGTGCCATTGGGTAGGAATAATTTGCGGGTAGTGGGGTCAAGGGTGGCAAACAGTTGGTCAGCACTGTAGACATCTGCTTTAGTGAGGGCGTTTAAGAGAGTGGACTTGCCGGCATTGGTATAACCCACGATCGCTATGGTAGGTATAGCTTGTTCTAGGCGATGTTGCCGCATCCGTGCCCTTTGGGTACGCAGTTGACTGACCTGTTGTTGCAAAAAGGTGATGCGCTTTTGAATGACACGCCGATCGGTTTCCAGTTTAGTCTCCCCTGGTCCTCTTGTCCCAATACCACCCCCTAGGCGGGAGAGGGCTTCCCCCCGTCCTGTTAATCGTGGCAACCGATAGGCTAACTGGGCTAATTCCACCTGCAACTTCCCCGCCGCTGATCGTGCTCTTTGGGCAAAGATGTCGAGGATGACTTCTGTGCGATCGCTGACTCTTATCCCCGTCATACTTTCTAAGTTGCGGATTTGCGCAGGGGACAACTCCCGATCGAAGACCAGCAAGTTAGCCCCCAAGGTTTGGCAAGCTAAAGCAATCTCCTTGATTTTGCCCTCCCCCACTATGGTCTGGGGATGGGGCTGTTCCCGCCGTTGCCAGAATGTCTGCAGTACCTGTCCCCCTGCACTGATTACCAGTTGTGCCAACTCCTCTAGCGTTGCTTGAAACAACATATCCGACTGCTTTGCCGTTTGTACCCCCACAATAATCACCCGATCGGTATCTAGGTCTACCGCCTGGGCCCTAAACTCCCGCTGAAATTCTTCTTCCAAACCACTGACCAGACCCAGAAAATCCTGCTTAGCCACTACATCCAAACTTTGGGCAGGGAAGACATACCAGGGTTTCTCACTAACTTGGGGCAATAGATGGGCGACGTAGACTTTGCCTACCCTTCCCTCCGATCGCACTTGACAGGAGACCAGAGCATCCAAACGCTGCATCACCATAGCAGTTAGGTCAGCCGTCCCGATCGGTGCACCCAGCAAGTCAGTTGTAATACAGCGGATACCACTGAGGCGAGTTTCCCCGTAGCGAGGTAATTCTTGGGGGGGAATCCTTGTTTGCGCAGGCGTACCTACCCCTACCCGTACCACCTGACCGCGGCGATTGATGTAAGCAGAGACACTAGCCCCCACCTCCTGACTAATGAGGGCAAGACGCTGGGCAAATTCAGGGGTAGTCAGAACATCCTGGGGCAACCGTTGGCGATAGAGCCGTTGCAGTTGCTTGAGTTGACTGGGTTTTAGTCCTTGGGTTTGACCAAAGATGGTGTTGATAGTGCCCTCTTACCTCCCTAAATATCTTTGAGTGTTTCCTTGAGAACAGTGCGGGCAGCTAGCTGGGACCGCGTAGAAGAAAGAATATCCACCTCCCGTCTCAGACGAGCGATCGTGTCTTGGGTTTCCAGCAAGGCCTGTTGCTCTTCACTGGCACCGTAGAAATAACTGGCAATCCAGTACGATAACTCCAAGGGGCTACGGGGAATTTGCGGCAATTCAATTTCCTGTTCCGTCAACTTTTGGGAAAGGCGCACTACATCCATCAACACTTGGCGCAATTCCTCCGCCAAGTTATAGAGAAGGTCAGTATCTTCGCAGGTGTGGTCATCAATCCACTCCACTAGCCCCACCCGGTAAGGCTTTTCCCTCGTAAATTTGAGGACACGGAAGCGCTGTTGCCCAATGGTCATAATCTTCCACCGATCGTCGGGCAGTTTGTGGTACTGCACAATCTGGGCACAACAACCCACCATCGCGCACTTACCCCCTTGACTATCCCACATCAGCACGCCAAAGCTACGGTCCGTTTCCATCACTGTATTGATCATCATGCGGTAGCGGTACTCAAAAATGTGTAAAGGGAGGGCTTGCCCTGGGAAGAGCACCACTTCCGGGAGGGGAAAGAGAGGTAGTTCGCGTACTGAGAGGGAAGATACTGTCATGGCAATTAGCAGTCTCTATTACCAGGTTAGCACCGATCGGTAAAATCAGTCTCCCAATTTAGATAGAGCTACCCAAAAAATGGTAGTCTGACTGTATCCGTGAAAACAAAGAAATGGGAGAACGCATTTTAGCCGCTATCGATGTAGGCACCAACTCAATCCACATGGTCATCGCTCAGATTAACGAGCAACTGCCCACTTTTACCATCATCTCCACGGAAAAGGAGACCGTCAGGTTAGGGAAAGGAAAAGGAGAGCGGGGGGAACTCAATGCCCAAGCTATGGACAGGGCTTTGGTGACCCTGGGACGTTTTCGCCAGATTTGCCATACGCTGGGTGTAACAGATATTGTAGCAGCTGCTACCAGTGCCGTCAGGGAAGCCCCCAACGGGCAGGAGTTCATTGACCGTATCTTGCACCAAACTGGTATTCCTGTCGATCTCATCTCTGGACAAGAGGAGGCACGTTTAATTTATCTCGGTGTCCTCTCGGCGATGGAACTCAACCATCAACCCCATCTGATCATCGACATCGGTGGCGGTTCTACAGAACTAATTTTAGGGGATGGGCATGCTCCCCAATACCTCAGCAGTAGCAAGGTGGGCGCGGTCCGCCTGACAGAGATGTTTGTCCACTCTGACCCTATCTCTAACTATGAGTTTGAGCAACTGCGCAGCTACATCCAAGGTGTAATTGAGCGACCGATCGAGGAACTACAAACCTTGCTCAAGGATGCTAAGCCCAGACTGGTGGGCTGTTCCGGCACGATCGAGGCAGTATTGAGTTTGTTCGCTCAGGAAACTACGGGTACAATTCCCAGTCCCCTGCAGGGGTACACTGTGTCTGTGGAAGCAGTCTCAGCCATGGTGCAGTTGCTGAAACGAGCGAATCTGGCAGAGCGGGTGTTGTTGGTGGGACAAAAGCGAGCAGAGATTGTCCTAGCCGGAGCGACGATTCTGTGGCAAGTGATGCAGGAATTAGAACTACCCCAGATTACCTACTGTCAGGCAGCTTTGCGGGAAGGCTTGATTGTCGATTGGATGATCCGCAATGGTTTAATTGAAGACCGCTGGCGCTATCAAAGTTCCGTACGGGAAAGGAGTGTCCTCAAGCTTGCCCATAAGTACCAAGTCAATTTGCCCTACGGCAAACATGTAGCTAAACTAGCTCTCAGTTTGTTTGACCAAACGAAAGGAACTTTACATCGTTGGGGCACAGAAGAAAGACAACTCCTGTGGGCAGCGGCAATCTTGCACAACTGTGGTCATTTTGTCAGCCACGCGGAACATCACAAACACTCCTACTATCTCATCCGCCACGGAGAGTTACTGGGCTATACAGAGTCGGAACTAGAGGTAATTGCCAATCTTGCCCGTTATCACCGTAAAAGTGAACCGAAGCGTAAACATGAAAATTTCCAACACCTCACCCCCCGCCAACAATTATTTGTCAATCAAATTTGCCCTCTGTTACGCTTAGCCGTTGCCCTCGATCGGCGGCAGATTGGTGCTATTGAGGACGTAAAAATAACCATCGATGGTTCCACTTGTCACTTAAAAATTTTCCCCCGTCACCCCGAAGACCCCTGCACTCTGGAGTTATGGAGCTTACAGTACAAAAAAGAGTTGTTCGAGCAATATTACCGTCTGACTTTGGCAGTGTCTGTTGACCTCAACTGCGCAGTAACGGAGGAGGCAGCTGTGCACCCTTGAGATTTGCCCCTGTCAACTTCACCATAATTTTATTACCGTAGCCGATCCGCGCTCCCCTTAGATCAGCATAGACTAGGTTTGCCCCACTGAGGTCAGCACCAATTAAGTTGGTCTCCCGTAGGTTGGCATAACTAAAATCGGCTTGCAAGAGATTGGAACGAAAGAGTTTTGCTCCCTGGAGATTGGCACGGTGGAAGTTGGTCTTGTGCAGGAAGGCATCACTCAAATCTGCATAACTTAGGTTGGCATAGCTGAAATTGCGCCCTGAAAAGTCCCGCTCCCGTAAGTCTAACCCTTGTAAATCCCTACCACTGTAATCACCACTGTTTCTTTTTGTTTCTCTCCGCTGTCTGGCCTGCTGATCGGTATTTCTCTGCTCTTGCCCGTTTCTGTTATCACTGTGTTGGTAAGTATAAGAACGGAGAATCTCCCTCGCTTTATTGATTTCTTTCAGCTTCGCCTCTGCTTTCTGTTGTAACCGCTGATTATCCCTAGGGATGCGATCGGGATGCCAAATAAACAACAAATCCCTATAAGCCTGGTTAATTTCTTCCCAAGAAGCCCCAGGAAATACTTCCAACACCTGATAGCAATACTGGATGTTAACCATAGCGCCATCATAACCCGATCGGTCTCTGCCAGGGTATTTGTAATTAAATGTGAATTAAATATGCTAGTTATACTTCAGTTTTTAATAACAATTTTGTTACTCCATGGGGATCAGTATCAGCAGTTACAGTTTGTCGTGAGTTTTAGCTCAATTTTTGCACTGAGTTAGGAAGGAGAATTTGTTTGGTATTGGGGGGGAATTTGACCACCAGAGAGAAAGTTTTACCAGAGCCGATGATCTTTTCCACTACTCCTATTCCCATAGTTGGATGCTTGACCCGATCGCCAATTTGCCATTCCGCGGGGATGACTTTGGCTTGAGGGCGGAGGGGAATAACTTTAGATGATTGGCGCTGAGGTTTGCCTTCTTCTAGGATTAGTTCAACTGGCAGTTCGGCAAGAAATTGGGAAATCTCGGCATATTGGGAGTTGCCATACAACCTTCTTTCCTGGGCGGAGGTAAGATAGAGCTTTTCCTGGGCACGTGTGATACCCACATACATGAGTCGTCTTTCTTCTTCTAGGTCAGCGGGATTGTCTAAGGCTCTGTAGCTGGGGAATAAGCCCTGTTCTAACCCCACCAAGAATACTACGGGAAATTCCAATCCCTTAGACCCATGTAAGGTCATTAGATTCACTTTAGTCTCGGCTTCTCCACTACTTTCTTCTGCGGAACTTAGACTGGCACTGGCTAGAAAGCCTGTTAGGGAATCATCTTCGTTTTCGTCTGCGTATTGCCCAGCAGCATTAACCAGCTCCTGCAGGTTGTTCAACCGATCGATAGCTTCTTCTGTCCCCTCCTGTTGCAGTTCATTTTGATAGCCTGATTCAATAATTACTTCCCGAATCAAATCCCTGGCTTTTGTGGTTGTCTGTTTGTCTTGCCAGCGGCAAATCTGTTGCACAAAGGCTTGAATCGATCGGAAGGCTCTACTGGCAATTAGTTTGACTGCCTCCTCCTGTTGGAGAAATTCAAACAGAGATAATTCTAATTCCAGAGCTTTGTCCATTAGTTTATTGACAGTTTCTTTGCCAATACCCCGTTTGGGAACGTTGATGATGCGCAGTAAACTCACATTGTCCTGGGGATTGACAATTACACGCAGGTAAGCCAGGATGTCCTTGATTTCTTTGCGGTCGTAGAAACGCATGCCCCCTACCACACGGTAGTTAATGTTTTGACGGACTAGGACTTCTTCAAACACACGGGACTGAGCGTTGGTGCGGTAGAGAATAGCACAATCTCCCGCTTTGCCTCCCCCGCGGATATGTTCTTTGATCCGATCGACAACGTATCTCGCTTCTTCCACTTCATCAAAGGCATTGTAGTAACGGATGACATCCCCTTCTCTTCTAGTCGGTCGCAGCACTTTATCTATTCTTTGGGTGTTGTTTTTAATCAGAGCATTAGCCGCCTGGAGAATATTAGCCACCGATCGGTAATTCTCTTCCAATTTGATCATCGTTTGAGTTTGGTCATCAGGCAATCCATCGCCAAAGGTGTCTTGAAATTCTAACAGAATGGTAAAATCAGCTAAACGAAAGGAATAAATGCTCTGGTCTGCATCCCCCACCGCAAACACCGATCGGTTTGTCCAATCGACTACTGTACCCTGGTTGTTAGTAACTAACAGGCGCAGCAATTCATACTGGGTGCGATTGGTGTCTTGATATTCGTCAACCAAGATGTGGCGGAAGCGGTTGTGCCAGTACTGCAAGACCTTTTCCTGTTGGCGGAACAGTTGTACAGGGACAAAGATTAAATCATCAAAATCCAGGGCATTATTCTGTAGCAGGCGGTCTTGGTAGAGGCGATAGACTTGATAGATAGTTTCCACCCGATAACCCTTTTCCTGCTGCCGATAGTTCTGGGGAGTCCAACCACGGTTTTTTGCCCCACTGATGGCATAGCGAATCGATCGGGGGTCAAACTTTTTTTCATCTAAATTGAGGTCTTTAGTGACAATCTCTTTGATGAGCGCCTGCACATCACTTTCATCGTAAATGACAAAATTGCGTGACCACCTCCTACCATCCCCTGTCTGGTACTTCTCAATGTCAAACCGCAACATCCGCGCACACAAACTGTGAAATGTGCCAATCCACAGATGTTTAGTGTATTTTTTGTAAACGATCGAGCGGGTTTGGGTTTGCTCTTGGGGACTAAGCTCCTCTGGCTTTATACCAGGTTTTAGTTGTGTTTCCAGGAGGAGATTTTCCAACCGCGTTTTCATCTCCTTAGCGGCTTTATTAGTAAAAGTAACAGCCAGTATTTCTTCAGGGTCAACAGCTTCTGCCAACAGCAGGTGGGCAAGGCGACAGGTGAGAGTGCGGGTTTTCCCTGACCCTGCTCCGGCTACGACTAGTAATGCTCCATCTCGGTGTAAAACAGCCCGTCGTTGGGAGGGGTTAAGGTGTTGGAGGAAAGAAAGCTGCATAGGAACTACCAGATGGTCAAAGCGGGTGACGGGAATCGAACCCGTGACTACAGTTTGGAAGACTGTGGTTTTACCATTAAACTACACCCGCGCGCAGGAGGTGATCATATCAGATAATAATAACTTCCGTAAAGTGTTAGGAAAAGTACAGATGACCAAAGTAGCGTTGGTAACGGGTGGCAGTCGGGGTATCGGCAGGGCAATTTGTCTGACTCTTGCCCAGGAGGGAGTGAGTGTAGCCATCAATTACGCCAGTTCTAGTCAGTTAGCAGAGGAATTAGTCAGCAAGATTGTTAGCGCAGGGGGAGCAGCCCTAGCCGTGCAAGCTGACGTGTCCCAGCCAGATCAGGTGGAGGGGATGGTAAAAGCAGTGCTAGACCAGTGGGGCAGGATTGATATTTTGGTGAACAATGCTGGGATTACCCGCGATCGTCTCCTGCTGCGCATGAAATTAGAAGACTGGCAAGAAGTAATCAACCTGAATTTGACGGGGGTATTTCTCTGTACCAGCGCCGTAAGCAAAATCATGCTCAAGCAAAAGGCGGGGCGGATTATCAACATTGCTTCTATTGCCGGCGTGATGGGGAATGCAGGTCAAGCTAACTACAGTGCCGCCAAAGCAGGTGTAATTGGTTTTACGCGCTCAGTTGCCAGGGAGTTAGCCAGTCGTGGTATTACAGTCAACGCTATTGCCCCTGGGTTCATCACTACAGATATGACAGCAGTCCTTGGCGAAGACATCGTTAAGCAAGTACTGCAGCAAATTCCCCTGGGTCGTTTCGGTACAGTAGAAGAAGTCGCCGATTTGGTGCGCTTCCTTGCCCTTTCTACAGCTGGCAACTACATCACCGGTCAGGTCTTCAACATTGATGGAGGGATGGTAATGGCTTGAGCCACTCTTCCAACTTTTGCACTTGCTCAGGCGTGGGATTGGTCACAGGCACCAAGTTATATCTTTCAGGAGGGGCAGTTTCCAACTTGACAAAATAATTCTGCAAATAGTCCCGCTGGAAAACGGTGACCATGATGGTGTCCCCCGCACTATACTGCCGTAACCGATCGGTCAAGTCTGTCACCCGAAAACCATCGATCGCTACCAGTTCATCTCCTGGGTTGATACCTGCCCGCTGGGCGGGACTTTTTGCTTCTACGTACTGCACGATCGGTCTACCGTTGGTGTCTTTAACTGTCAGGCCCAGGTGGGGTAAGGAGGAGGGAACCGGTACAACTTCCAAACCAAAGGGAGCAAAACAATAGTTGAAATCCAAGTCCATGAAACTATGGATAGCTAAACGCAGCCACTGCACCAAATTTTCATCCGCTAGCCGCTCCACAATATAAAAAATGTCCGCCTCTGTATAGCCGCGGGACTTGTACTCTACCCAGGCAAGGCGCAAAACCTCATCCAAACTCCGCCCGTAGTAACCTCGCAGCTGCAAATCTAATAACATCGCTACCAACTCCCCTTTGAGGTAGTAGGAGACCTGAACATTTTGGCTATTGGCATCCGGGCGATAGAGCTTGATCCAAGTATCAAAACTGGCATCTGCTAGTGTCTGCTCCCAGCGTCCCGGCGTATGTTGGTAACGAGTAATACTGTCACCGATCGCTTTGTAAAAATACTGCCGGTCGTAAATCCCCGCTCGCAAGGGAATCAGCTGATCATAATAACTAGTTACCCCTTCAGCAAACCACAGGAGGGTGGTGTAGTTTTCGCGGTCATAATCGAGGGTAAGAAATTCCCTGGGGCGCAAGCGAGTAACATTCCAAGCGTGGAAATACTCATGGGCAACTAGATTCATGAACTTAAAGTAGCCTTCCCCCTTGAGATTGAGGGGATTGTAATTGAGGGAACAGCAATTTTTATGCTCCAACCCGCCATTCCCCGTAGTGGAGAGGTGCAGCAAAAACCAGTAATCCTCGTAGGGCACTTCTCCCCACAACTGACAAGTAGTGGCAACAATTTTGGTGGTATCCGTAACCATCTGCCCTAGGTCGTACTTGCCTTCGCCCCAAACCACCCAGTGGTGGGGTTTATCTACAGCTAGAAAATCCGCGCGGGCATGGCGACCCATCTCGATCGGCGCATCCACCAGGGTATGGTAGTTAGGTACAGCATAGACATTCTCCCCCACCGGGCGCAGAGCAGTAGCAACCCGCCAATCCGATCGGGGCAAGATGACCTGTAATTCTGTGCTGTGGTGTTCATAGCCAGGGATATACATAAATGTGGCTGCCCCATTACAATAGGCGTGGGTCAAATCCACATGGTTAGTGCGCACCGAAAGGTCATGGGCAAAGACTAGATAGTTAACAATCACCAGGGATACCTGTGCTGTTTGAACCCGCCACTCATTTTTGCTCACCTTCTGCCAGGGGAGGGTACGACCATCCCCATCCATGACCCGAAACCCCTGCACCAAACGGCTATACTCCCGCACCAAATAGGAACCAGGAGTCCACACGGGCATCTTAAGGGGTAGTTCCCCTTGCCCCCAGTTCTCCACTCTGATCTCCACCGCCAGCAGGCGCTCTTCTGGGACAACGCTAAGGGTGTAACTAAACTTCATAGACACTCCTGCAGGGGACAGGAGATCAATTTACCACCTTTGGGCACTTTTGCCGCTCCGAGACTCCCGCACCCAAAAAATTTTGGGTAGACATGAAAAATTAGCCAACTTCTACGCTAAGATAAAAGTTAGTCTAAACCACTTTACCCTCTCCTCACATACACTCCCGGGTGAGGGTTTTTTTCTTTGTCACGCTGAGAGATTAGCATAGGTTTTCATTTTTGAATAGTGCCTGGCGAAAAATTTTTTCCCCTCTCTAGGAGGCAAGCTGGGAGAGGATTTGCGCCATAATCCGGTTGATTGCCCTAAAGCGATCGGTATGCCCCATCATCTCAGGGGGGGATTGGATGTACTTACCTGGGACTAGTTCATCGCTGCAGTTATTGACCAGAGCCTGGACACTGTTCGGGGTAGATTCGAGGTGGAATTGCAAGCCCAGTACCTTGTTGCCGTAACTGAAAGCCTGATGGAGGCAACCTGCGCTAGAAGCGAGAAGGGTACAATTGGGGGGAATGGTAAACGTATCGCCGTGCCAGTGGAAAGCCATAAATTCCTGGGGTAAATTGGCAAAGGGGGGAAACGTCCTCGCTGTTGCTGTCAGCTGAACGGGAAACCAACCAATCTCTTTCTCCCTGTTCTTTTCCACCCTGCCCCCCAGCACATCCGCCAGCAATTGTGCCCCCAAACAAATACCAATCACTACCTTGTCTGCCCCGATCGCTTTTCCTATAAACTCCTTTTCTCGCCTCAACCAGGGATAGCGGTCTTCTTCATAGATGTTCATGGGACCACCAAGGACGATCAACCAATCAAAGGCTGCAGGGTTTGGCAGGGGATCATCTTGGTAGAGCCTAGTGACACACAGAGTATAGCCCCGATCGGTTGCCCAGGTTTCTATGCTGCCTAAACCTTCAAAGGGCACGTGTTGCAGGTAGTGGATGCGCATGGTGAATTGCTGCCGATTTAGTTAGAGTAGAGTATAGCTCCCCCCAATCACTATGTTGGATTTTACTACTAGAAAACAGGATTACGAACGCCGCGTCCGTCTAGTGCAGGAAGATGTGCTGCGCATGGGAGCCTTGGTGGAAAATTCTTTTTGGTTAGCGCAGGCAGCTTTATTTGAACGCAATCTTGCCGCTGCCGAACAGATACCCCAACAGGATAAGCAAATCGATCGTTATTATCGTGCCATTGAGCAGGAATGCCTCCATTTGATTGCTCTCGGGGGGAGCAATGCCAGCAATTTACGGCTATTGGCAGCTATCATGCATCTGGTGCGGGATTTGGAACGGATTGGCGACTATGCCAAAAATTTGGGGGAGATTGCCATCAAGTTGATGCCCTACCATATGCCCCCGTTCATGACCAAAATTGGGTTGATGTGCCAGCGGTCTCGATCGATGTTGGCAATGAGCTTATGGGCACTAGCAAATTTGGACCGGGAACAGGCAGAGCAAGTCAAAACGCGCGATGATGCCGTAGACGATGACTTTGACCAATTATTTCAACTCCTAGTGGCAGAGGAGAGGGAAAAGAGAGAAACCTTGTTGTTGCTGGTATTGGTAATTCATCACTTGGAGAGGATGGCAGACCATGCCACAAATATTGGGCAACGGGTAGCTTACATTGTCACAGGCGTAAGGGGATGAACAGCTACAACGATCGGGCAGTTAGATGCTAAAAGCACAGACCTATTGAAAATCACTGTGATCGACAGCCACGCGTTCATCAAAGACAAAACATTTGCCGCGCCATAAACTCTTTTGGGGGGGAACTACTTCCAGATATTTCAAAATACCACCCTTGAGTTGATAGACCTCTGAAAAACCCTGTTGTTTGAGGTAGGCACTAGCTTTCTCACAGCGAATGCCACCAGTACAAAACATAGCCACTTTTTTAGGGGGATTGGGCTTGAGATGGGTTTCTACATACTGGGGAAACTCGCCAAAACTATCCAAATGGGGATCGATCGCCCCCTTGAATGTCCCCATCTCCACCTCATATTCATTGCGAGTATCGATTAACACAACTTCAGGGTCAGAGATTAAATCATTCCACGCCTGGGCATCCACATATTCACCTCCCTGGGCTAGAGGATCAAGACTGGGAATTCCTAGTTTGATAATTTCCTTTTTCAGTCTGACCTTCATCCTGCCAAAGGGAATGATGTCTGTTTTCCCTTCTTTCGTCTCCATCGTTTTGAATCTGTCATCACTCTTGATAAAATTAACTACTCTGTCTATGCCTTCGCGACTCCCTGCTATGGTGGCATTTATTCCTTCTGCTGCCAGTAAAATTGTACCCCGCAGTTGCCAGGCATCGCAGAGTTCTTTGAGTTTTGGTTGCCATTCTTGATAGTCAGAAAAAGGAGCAAAGTGATAGAAAGTAGAAACAACGATCGGTTTTGTCATCTCTTTTTCTATTCCTCCAACAACTTCAGCAAAGCCTGTTCCATTTCAGTTATGTTAGTCGTGGAAGTACCAAATTGTCGCACTACAATACTAGCCGCCAAATTCCCTAAAATTGCCCCCTCCAAAAAGTCCCCCCCCGCTGCCAAAGTCAGTGTCAAAGCCGCTACTACTGTATCCCCTGCCCCTGTGACATCAAACACCTCCGTGCGATTGAAGGCGGGAATATGGCACTCACTTTCACGGTCAAATAGACTCATCCCCTCCTCCCCCCTGGTGAGCAAAATCTTTTTCGCCTGTGTCAGTTGCAGAAGGTCATCAGCTACCTGGCGCAGATTGTCCGTCACCGCATAACCCACAGCTCTCTCCGCTTCGGGAATATTGGGGGTAAAGATTGTGGCTCCCTGATAACGGGGCAAGCCCTGCTGGGCATCTACCACAGTAAGGGAATGCTGTAAAGCCGCACTAATTACCTGGGGCATAAACACCCCCTCGTTGTAGTCAGAACAAACTACTGCTCTAACATCAGCCAGATGGGCAAGAATCACATCTGCTAATTTTGCTTCTATTTCAGGTTTAGGTCTTACATCTGATTTGCGATCAACCCTGACAATCTGTTGGGTGACAGACTGGCGGCTATGTCCAGAAATGCGGGTTTTAGTGACCGTAGGACGATCGGGGTCAACAATCACGCCACTGGTATCTATGCCTGCATCGGTGAGGAGGCGGCGTAAAACTCTTCCCTGTTCATCATCTCCCACAATGCCCACGGCTAAAACCTGCCCCCCCAGTTTCGCTAGATTGTAGACAGCGTTTGCTCCTCCCCCTGGCACTTGGCGTGTATGTTCATGGCGCAAGATTAACACTGGCGCTTCCCGCGATACCCTCTCCACTGACCCCGTCATAAACTCATCCAAGGTCAAATCCCCCACGACCATTACCCTCTGGCCCTGAAACTGATACAGGTGCGATAAAAGTTTGTCTTTCAACTGTTGCAGACGGGGCAGAAAAGTAGTTATGGACATCAACAATGGTTGTACGCACAAGCACAAAGCATACACCTGGGGGAAGGCAACCTGACCAATTTTATATTTCTTTTAATATTCCTTAGTTGGTAGACGGACGGCGGCGGGGTTTGGTAGAAACATTGCTAGTTCTAATTAGTTCCTGCAAACGGGGGTTAGCCAACACGCGGCGGGCATGATTGAGTAATTTATCCCCCCACAAATTTTCTTTCAAAAATTCTAACTGCCCATAGCGGGGGTCTTCCCGCAGAGCTTCTTCTCCCAATTTCAAACCTTTGGCTTCCTCCCCCCGAATGTAGAAGGCAACTCCCAAAGCTAGGCGGGGTTCAGCCGCAGTATCCTCACTAGCAAGGGCTTGTTTGATGGCTTCCTGCCAATAGTTAATCGCCGCATCCACATTATCCCGCTCATATTCCACTAAGCCAATGTTGTTGGTAGCTGCCCAGAAGTTCTTTTCCTTGCCCAAAACTTTTTGGTATTCAGCAATGGCTTCTTCATAACGCTTGGCTAAAAAATAGGCATTCCCCAGGTCGAAACGGGCATTGATGGGAAATTCCTGGGTAGGTAGAGCTAAGCCCTGATTTAAGACCTCGATCGCTTTATTATGATTCCCATCCCGCAAGTAGGCAGACCCCAAGCTAAACAGGATATTAGGATTAGTTTTGTTGAAGCTGTGGGCAATTTGCAGGTGATTAATCGCTTTGCCGTATTCCTCCTGTCTGAGATAAACACTGCCCAAAACAGCATGCGTCTGGAATGATTTAGGAGCTAACTGTACTGCCAAGCGTGCCCTTGGCAAAGCCAAATCCGTTTGACCAAAGCGCAACAGCTGGGAGGCATCCCGCGATAGTGCCAGGGCTTGTTGTTCCAAATTATTAAAATTTAACTTACCTGCTGGGGCTAAAACTGCCTGTGCTCTCACCCCCAAACTCCACCCCAGAGTCAACCACCCTGCCAGAAACACAGACCGCGGAAAATTCATAGCTAAAGATGTCAGTGCAAATTGCTTATCCTAGTTTATCATTACTTATAGGTGTTGACACAACCCGCCTATGACCCCAGAACATATCAAAGCCCAAGTGAGAGCGATCGTGTTAAAGCGCCAAGCCCTCGTCCAACTCTCCCAACAAAGCAACCTGGGTGACCTGCAAATTGATGTGACACAGGCTCTGGCGGAGATGGATGACTTAATTCAAGAATTCAATCGGACTTTTCCTGATTGCGCCTTACCAGAATTAAAACCATGAACATCCTGCAAAAAGCCTTCTATTTGGGAGTTGGTTTGCTCTCCTTGGTGGGAGAAAAGACCAGTGATACTTTTGAGCAACTACGGCAACAGGCTAGCAAACTTGCCGATGAACTAGTCAAGCGCGGGGAAATGACAACGGAAGAAGCCCGTCGTTTTGTTGATGAAGTCATGGACCAGGCTAAGCAAAAGCCTGACAACAAACCCCAGGCACCCCGCCCCATTGAAATTTTGGATGCTCCCTCGGAAGATGAGGAAATTCAGAAACTGAAGGACAGAGTGAAAGAACTGCAGGCAGAACTGGCTCGCCTCAAGGAAAACAAGGGTGCATAAGCCAATTGTCTGGATTTTTGTGTTATGCTGGAGCAGGCTCGGAGCTATGCGGTTTCAACGCCCGAACCGTGTCAGGGTCGGAAGGCAGCAGCACTAAGGGATGCTTGGGACAGGCGTAGTTTCCGGGTCAATACCTAAGTAAAGTGCTAACCTATGACCCCCTCTGTCCAGTCAGTCCCGATCGTCTCTGGCGGCTTGTGTGAAGCGAATGATTGTTGTCTGCAGCATCAGTGGTGTGGTTTGATCTGTCGCTACCATAGGTACCTGCCTGTATCAGAGCGTACTCCCATCGTCACCCTCTACGAGGGTAACACGCCTTTAATTCCTATGCCCAGATTGAGCGATCGTGTGGGGCGGCAGGTGCAGGTCTTCGTGAAATATGACGGTTTGAATCCGACGGGGAGCTTCAAGGACCGGGGGATGACGGTGGCTATATCCAAAGCCAAGGAAGCGGGGGCAGAGGCAGTCATCTGTGCTAGCACGGGGAATACGTCAGCCGCGGCGGCAGCTTATGCCAGGAGGGGGGGCATGAGAGCTTTTGTCTTGATTCCCGATGGCAAGGTAGCGGTGGGCAAGCTAGGGCAGGCGTTGATCTACGGGGCAGAGGTTTTGGCAATTAGGGGCAACTTTGACGAGGCGCTCAATCTGGTCAGGCAAATGGCAGAGCACTACCCCGTTACCCTGGTTAATTCTGTCAATCCTTACCGATTACAGGGGCAAAAAACGGCAGCCTTTGAAGTAGTTGAGGCGCTGGGGGATGCACCGGACTGGTTATGTATTCCCGTGGGGAATGCGGGCAATATCACTGCCTACTGGATGGGGTTTTCTGAGTATTACGGAGAAGGGAAGTGTAGCAAGTTGCCCAAAATGATGGGTTTTCAGGCGGCGGGAGCAGCTCCCCTCGTCACAGGTAGAGTGGTAGAGTATCCCGAAACGATCGCGACGGCTATTCGGATTGGCAACCCTGCTAATTGGCAGAAGGCAATGGAAGTAAAATCAGCCAGCGGGGGAGCATTCCACAGTGTTACGGATGGGGAAATTCTGCAGGCATATCAATTACTAGCGGGGGAGGGAGTATTCTGTGAGCCAGCTAGTGCTGCTAGTGTGGCGGGTTTATTGAAAGTGGCAGACCAGGTCCCAGTGGGGGCTAAGGTTGTCTGTGTACTGACGGGGAACGGTCTCAAGGACCCTGACACAGCTATTGACAGTGCCATCAGTCAACTGCATCGGGGAATTACCCCTAAACTAGAAGCAATTGCACAAGTGATGGGATTCTGAATATGGATAACCTCGAGCAAAAGTTCAAACAACTGGAACAGCAGGCTGAAGTACAGACCAGTAAACTGCCCCTAGTAACAGCTATCAAACGGCTGAAGGGCTGGCAAAAAATTGCGGCAGTTGTGGTAGTGGGCGTGGTTCTGTTTGCGATTGTGCAATTTGTTGTCAATCTCCTGGTGGGAATAGTGACTCTAGGTATTTTTGTCCTGTTAGTTTCGTTTCTCTACAGGTTGTTTTTCAAGACCGATCGGGGGCAAAGTCTTTAAGGGTACTGCCAGTTATAGGCATTAGGGAAGACAAAGTGGGTCATGGAGACGGAAATGGATACATCAAGGGCTTCTACAAAATGCCACCAACCTACGGGGACAAAGATCACTTCTCCTGGATAGAGAATCTCTTCAATAATCTGGACATCGCGGAAGAGGGGAAAGGTGTTGTAATCAGGATTAGTCAAATCAACAGCACTATAGACACCGCGGTAGTTGTACAGTTTAGGAGTATAGAAAGGTGAAATCATGTACCATTTCTTACGTCCGTACACCTGTGCCATCAGCAAATTACAGGGGTCGTGGTGCAGGGGAGTGATAGTGCCCCTGGGCCCAATCCAGAGAAAGATAGTGTTCTGGGGTCGTTCCGCGCGACATATGCCCGGAAATAATTCCATGTCCTCAAATAGAGGATCAAACTCCGCACGATCGAGATTGCCGTTGTTAGCAGTCATGTAAAAGTCGTTGGTTTTTCCCGCCGTCAATATCATGTCAATGTAGTGGCGCAGGGGCATTTCTGTGCGGTGTTTTTCCATTTCTATTTCGTAGAAGGGATTCGTCGATCGATTTGTCTGCACCGACACTGTCACATGACCAAATTTTTCGGCAAAATACATAGGTGTCCACTTCTGTAGGGCTGACCAGTTCTGCATCATGCCCGTCATGATTAAAGGAGTATTAGTAGCGTAATATTGCTCTAGAAAATCGCCAGGGGTAATGGTCTCTACCCGATCGATGCGCCTTGACCTGACTGACAGTTTGTTTAGCTCAGCCGCAATAGCCATGTGGGACTCCAACTTGCGCAGGGATTTGACAAAACTAACAGCGGCTTGGGTATAGGGGCTATTGGCAGCGTTAGCGACTTCCTCTTGAGCAGCAGGGCGGTCCAGACCCCTTCGTACTAAAAACTCAACAATCTGCTCAGGGGCGTTGCCTAGTAAGAGACTCTGTCCAATCCAGGCTTGCCACTGGGGAGACAAAGTGCGGGAAGTAGAGACAGAGCCATCAGCCATAGGTGATTAGCATATTGATTAGACTCGATGGTAGCACAAACTATTTCTGTTGTAGCTGACCAAAGCCAGAAGGGGGGGTAGTGCGGCGAATGAGAAGCGCTTCACGGTGGCGCAGAGTGTTGATAGCTACTTCCCAGGGAAAGACAAACAAATGATAGGATTCCGGTGACAGGCGGTCTTTGTCCAGGTCTTCAATCACTGCCCGAAAGATGCTCAGCAAGCGTTGCCGTCCTTTCTCCAGTTCATCCAGGGTTTCAGCCCGATCGAGTTCTTCTGTGATTTGGACTAGCTCTAGGTTGTACAGGTCAGCACGATTTTTTTGTTTTTCGGCGATTTGGGCACGAATTTGGGCGAAGAAGGAAAACATGATTGTTGCCAGGGTGATCAGCAGGGCGATCGGTTCGGCATTTTCCTGCAGGAAAGAAGGTTTATTGCGGTTGTAGTAGGATTGCGCTCCAGGGTGGAGGGGGATACCCAAAGCTTGACCAGTGCCAGGATAGTCGATCGCAGCGGCGCGAGGGTTAAGAGTCACAAGGTCATTGCGATATTCAAATAGAATACGGGTAATCTCTTTGATTAAATCTTCATCCACATAGCGATTGGTGATTAAGAGGGAGCGCACCCCCACAGTAGCCAAGTCATTAGGGGGTGTAGGAGGAGCAGCACTATAGGTACCCTTGGGAATTACAGCAGGTTCAGTTTCGGGGTAAAAAATCTGAATAGCAGAGGCTTGGTCAATGGGGACTAACTGTCCACGACTTTGTTTGAGCAGACTGCGCATATCCAAATTGCCGGAGCCAACCACCCGAAACAGGGCATCGACTTTCCCCTGGATAAAGGCTTGGTTAGCCTCTTTGCCCGGCAGATGCAGTGCCTTGATTTCCTTCAAATCAATATCATAGTGGCGCAAAAGCTCAAGAAAGCCGTTGTATGCACCACTACCTACGGGGGGAGTAACTATTCGTTTGCCACGAATGTCGCTAAATTCCCCAATCTTGACCCCAGGGCGTACCACAAGATGGAAAGTCTCTACATACATAGAGGCGATCGAGCGGATGTTGGGTTTAGTATCTGTGTCGTTTTGCACGAAGGCTAGGTCTGCTTTCCCCTCATTCACCAGGGATATGTTTTCTGTCGCTCCTTTAGTTTCCAGGACTTTGACTCTGATACGGGTGGCGTAACGGGGAATGACAGTAGCCAAAGCTTTTCCCATCGCGTAATACTCTCCCTGAGGACTACCTGTGGCAATCACTAACTCCACAGTCTTAAACCGATCGTAAGCAATCTTCACCCCGATTCCCCCTGCTATTGTTAGGCAACCAGCAACAAGGGCAACAAAGTAACGCTTGTCCATCCGCGGCTCCCCCTGGATAATAAAAAGCAGCTAAGCTGCTAAGGTGATTGTACTACTTTTGTCGTGGAGAATTCTAGCTACGGACTCTTCAGGAGTGTCAGGAGTCGAATTAGTATAGCAAAATAAAAAAAAACAAGAGCACTGTTACCCACCTATTAGTACTAGTTACTCTGGAGTTTTATTGGTTTATCTTTAGTGACTTATCTCCTTATGACAATATGAGTGACGAAAAACTAAACCCTCTAACTTGTATCGGTACCTAATAGGAATTAGTCCTAAATTTGTCCAGAATCCCCCCAGGACTACAACCTCCGTGCCTGGAGCAAAGCCATCTATCCCCTAGTTGGAAGTAGTTTTGCTTGCCTCAGCACTATCTAGCTTGCCCGACTTATTTATCTTGTCTAGCCCTAAAACTAAAATGATGTTACTACAGGAGAGAAAAAACTCTGCCCCCCCATGTAACCAATCTACATTTGCCAAATTAGTGTGGTAATGGCTCTGGGCATAAATAGCAGCAGGAATACTAATGGCCACAAACAGAAGAGTGCCGTAAAAACCCGCCAGAGCTAACTTGGGTAATGCCCCCGATCGGGTGATGAACCACAGAAAAACTAAGTAGGGAAAAAGTGAGGCACTAAACAATAGCTCCTTCATTTGTCGATTTCTTCTTTCATTTTTTCTAGGGCTTTGGTCATCTGGTCGAACATCTGTTGCGTGGTGACTCCAAAGCGAGAAAGATACACCTCTAGTTGTTTGAGTGCCATCTTGGCCATGAAATCATCAGATAGTTCAAACCGCTTGAGGAAGATGCGAAACCGATCGGTCATCTCTTCCATCTTTTCGATGTAGATTTTTTTCCCTTCCCGATCGAATTTGCCGTAGTTTGACCCCAAAGTCATCAGAGCCTCATAATCTTGCCAAAGGCGGCGAGCCTCATCCTGGACAACTTCCGACTCAAAGAAGGTCATACTTTTTGCCTCAACGCTAGTAATCTTATCCTACTCAAGCTACTCCATTTGCTGTTATTCGGATTTCCGAAAGACAATTGCTGTGTTCTGTCCGCCAAAACCAAAACTGAGATTGAGGGCGATGGTGGCGCTGATAGGTTGGGCTTGGGTTGGCAAGTTGAGGTCATACTCTGGGGTCAATAACCCGACTGCAGGAAAGACTTTTTGTTCCCGTAACATCAACACACATAGCACTGCTTCAATCAAGGCGGATGCCCCTAAAGCATGCCCGATCGCCCCTTTGCTGGGACAAATCCAGGGTCTATGGGGAAACAAACGGGTCAAAACCTTGGCTTCCCAACGATCGTTGTAAATTGTCCCTGTGGCGTGGGGGGAAATCACATCCACATCTTTAGCCGTAATACCACTTCTTCCTAGGGCTTGCTCAATTGCTTTCTCCACTGCCTCCCCTGTGGGGTCAGGACTACTGACATGATAGGCATCATTGGTACAACCCCACCCCAGTATTTCTATGCCGCTGCCTGCCTCTGCTACTACCAAAGCTGCTGCTCCCTCCGCCAACACCATACCCCTACGTTCTTTGCTAAAGGGATGGCACTGATCCGCTAACACTCCCATCTGCCGCAAGCCCCCCAGACTTAAAGGAGTAAGACAGCGATCGGCACAGGCGACTACCACCGTACTGCAGGACTCCAATAGCTCCAACCCCCTAACTATTGCCCAATTCCCCGTCGCACAGGCACAGGCAAGACCGATCGTGGCTCCCCCCACTCCCAAATATTGGGCTGTTACCTGGGATAGATGGGCTGGTAATACCCACCTACCTGCTTCTAATGCCTCTTGATAGTGACGACTAGACCCCACTACCACCCCACAATCTGGCGGCAAGTCTATCCCCTGGACTGCTTGGGCTACTGCCCCCAAAAGCAGCGCCTCTAAACTGGGGTAACCTGCCACTTTACCCTGCCCCGATCGGATAGCTGATTCTCCTCCCAAGAGCCGCGACCAGGTAGTGCGAGTGTCCCCTAGCGCAGTAATACAGGCAAAACCCTTTACCCATGCCATTAGGGCAGCTTAAGGTTTTCTATCCCCTGGGTCACTCTGGCAGACTCGATTTTGTCCCCCACTTTAATTTGATCTACATACTCCATGCCCGATTTGACATAGCCAAACACAGCGTACTGCCCGTCGAGGAAGTTGATGTCTGCCAGAGCAATATAAAACTGGGAGGAAGCGGAATCGGGAGTAGGGGTACGTGCCATCGCCACCGCTCCCCTGGAATGTTTGAGTTTGGGTTTGACCCCTGGCTGCAAGACACGGCTATAGGTCGGTTCCCTATCGCCCTCCGCCCAAATTTCTAAAGGAATGTAACGAACTCGCCCCGTCTTGGGATCAACGTAGCTACCTGTACCCGTACCCTGGGGGTCACCACCCTGGGCAACAAAGGGGCTGGGGTCTTTCACTACGCGATGGAAAGTCAAGCCATTGTAGAAACCCTTATTGACTAGGTCAACAAAGTTACCTGCCGTAATGGGCGCATTATTGCCATCAATTTCCATGACCACAGTACCATAGGGCAATTTCATTTCCACTGTAGCCTTACCTTGTAGTTGGGGTAGATTCAATTTCTTTGCCTCACTAATAGTGCTACTACTCATAGGTTGCTCCTGCCCCCCTGGTGGGACATTCTTGGCATCTGAGTTATCAACGATCGTACAAGCCGCCGTCAACAGTAAACAGACCACCAACAAACATCTGGCTAACCAAAGGAACATAGTGTTTTTTTTCCCGCCATGAGCATCCCTATTTTAAGGGATCGGGGGATTTTCTAAAAAGCTCAGTAAATTTTGTTCCTGGAAAGACTCTGCCAACGCTTGGACTTGCCGCACAAATTCACTGTAACAGCTGTCTTCCTCTGCCAACTGCTTAACCCGTTTGACTACTTTTTTGAACGCCCCCTTGCGGGTTAATTCCTTCAGTTCATTGACTATCTCTACTCTGGGGAAAACCACAGACTTACCGTTTGTTTCAGTTTTAGCTACCCCAGACTCTGCGGATTGACCCTCAATCCATTCTAACTGTAATACTTGTTGCACCTTGCTGAACAAATCATCGGCCTGTACAGGTTTAGCTACAAAACCATTACAGCCAATTTGCATACATTTATCTTGGTCTGAGCGAAACACACTAGCAGAAGAAGCAATGATTTTTGTATCCTGGAGCAGGGGATTTTGCCGCAGCCGCCTGACCATTTCAAACCCATCCATGTTAGGCATGACCAGGTCAGTAATAATCAAATCAGGTCTCTCCTTTTCTGCCACTTGGATGCCCTCTACGCCATCGCTAGCCATTATTAAATTAAAGCCCAAAGGCAACAGCATGCCCGCCACCACTTCGCGGTTATCCTCCCGATCGTCTACAATCAAAATCTTTCTCCTTTTACCCTTGTAACCAACAATAGACTGATGTATCTCTGTTTGTTGGGGCACTACATCCTTAGCAACAGGCAAGGTGATGGTAAACCAAAACTTACTGCCCACACCATAGACGCTTTCTACCTTAATTTCTCCCCCCATCATCTGCACCAAACGTTGGGAGATTGACAGACCCAAACCCGTTCCCTCCGCCTTGCGATTGCTGTCACCCACCTGTTGAAAGGCTTGGAATAATTGACTCATCTGTTCGGGCGTCATGCCTATACCTGTATCGCTAACCGTAAAAGTTAAATTTGTCTCCTGCCCCTGAGAACTACTACACTCCACGACAAAAGTGACACAACCCTCATCAGTAAACTTGATAGCATTGCCCAACAGATTCAACAACACTTGGCGCAGCCGTTTTTCATCAACAACAATACCCTCAGGCAATTCGGGGCTAAAGGAATGAATAAAAGCAATGCCCTTCTGCTCTGCCCGCACAGAGGCTATTTCAATTACTCCTTTCAAAAATGAAGGGAGGTGGACAGGATGGGGGTGCAGTTCCATCTTGCGTGCTTCAATCTTGGAGAGATCAAGAATGTCGTTAATTAGTGTCAGCAAGTGATTCCCAGAATTGTAGATAGTTTGAATTCCCTTCTTAACATTTTCAGGCAGTTCATAGCGCTGTAGAATCTGGGCATAACCGAGAATACCATTGAGGGGAGTTCTTAGTTCATGACTCATATTCGCTAAAAATTCACTCTTAGCCCGATTAGCCCGATCGGCACTTTCTTTGGCTTTTGCTAACTCTTCTGCTGTCTTAATTCTCTCCGCGGCTTGAATAGATAGGGTAATCAGGTCAGACACCGATCGGATAAAACTCTGTTCCTCCTGCAGCCAGATGTGCTGGCGTAAATTTTCCACCGTCAATACCCCGATCGTTCTGCCATCCATGCGAATTTTGGTATCAAAACTGGCAATTACAGCCTCATCTTTGAGGGGAGTGCCAATTACTTCCATAAATTCCGCTCGCCAGTAAATATCCTCTGCCATGACTACGCCATCGCGGTCAATTTGCTCCCAGTAGTTTTGTATATCTCTGAGCGCTATAGTCTTACCCTGGGTATGGGGACAATCCTCCGCCTGCTGGGAGTATAAATCACGGCAAACTAACTGCTCGCCTGTTTCATCTAGTAACCAAATAGCTGCCCGATCGACACCCAATGCCATGGCTAAGGTTTCAGTAAAAATCTCAAAGGCAGTGGGCAAATCTCCATTCATGGTACGGGGGTCACGATTGAGACTTTTGAGATAGTAATTCTGACGATACAGTATGGCATCCCGCTGTTCCAAAGCTGCCCGCGATCGTTCCTGTTCCAGCTGAAAGCGCTTTTGTTCCGTAATGTCATTGACAATAGCAATTAAATAAACATCACTGCCAAAATCCGTCATTTCAATTGCTACTACAGCTGTTCTTTTTTCCCCCTGGCGATTCCAATAGTCAAACTCAAAGTTTCGTACCCGCCCCTGTTCTATTAATTCCTGGGAAATACCACGAAAAGTATCCGCCGTAAAAATTTTCATTCTTGCTATCTTACGATTAATGACCTCCTCAGGGCGGTAACCAGTCAAATTACAAAATGCCTCATTTACCTCAGCAAAAGTTGTCTCAGGTAGTTTGACAATAATGATTGGATTGGGACTAGCAGTAAAGGCAGCGGCAAATTTCTCCTCCGATCGTTTGAGTTCCCTAGTGCGCTCCTGTACTTTGAGGTCTAGGTTTCGCTTCGCCGCCTCCAATTCCCGAATTAAATTGGTTAAGTCATCTGCCATAGTGTTAAAAGATTGGGACAGTTGTTCAAATTCAGCAATACCCTTAATGTTTAATTTCTCCTTAATGTTTCCCCGCGCTAAGACTTGTACTGCCTCATTTAACTCCTTAATTGGCTTAGTAAATAGTTCGGAGGTAAACAAAGCTAGGATAAGAGTACCACCAGTAGCAACCCATAGCCACATCAAGTTGTCTTGACTATTTTGCCGTACCAGGGACATAACATCTGCCTCTGGCGTAACAACCAAAATGAACCACTCCAAGCCAGGATAATGCTTGTCAATATATCTAGTGATCTGCAGATCATAGGCATATTTATCCACCCTAAACCGCAAATCAGACCGCTCGGTTATTTGGGATAAATCTTGGTACAAACTAAACAAATACTCACCCAAGGCTCTAGTAAATTTATCGGGGCTATCAGTAATCTTGAGGCGACGAGTAATTCTCTTTTCCGTAACACTAACTGGTGTTAGCTGCGATGAACCTACTAGCATCCCATCCCGTTCTAGCAAAATTATTTCTGTATTGGCTGTGGGGCGTGCTTTTTGCAGAGATTTACCGATTTGGGTGAGGGTTAAATCAGTGCCAAATACCCCTACTAACTCACCTTTGCGGTTGTACAGCGGATGACTCGCAGAAATCGAAATTACTTCACTATCTATCCAACTGTAAATAGAAGTCCACAAAGGCTTACCAGCTTTGACGGCATCCTTGTACCAAGCTTCTTTCTCTAGAGTCAGATTGGGGTCTGCTTTGGTAATTTTTAGGTCTGTGCGATTCCCTTGGTTATCTAAACTATAAATATAGTTGTCAATATTGCCGTACTTTTTGCGTGAAACTTCCCATACCAGGAATTTGTCATCATCCTGTCTTTCTACGCCGATATATCTGAGGTCATTCTGGGAACCAAAATTAATAAATCCTACATCGTAAATTTGCATTTGTTCCCAAAAAAAACGACTAACCTGCTCAAACTTTTCCGGTTGAAAATCTATAATCCCCAATTCCCACGCCTTGACGTTGATGTTGTTGACTAAATAGGGTGCGGCTAAGTATTTCTCCAGAAAGGCCTCTACAGATTTTGTGGCATCTTGTCTCAGTTTCTGGGATACTCGCACTAGAGATTGTCGTTCCCGCCACCAGCTCCCTGCTGCCACTAAACCACTAATTAAAATTGTTTGGGCAAAAAAGGCTAAAGCTAGTACTGCCCGCAACGGATAACCCTTTCTCGATGCCATCAGTCTATTGGAGCGCTTTTTTATAGTATGTTAGATTGGTACAATTGAAATCAAGGGCAGAAAAGTTAAGATTTGGCTAAGGTAAAATATCGTTACGTCTGTAATGAATGCGGCGGCGAATTTCTCCAGATGTTTGGTCGCTGTCCTGATTGCGGTGCTTGGAATTCTCTACAAGAAGTAAAGTTGACTGCCAAAACCAGATTGGACTTGCCCGGGGAAACAATCTACCCCCAAACAGCTCTGTCTCTGGCTGAAATTAATCACTCTGCCCACCAGAGATTGACTTCTGGGTACGGGGAACTCGATCGGGTTTTAGGCGGTGGTTTAGTGCCTGGTTCCTTGGTTTTAATTGGGGGTGAGCCTGGGATTGGCAAAAGTACGCTTTTATTGGCAGTTGCGGCTAAATTAGCACGGGCACAAACTGTCCTCTATGTCTGTGCTGAAGAATCAGTACAACAGGTCAAAATGCGGGCGCAGCGCCTTGGTATCAACGAAGAGGAAACGACACAGCTGTATCTTTTGCCCGAAATTGATTTAGATGTGATTCTGCGGGAATTACAGACTTTACGCCCTGGTATTGTCATTATTGATAGCATTCAATCTCTCTACCTCAGTTCCCTTAGTTCTGCTCCTGGCTCTGTTGCCCAAGTGCGGGAATGTACGGCAGTCCTGATGCGCTTTGCTAAGAAAGAAAATAGCACTTTGCTCATAGTTGGTCACGTTACTAAGGAGGGTACATTGGCAGGTCCCAAGGTATTAGAACATTTAGTGGATACAGTGCTTTATTTTGAAGGGGATAGGTTTGCTAGCTATCGGTTACTGCGAGCGGTGAAAAATCGGTTTGGTGCTACCCAAGAAGTGGGCATTTTGGAGATGCTTGACCAGGGTCTGGCAGAGGTGAGTAATCCCTCAGCTTTGTTTTTGGGTAACCGAGAACAGCCTGCTCCTGGGACAGCCACGATCGTGTCCTGCGAAGGTAGCCGCCCCCTGGTAGTAGAGCTGCAGGCATTGGTTAGTCCCACTAGCTATGCTTCTCCCCGCCGTACTGCCACGGGCATTGAAACTAATCGCTTTCTACAGATTTTGGCAGTTTTAGAAAAGCGCCTGGGTATTCCCCTCTCTAAGTTAGATGCCTACGTTGCCTCGGCCGGAGGTTTGTCTGTCAGTGAACCCGCTGTCGACTTGGGGGTAGCCATTGCTGTTGCTGCCAGTTTCAAAGACCGCATTGTTGACCCTGCCACTGTATTTATTGGCGAAGTGGGGTTAGGGGGACAAATTCGGGCTGTCTCCCAGTTAGAGGCTCGTCTGCGGGAGGCTGCTAAATTAGGGTTTCAGCGGGCAGTCATCCCTAAAACTAACCTGGGACTGGATTACGGTCTAAAGATTGTACCAGTCGCCAGTGTGAAGGAGGCGATCTTGGCGATGCCAACTAGTTGAACATTCGTTCAAAGACCAGCGGTGGGTAGTGGGGATTCTCTCCTGGGCACAGTTCGCCTCAAATTGCTTCTGCAAGGAAAGAGCTTTGCGCAACATGATGATAATGTTTTGGATCTGTTCCCGTGCGGCTATATCTTTGGAGGGAAGAGCAGAGAGAGTCTTTCTTTCTAGCAGTTGCAGTAGTAGTTCATAGTGAATGGGGGATGGTAAAGGTATAGCGGTTCTGACAGCTGGTTTTTCCATGGATGTAACTACAAACTAACCGATTTTTTAGTCCCTAGTTAGTCTAAATAGTAGAGCAGAATTATATTAATGATAAGGCGAAATTTTGATTTTTATCGCAAACTTTATGACAACTTTGCCTCTGAGCTTACGAATTATTTATCTTTTGCGCTGGCACAAGCCTGCTGGTAGATTGATCCTCATGCTTCCTGCTCTGTGGTCTCTAGTTGTAGCCTGTTACCAACAGCAAATTCTGCCCCCCTTAGATTTGACTGTGGTGATTGTGGCGGGGAGCTTAGCCACTAGTGCTATGGGCTGTGTGATTAATGACCTATGGGACCGTGACATCGATCGGGAGGTAGAACGCACAAAAAATCGGCCCCTAGCTAGCAAATCTCTCTCTATTACTGTCGGGCTGGTGGTGCTGGCGGTAGCGGCTGTTTGTGCCTTGGTGTTAGCAACCTATCTCCAGCCCCTTAGTTTTGCCCTGTGTCTGTTGGCTGTACCTGTGATTGTGATCTATCCTCTGTGCAAGCGCTTCTTTGCTGTGCCCCAGTTGGTTCTATCCCTGGCTTGGGGCTTTGCTGTGTTGATCCCCTGGACAGCTGTCACTGGGGGTTTGGATGGCAATTGTTGGTTACTGTGGGCAGCAACCCTAGCTTGGACAATGGGATTTGATACAGTCTATGCTCTCAGCGATCGGGAAGACGACCGCCGCTTGGGCATCAATTCCAGTGCTTTGTTTTTTGGGGAGCACACCCCTGAGGCAGTGGGTGGGTTCTACCTAGTCACTGCTGTGTGCCTGGCTGCCTTGGGCGTGAATATGCACCTGTCGGCTCCCTACTTCTACGGCGTGGGACTGGCAACGATTGGCTGGCTCACTCACTGGTGGCGACTCAGGCGGGAGAGCGAGCCTTCTCTCTACCCTGCACTATTTAATCAAAATGTAAGTATTGGCTTTGTTGTACTTGGGGGGATGGTTCTAGCTACCCTTACCTAGATAACCGTAACTATACCTAGAGCAATTTTTGCTATGATGGCGGGGGTGAGTTCAGGAAGGTTATGAGCGATATTCACGACAGGATACAGGAAGAACTAGAGAACGCCCGCAAAGTATGCGAGACCAGTGGGATTGGTTCTAAGGAGTGTGCTGCTGCCTATGATGCCCTTGAGGAAGTACAGGCAGAAGCTGCCCACCAACGGGAGCAACCGGGAAAGACTTCCTTAGAACGGTACTGCGATGAAAATCCCGATGCCGTAGAATGCCGTGTTTATGAGGAGTAGTTAAGCTGGCTCCAGGGGTGCCATAGTCAAATCTGCCCGCTTTAATTGGGCGTGATATAACTCGGCTTGCTCCTGGGGTCCCACCCACACGACGGCTAAGCCTTCGTAATGTACTTGATTAGTTAGTTCCCAAGCACGGCTCTCTGTCATACCAGGGATGTATTTCATTAGGGTTTTAGCGACGTGCTCAAAGGTATTAAAGTCATCATTGAGAACAATTACCTTGTAGTGGGGGTAATGCTTAGAAGTTGTGCGGGGGGCTGGCTGTACTCGCTCGATCGTTTCTGTAGGCATCTTTTACCTCCCTTGGTTCGGTTGACTGTCTACAATTTTATATTAGTTTAATTTTTGCAGGGGGGAGAGGTGCTACTGCGGGGGGTCAATCTGTTTTTAGTGGGGATGATGGGGTCAGGGAAGTCCACGGTGGGGAAACTGTTAGCGCCACAACTCCGCTACCGCTTTGTCGATACAGACAGTTTGATTGAAGCCTATGCTCAGAAGAGTATTTCTGCTATTTTTCAATCCCAGGGCGAAGCCTATTTCCGCGAATTGGAGAGTCAAGTCCTACAGGAAGTGTGTGCCCATTCCCGCCTAGTGGTGGCAACGGGGGGAGGCATAGTTATGTCCGATCGCAACTGGTCTTATCTGCATCACGGTGTGGTGGTTTGGCTGGATGTCCCTGTAGAAGAACTCTGGCAACGTCTGTCCCATTCTGCTGTCCCCCGACCACTGCTGCACACCCCTGACCCCCAGGCTACTTTGCAAACTATTTGGCAGCAACGCCGCCACCGCTACGCCCAAGCTGATGTCCATGTCACCGCCACAGGTGACCCTAAAACCGTTGCCCAGGCAGTAATTAGGGCTGTGATCGATCGGATAACGCCCGCCAACCAATATCGCGGCGATAATACATCCCGTCAAAATGGATGCCACTGATCCCTCGGTAGACTTTAGTTAAGGCTGCTGGCAAATCCTCCCCTACCGCTGTGACATTTAACACCCTGCCCCCGCTGGTGTAGAACTGACCATCCTTGCGCTTTGTGCCCGCGTGAAATACCCAAACATCCCCCGGGACATTCTCTAACCCTGTAATCAAACGATCGGTGATGGGATTGTCGGGATAACCTTCACTAGCTAAAACTACTGTGGCGCAGTAACCCGCTTGCCATTGCAGGGGCGGAAATTGTCCTAACCGTCCTTCCTGGCAGGCTAGTAGGAGAGATTCCAAGGGTGTTTCCAATAAAGGTAGAATTACCTGGGCTTCCGGGTCGCCCAAACGGCAGTTGAACTCGATCACGTAAGGGTCGCCTCCAGGAGTAATCATCAAACCAGCATACAAAAAACCCCTATAGGTAATTCCCCTAGCGCGCAGTTGGCTTAGAGTTGGGGCTAGGATTGTCTTCTGCACCCGTTCTAGTAGAGGGGCAGTCAGAACCGGCGCAGGCGCGTAAGCTCCCATTCCCCCTGTGTTTGGTCCGCTGTCTCCTTCCCCTAGACGCTTGTGGTCTTGGGCTGCCACCAGGGGGCGTATTACCTCTCCATCTGTTACCCCAATCACTGAAACCTCTTCTCCAGCAAGGAATTCCTCGATTACCACTGGTTCCTGGGGGCGTTGCTCAAATAGGCGCTGAATTGCAGCTATGCCGCTATCTATGTCCCGCACGATCGTTACCCCTTTGCCCGCTGCTAACCCATCCGCCTTGATCACCGTGGGAAAGGAGCATTCCCGTAGATAAGCTAGAGCAGTTTCCCGATCGGAGCAGACTTGGTAGGGGGCAGTGGGTACATTAGCTGCTTGCATTAAGTCCTTTGCCCAGGATTTACTAGCTTCAATTTGAGCAGCCAGGCGACTCGGTCCAAAAATCGGTAGATTTGCTTCCTGAAAGTAGTCAACAATTCCCTGCGCTAGGGGTACTTCTGGTCCCACTACTGTTAGAGCCACCCCCTGTACCTCAGCCAGACGGCGCATACCGGCGAAATCATCCAGCAGCAGGGGAACATTGATGCATCCTTCCAGCGTAGCTGTCCCCCCGTTGCCAGGAATACATATTACCTGCTTGACCCGCTCGGAACGGAGAAATTTCCAGGCTAACGCATGCTCCCTGCCGCCATTGCCAACGACCAGAATTTTCAAGCCAACTCCTCAGACCGTTGCGGCTCATTATATCGTGATAAATTATGGCAATACAAGGAACTATGCGTCTTGTCTTTTTCGGTACGCCCGATTTTGCCGTACCTTCGCTGCAATACTTAATCGATCGGGCAAACTATGAGGTGGTGGGAGTGGTTACACAACCTGATACGCGGCGGGGGCGGGGCAATGAGGTTAGTCCCTCTCCCGTGAAGGAGGTGGCTCGGCGCTATGGATTGCCGGTGTGGCAACCCCAGAAATTGCGTCACGATCGGGAGCTATGGGCAACCCTAAACCAACTGGAACCAGACTTCTTTGTTGTGGTTGCCTATGGTCAGATTCTGCCCCAGGCAGTGCTGGACATACCCCGATCGGGTTGTATCAATGTCCATGGCTCCCTGTTGCCCAAGTATCGGGGGGCAGCTCCCATTCAGTGGGCGTTAGTGCGGGGAGAAACCAGGACAGGGGTAACCACAATGCTGATGGATGCAGGGATTGACACAGGGGCTATGCTCTTAAGGGCTGAAATCCCCATACTGCCAGAGGATAATTACGCTACCCTCTCCCACAAATTAGCCCACCTGGGGGCAGAGTTACTGGGACAGACCCTCGACCAGTTCCACCAGATTACCCCCGTTCCCCAGGATGATAGCCTTGCCTCCTACGCGCCCCTCATCAGCAAAAGTGACTTAGAACTGCACTGGGATAGACCAGGGGAAGAACTGTGGGGTAAAATTCGCGGCTTTTATCCTGACTGTTTTACCAACTGGCGTGGGCAAAAATTGAAAATATTGGCAGCTTCCCTGCACCATGCCCACTATGAGGGCGCACCAGGCACGATCGTAGACACTGTTAAATCCATCGGCTTTGTCATCCAGACTGGGACAATCCCCCTTTTAATTCAACAGGTGCAACCCCCAGGGAAAAGGGTGCAAACGGGGTGGGAGTTTTATGCAGGTGCGCTCCAGGGAAGGATTGGCATGGGTCTATCCTAGGTTAAATTTTATTGACGACAGGGAAAAAGAGTAGCTATACTTTAGTTGTCATTTGTGCCAGGGTTGCTCAAGTTGAAATATAGGTTTCTACTGTTTGACCTCGATTGGCAGCTTTCCCTCAAGCTGGAAGAACGGCGCAAGAGAAAGCCGGGTCTCTCCTGGGACGAATCCTGTGAAGGACCCAGTATGAGCCGATCGGTTCGTTAAAGGGAGGGTTACTTAGTCCCCTGAGCCGATCGTAGACAACAGAATTTTACAACTGAATAACTTCAACACCACTGGAGTGGATATTTCCGTTTGTTCATTTTTGTATAAAAGGGAGGAATTGCCATGCAAAAATCTGATCTGCTGCGGGAGACCGTACAACACATTGACATCAAACAGTTCGATGTTGTCGGTCTAGTGGAAGCCATGTCTCGCACTGCCTTTCAAGCGCGCAATCTCGGTAAGGCTGCCCATATCTACGACGAGATGCTGCGCGACCAGGACTGTGCCATCATTTTGTGCCTTGCGGGGTCGCTTTTTAGCGCAGGGTTGAAGAAGGTCGTGTATGACATGATCACCCACAACATGGTGGACATTATTGTCTCCACGGGGGCAAACATTGTCGACCAGGACTTCTTTGAAGCCCTTGGCTCTAAACACTATGTGGGGGATATTTTCGCCGATGATGAGGTGTTGCGTCAACTCCATATCGATCGTATTTATGACACCTATATCGATGAGGATGAACTGCGGGTCTGCGATATGACGATCGCGGAAATTGCTGCTACCCTGCCCCCCCGTCCCCACTCGTCGCGGGAATTCATCCATGCCATGGGTGCTTACCTCGATCAACACGCCCGTAACCGTGAATCCGTGGTTTTGGCTGCCTATCACCACGATGTGCCCATCTTTGTCCCTGCCTTTAGCGATTGCTCCGCTGGGTTTGGGCTGGTGCATCATCAGTGGTATAGCCCTGAGTCCCACCTAACGATCGATTCCGTACGGGATTTCCGCGAGCTGACCCAGTGTAAGTTGGCTTCTCCCCATACGGGGCTGTTTATGATTGGCGGCGGTGTGCCCAAGAATTTTGCCCAAGATACGGTGGTGGCAGCGGAACTTCTAGGCTTTGACACCGCTATGCACAAGTACGCTATCCAAATTACAGTGGCGGATGAACGGGATGGGGGGCTATCAGGTTCCACACTGCGGGAAGCCCATTCCTGGGGCAAGGTGGATATTGTGAGGGAGCAAATGGTTTTCTCCGAAGCGACTCTAGCAATGCCTTTGGTAGTAGGGTATGCCTACGGCAAACGCAACTGGGTAAATCGTCCTGCCCGTCGTCTGGCGCAAATTTTCCGCTCTTCTATTCCCTCACTGCACCTGACTACGGCATAAATTTTTACCCCTTATTTCCCCTGGGAATGGTAGGCTAACCAAAATATCTTTAGTTTATGGTGAGAGTCGGGATTATCGGGGCTTCAGGGTATGGGGGTGTACAACTCGTGCGCCTGCTCCTGGAGCATCCAGAGGTGGAAATTACCTACCTAGGGGGTAGTGCCAGTGCGGGGCAGTCTTTTGCCGATATCTATCCCCACCTGGGCTGGTCTTTACCGATCGAAGATTTGCCTGCACCCCAGATAGCCGATCGGTGTGATGTGGTGTTTCTCTCTTTGCCCAATGGTTTGGCTTGTCAGCTAGCCCCCCAGTTGTTAGAGTGTGGTTGCAAAGTGCTAGACCTGTCGGCGGACTATCGCTTTCGTGACCTCAGTATCTATACCCAGTGGTATCAGGGGACAAGGTCAGACCAGGAGTTAGCCCAGGAGGCAGTCTATGGGCTACCTGAACTCTACCGCGGGGAAATTGCCAAGGCCAGGTTAGTAGGTTGTCCTGGCTGCTATCCCACGGCTAGTCTCCTTGCTCTTTTGCCCCTCCTCAGTCAAGGGTTGATTGACCTGGCATCGATCATAATCGACGCGAAATCGGGGACATCGGGGGCGGGTAGGCAGGCAAAAACCCATCTATTACTGGCGGAAGCACAGGGTTCCTTGGCAGCCTACGGGGTGACAAATCATCGCCATACGCCAGAGATTGAACAGATTTGCAGTGCTGTGGCGGGGCAGGCAGTTAGGGTGCAGTTCACTCCCCATTTGATCCCGATGGTACGGGGTATTTTGGCGACGGTGTATGCCCAACTGCGGGACCCAGGTTTGGTCAAGGACGACCTGCTGACTATCTACAAGTCCTTTTACCGCCATGCTCCCTGGGTGCGAGTGATCAACGGCTATCCCCAGACCAAATGGGCAGCGGGAACTAACTGGTGTTTCCTGGGCATGGAGGTTGATCAGCGCACGGGGAGAGTGATTGTGCTCTCAGCAATTGACAACCTGATGAAGGGTCAAGCGGGGCAAGGGGTGCAGTGCTTCAACTTGATGCTGGGCTTTGCCGAGACTTTGGGGTTGCCCCAACACGCTTTTTATCCCTAGTTACTCCAGCGCTTCATAGTTCTGGATTTGCTCGATCGCTAACTTTGCTAGGGTACGCAGCAGGGGTAACTCGTCCTGGAGAAAGGGTTCCAGATGGGGAATGGCAGTGGGATTGCCCAGTTTGCCCAGGGAGGTGATTGCCGTTTTGCGCACTTCTAGGGCTTCATCCTGGAGAGCTGCGAGGAGATGGGGAAAAGCAGGGGGGTAACTTAATTGTCCTAGGGCAGCACAGGCTTCCACGCGGATCAGTTCCTCTTTGTCCCGCAATGCTTCTAGCAACACCTGGCAAGCTTGAGGGTCAAGGTTTTCCTTGGCAACTTGGGCGATCGCGCCGATCACGGCACAACGTACGTCTAGGTTATCGGCATGGAGGGCTTGAAAGAGATAGTCCGCCGCCTCTGCCCCCATAAACGCCAATGCCCAAGCGGCGTGCCCCTTGATGTCCTGGGAATAGTCAGGATGGGCAAGAATTTCCAGTAACCCTGGGGCGGCTGCTACGCCTGTGCGTGCTAGTGCTCCCGCCGCTGAACCGCGTACTACCGTATCGGTGTCATGGAGGAAAGCCTGCAGCAGAGCAGGAACAGCCTTGGGGTCAGCAATGAGGGTAAGGGTTTTTGCCGCTGCCCGTCGTAGCACTACATCCTCGTGGTGGAGGAGAGCTTCTACCAACAAAGGTGTAGCAACTTCGCCAATTTGCCCCAGGGTCTCGGCAAAGGCTAACCGCACTACTCCCCGGGAATCCCCCAAACCTGCTACCAACTGTTGCAGTACCTCCAGGTTGCCACGATCGAAGGTGTCCAGGGTGATTTCCTCAGTGACCCGCGCCAGCAGAGCGTCATTGCGGGCGTGAACTTCGGCTAGGTCTTCTGTCATTGGGCAGTTAGAATACCGTAGCGGTCTTGTAGCTGAGCAATTGTCCGATCGAGTTTGGTCAGCACAGGTTCCAGGTGGGCGTTGACCTGTTGTTTGCTCACCTTAGCTTTTTGGGCAGCGGCAAGGGTTTCAGCCTCTAGGCGATTGCGATAGGCAGTTAACTCTTCGATTAGTTCTCCTAGCTCCTCCGCCGTAGCATTATCTAAGTTGTTTATCTCAGGCACTTCTAACATCGTTTTTGTAACCAGTTTGTCCTAGAACCAATATACCATTAGGAGTAGGGGCAATTCCCCGCCTTGTATTCCCAGATGTACCACTATGACCATCCACCGCAGGCAGTTCCTGATTGGGGTGGGCGCTAGTTATCTCCTCAGCCAAGCTCCAGTCACTGCTTCTCCCGCCAAGCGAGCAGTTCTTATCGGGATAAATCAATTTGGTATTCTGGGCGCAGTCACCGATGTCGCTCTGCAACGGCAACTTCTGTGCTATCGCTTCGGTTTTTCCCCTACTGACATCTTTAGCCTTACTGACCGTCAGGCTACTCGCTCCGCCATTGAGGCTACGATCAGTCAACACCTCTGGCAATCTACTCTCCCTGGCGATATAGCAGTGATCTGCTTTAGTGGTTGCGGTACCCTCATTGGCGATGAACCAGCCCTGTGGACGGCAGATGGACAGATCATCCCCTATTCCACCCTGATGCTGTGGCTGCAGGCAATTAATACCGATCGGCTATTGTGTATCATCGATGCAGGTTATCGCTATCCAGGGACAACGATTGTGGGAAACTTGCGGTTGCGCAGTCGACCCTGGACTGGTCCCGATCGCCTTAGCCCTGGAGAACTGAGTTACCAAGAGGAATTGCGTACCAAAGTACCGGCAAAAAAGCAAATGGGGGTTTTATTACAAGCCGCCGACCCCAGCCAACTCTGTGCCGAAGCTACCTGGGAAGGATTTAGTAGTGGGGTTTTTACCTACGTGCTCACGCAAAATCTGTGGCAGGCTCTCCCCACCCAAAGCATTGACAGCATCTTAGAGCAAGTAGCAGACACATTACAGCAGTGGCACCTGGAAATACCTAACCCCATAGGTAAGGGTCTGGTCTGGCAAGAGTTACTGGGGGGAGAACCAGGGGATGGGGTGATTACCAACGCCGAGGGGAAGGGAGGGGAAATGTGGTTAGGGGGACTACCGCTGTGTTCCCTAGCCTATTCTGCCCCTGGTTCTTTAGTGAAGACAGCTAGCCAGTTATTGCAAATTAAGAGCCGCAACGGTCTGACCGCCAAAGTGGAAGTGGTAAGGGGAGCATCGCCCCTGGCAGTGGGGACGCTGGTGCAGGAGGAAGTACGCCATATCCCCCGCAATGTTGGTTTGGCAGTGGCGATGGACAGTGAACTGTCCCGCATTGAACGCGTTGATGCCACCAGTGCCCTTTCTTCTATACCCCGCACGATCGGAGTCACGGCTGGGGAGCAATACGCCGACTGTGTCTTTGGCAAAGAAGAGGGGCGTTACGGTCTATTTAATCTGGGGCGATTCCCCATAGTTGACTCCTTTGGGGCAGCGGGGGAATCAGTTACGGCAGCCCTCAAGCGACTCCGTCCCTGTTTCGAAAGTCTGCTAGCGGTAAAATTGCTCCACCTTACCCTCACCCCTAATTCCTCCTACCTTAGCTTTCGGGCAAGGGTAAACCCCCAACCTGCTATTAGTTTTACTCCAGACAAGCAAATTGTGGGACATACGCTTGCGATCGGTGATCAGCTCACCTGTCACGTCCAAAGTTTGACGGATGTACCCCTGTACTTACGTCTGTTTTGTATAGACAGTCGCTACCGGCTGATGAGTCCCTCCTTCGTTATTCCTCCCTACGCTAGCAATAACGTCATACCACCCCAACAAACAATTACTATCCCCCCGCCCACGGCACCGATCACATGGGCAGTTTCCTCTCCCCAGGGCTATTTTGAGATTCTACTAGTGGTTAGCCGTAAGCCCTTCAGCAATGGCATAGAACAGGGAGGACAATCCACCAACGGCATGGTGATATACAGCAATCCTCTAGGGGTGGTACTCTCTCTGCTACAAGACCTCCACCAAGGAGAAAGTGAAGACCAGTGGGTGCTACCCCTGCAAAGATGGGCAACGATCGGTTTTAGTTACCGCATTGTCTAAAAAGTATGTAGCGGGGATCACTTAGTGCTATCCTGAAAAACGGTGAACGAACTAGTCATCCTTGCGCGTCATTCCAGCTAAACCCTACCGACCCTTAGAGGCTATCGATGAGGAGAGGAGCTATGCAGTCCTCAAGGCACACATCCTGGGGATTATGCTTGTCCTCAGTGGGATTGTCACCATCACTCTAGTTCTGGTCTATGGAATAGATATGGGACTGAGTTATGGGGTAGGGGCTTGTAGCGGTGTAGTGTACTGGCGGATGCTAGAGCGCAGTGTTGACCGCTTGAGCAAAGAACCTAAGGGTTGGCAGTTTGGTTCCCCTCGCTTGGCAGTGTTTGTCGCTGTCATGATTGTGGCATTGCGCTGGGATAAACTAGCAGTTCTTCCTGTTTTTTTGGGCTTTCTCACCTACAAGGGTGCCATTTTGCTCTACGCTATTTACGATTTCATCCGATCGTCTCGTACAGGTAGTCCATGATGATACATTTCGCCGCCCTGGAAGTGGGCAAGCACTTTTACTGGCATATTGGCAAACTTGAGGTGCATGGTCAGGTTATGATTGTCACCTGGATTGTCATGGCAGTACTGGTGATTGTCTCTAGTCTGGCAACTCGTAACCTGCAGCGCATTCCTGGGGGACTGCAAAATTTTATGGAATATGCCCTGGAATTTGTGCAGGAAATTGCCAAAACAGCGATCGGGGAACATGAGTACCGCCGTTGGTTGCCGTTTATCGGTTCCTTTTTCCTATTTATATTGGTCTCCAATTGGCTGGGTGCTCTCATCCCCTGGAAACTAATCACCCTGCCTGAAGGAGAACTAGCTGCTCCCACCAGTGACATCAACACGACGGTAGCCCTAGCATTGACTGTATCCGTCCTGTATTTCTGGGCAGGGATCAGCAAGAAGGGATTGGGCTATTTTGCCAAATATGTGCAGCCTAGCCCCATTCTCTTGCCTATTAACATCCTGGAAGACTTTACTAAACCCCTCTCCCTCAGCTTCCGTCTGTTTGGGAATATTCTTGCAGATGAACTGGTGGTGGGAGTGTTGGTGTTCTTAGTACCAGTATTTGTTCCTCTCCCTATGATGGCGTTGGGATTGTTTGCGGGGTCAATTCAGGCGTTAATTTTTGCGACTCTGGCAGCTACCTACATTGGGGAAGCCCTAGAAGGGCACGGGGAAGAAGAGCATGGGCATTAATTGTCCAGATGTTGATCACTATACTGTCTGTTTAGGTCACTTACGAAAGGAAACGTATATATGAATCCAACAATTGCTGCTGCTTCTGTAATTGCTGCTGGTTTAGCGGTGGGTCTAGGTTCCCTAGGACCTGGTTTCGGTCAGGGTATCGCCGCTAGCCGAGCTGTGGAAGGAATTGCTCGTCAACCGGAAGCCGATGGCAAAATCCGCGGCACACTTCTGCTCAGCTTGGCATTTATGGAAGCTTTAACTATCTATGGCTTGGTAGTAGCACTTGTATTGCTATTTGCCAATCCTTTTGCTGGCTAATTCAGTAACCACAGGGCTGTCTCTCCCCCTGACAGCCTTTCTAAATAGCGAGGTAAGCATGATTCATTCTGTATTCCTATTTGCGGTAGAGGTAACAGAAAAAAGCGGCGGTCTATTCGATTTTGACGCGACGTTGCCCCTGATGGCGGGTCAATTCCTACTGTTGGTGGCAATCCTTAATAACACCTTCTTTCAACCCCTCCTGCAGGCGATCGATAGTCGCAATGACTATATCCGTGAGACTAACAACGCGGCGAAGGAGCATCTGGCTAAAGCACAACAGCTGGCTTTGGATTACGAACGGGAAACTGCGGAAACTCTAAAGCTAGCCCAGGAGATGGTTCTCAATGCCCAGGCAGAGGCAACCAAATTGAGGTCAGAAGCAATTGCCCAGGCTATGGCGGCAGCGGAAGCCCAAATTGCCCAAGCCAAGGCTGAGCTAGAGCAACAAAAAGAGCAAGCCCGCGCCCAATTGGCAGGGGAAGTCAGTAGTCTCAGCCGCCAGATTTTAGAACGTTTAGTAGGGACAGTTTAGTCTATGGCAGACTTAGTGATTTTGGCAACAGCAGAAACAAGGAGCTTTGGCATCAATCCCAACCTGTGGGAAACAAATCTGTTTAATATAGTTATTTTTGTGGGGGTGCTGATTTACCTGGGACGGGATATAGTAGCGAAAATTTTGAGTGAGCGCCGTCAGAGTATTGAAAGCCAAATTACTGAGGCAGAACAGAGGAAACAAGCAGCGATGGCACAGTTGACTGAGGCACAACAGAAGCTGGCAGAAGCTCAGGCTACCTGTGAAGCCATTAAGAAGAAGGCAGAGGCGGATGCTCTAGCTGCTAAGGAAGCTATTCTTGCCACTACCCAGGCGGAAATCCAACGCCTGCAAGCCCAAACTCAACAGGAAATTGCTGCCGAGCAAGCCAAAGTACAGCTGCAACTGAAACAGGAACTGGTGGAACGTGCCCTGGCAGAGGTGAGAGCTTATCTCGATCGGGGTCTATCGGCACAACAACACCAGCAACTCATCGATCGGAGCATTGCTAAACTATGAGAGTGACTACTTTGGGGGAAGCCCTGGCAGAACCCTATGCGGAAGCCCTGCTAGCTCTGGGGGAAGAGCAGAACATACTAGACACCCTAGAGAACGATGTCCAGTTAATTTTAGCTACTCTATCTAGTGTTGAGGAGTGGCGAAAATTTTTGGGCATACCCCTCATCAAGGCAGAGGCAAAGAAGAACGTAGTGCGCCAGGTCTTAGCGGGTAAGGTACATAACTTGACTCTCAACTTTCTCCTGCTGTTGGTCGATCGGAAGCGGATTGCTTTCCTGAGTCAAATCTGCCGTGCTTTTCAAAAATTGCTGCGCCAGAAGTATCAGGTAGCTTTGGCAGAGGTGACCTCAGCTGTACCCCTCAACGAGCAACAACAGGAACAACTACGGCAAAAAATTCAAGCTATGACCCAAGCCAGTCGGGTAGAGCTAGCCCTATCTGTCAATCCTGACCTGATTGGGGGGTTAGTAATTAAAATCGGCTCCCAGGTGATCGATACCAGTGTGCGGGGAGAACTGCGCCGCCTAACTAACCGTTTACTTGCCAGTGTGTAGCAAACTTGTATAGAGGAGACTGACCATGATTAGCATTCGTCCTGATGAAATCAGCAGCATTATCAAACAGCAAATAGCTCAGTACGACCAGGAACTCCAGGTGTCGAATGTGGGGACTGTTCTACAGGTAGGGGACGGTATCGCCCGCATCTACGGCTTAGACCAGGTAATGGCATCGGAGTTGCTGGAATTTGAAGATGGTACCGTTGGTATTGCTCTCAACCTGGAGGAGGACAATGTCGGTGCTGTGTTGATGGGTACGGGGCGCAACATCGCCGAGGGCAGTACGGTGAAAGCGACGGGGCGAATTGCCCAGATTCCTGTGGGGGAAGCCTTTATTGGACGGGTAGTAGATGCCTTGGCCCGTCCGATCGATGGCAAAGGAGAAATTAACGCCACGGAAACTCGCTTGATCGAATCTCCTGCTCCTGGGATCATTGCCCGCCGCTCTGTGTATGAACCCCTGCAGACTGGGATTACTGCTATTGATGCCATGATCCCGATCGGTCGTGGGCAGCGGGAGCTAATCATCGGTGACCGCCAGACGGGGAAAACCACGATCGCTATGGATACCATCATCAATCAAAAGGGGCAAGATTGTATCTGTATTTATGTCGCCATTGGCCAGAAAGCTTCGACGGTAGCTAATGTAGTGAACGTATTGCAGGAACGGGGGGCAATGGAATATACGATCGTGGTGGCGGCGAATGCCTCTGACCCTGCGACTTTGCAATACCTGGCTCCCTATGCGGGTGCTACTTTGGCGGAATACTTTATGTACAGGGGCAAGGCGACTTTGGTGATTTACGACGATCTATCCAAGCATGCCCAAGCCTATCGCCAGATGTCTTTGTTACTGCGTCGCCCCCCTGGACGGGAAGCCTATCCTGGGGATGTGTTCTATCTCCACTCGCGCTTGCTGGAGCGGGCAGCTAAATTGAATGACACCCTGGGTGGTGGTTCCATGACAGCACTCCCCATCATTGAGACTCAGGCAGGGGACGTATCTGCTTACATTCCCACCAACGTTATTTCTATTACCGACGGTCAGATTTTCCTCTCCGCCGACCTGTTCAATGCGGGTGTTCGACCTGCTATCAACCCAGGTATTTCCGTATCGCGGGTGGGTTCTGCCGCTCAGATCAAAGCCATGAAGCAAGTGGCAGGGAAGATCAAGCTGGAGCTAGCCCAGTACGATGACCTAGTGGCATTTGCCCAGTTTGCTTCTGACTTGGATAAGGCGACCCAAGCCCAACTAGCTAGGGGCCAAAGAGTACGGGAAATTCTCAAACAACCCCAATTCTCCCCTATCCCCGTGGCAGAGCAGGTGGCAATTATCTACTCTGTCACCAATGGTTACCTTGACGATATTGCGGTGGAAAAAGTAGGGGAGTTCACCCGCGGTCTGCGCAACTACTTGAACACTGCCAAGCCCCGCTATGCGGAAATCATCAACACGGAGAAGAAACTCACAGATGAGGCGGAAACCCTTCTCAAGGAGGCAATTGTTGAATACAAGCAAGCCCTGAAGGTGTAGACCTAAGGGATGCACGGTTGGCTTCCCCCCCATCGGTTTTTCCCCTACCTCACCTGGGAACAGGTAGCCCAAATGCCTGACAGGTCAAAGGCGGTACTACTGCAGCCCCTAGGCTCGATCGAGCAGCACGGCTACCATCTCCCTCTGGTAGTGGACATAGCAATCAGTACAGCGGTTATTGCCAAGACCCTAGAAACTCTGCCCCCTGAGGTACCAATCTACAGTCTGCCACCTCTGCCCTATGGCAAAGCGACGGAGCATGGGGATTTTCCAGGGACTATTTCCCTATCTACCCAGACCATGACCAATATTTTGTGGGAGATAGGAGAGAGTGTCTACCGATCGGGGTTTCGCAAACTGGTTCTATGGAATTCCCATGGGGGGCAGCCGCAAATTTTAGAGTTAGTAGCACGGGATTTACGGGATAAATATCGCGACTTTTGGGTATTTCCTTTCTTTACCTGGCGTGTACCCCAGATGGGAGTTTTAGCTAAAGAACTATTTACAGAAACGGAAAATTTACTGGGAATTCACGCGGGGGATGCTGAGACCAGTTTAATGCTGGCAATCCTACCTGAGTGGGTCTATCTCGACCGTGCCCACAGTTCCTACCCCCAAATTGATTACAAGTATTTGTCTATTGAAGGTAATTTGCCCATACCCTGGGTGACGAAGGATTTATCAGCAACAGGCACGATCGGTGACCCCACCCCTGCTAGTCGGGAGAAAGGGGAGAAGATACTGACGACTTTAGTCAACGCTTGGCGGGCAATTTTGTTAGAGATTTATCAAGCAATCTGATTCTGTTAAATTTGCTACTGCTGCCAAAGTGTGCTGGGCTGCTACTTTCATCTTTGTTAAGACTTGCATTGTTTAAGTATTTCTTCTAGTAACTCCCCTATCATCTTAAACAGCAAAATTTGATGGAAGTTGACCTATGGCAAGCACGATTCCCCTTTTAACCACTCTGCCCCCCATTAGTGGCAAGGAAAACCAAATCTCAGCAATAACCAGGGGGAACGAATTTATCTACCTGCCCCGTACTAAGGTAGACCCTAGGCAAATTCGATCGGCTTTTGCCTGCGCTCTCCATATGCACCAACCGACAATTCCTGCGGGTAAGGATGGGGAGTTAATTTCCAACTTGCAGTATATGTTTGAGCATCCCTACGAGGGGGACAACCACAATGCTTCTACCTTTGCTTGGTGCTATCAGCGGATGGGGGATTTTATTCCCGAACTGGTAGATAGGGGTTTAAGCCCCCGCATCATGCTGGACTACTCAGGCAACTTGCTCTGGGGCTTGGAACAGATGGGCAGGGAAGACATTTTAGAAAAACTGCGCCGCATTACCCTAGATGAGCGCTATTCCCCCTACGTAGAGTGGTTAGGGACGATGTGGAGTCACGCTGTAGTTCCCTCTACTCCCATCCCTGACATCATTTTGCATATTCGTGCCTGGCAACAACATTTCTTAGCACTATTTGGGGAAGCAGCCCTCGCCCGTGTCCAAGGATTCTCCCCACCCGAGATGCACTTGCCTAACCATCCTGATACCCTCTATGAGTACATCAGAGCACTGAAGGAATGCGGCTACCGCTGGCTATTGGTACAAGAGCATTCTGTGGAAACCTTAGAGGGACATGGTCTGCCAACGGCGCAAAAATATGTGCCTAATCGCCTAGTTGCCCGTAATTCCAGGGGGGAAACGATCGAGATTTTAGCCCTCATCAAAACCCAAGGTTCGGACACCAAACTAGTAGCCCAGATGCAACCCTACCACGAGGCTAAGGGCAGGGGGAGACAAACAGTGGGGGGGATAGAGATTCCCAGCTGCGTCACCCAGATTGCCGACGGTGAAAACGGTGGTGTGATGATGAATGAATTTCCCCGCGACTTTTTCCCCGTGTGGGAGCAGGTTAAACAAAACCCTGATGTGATTGGTCTCAACGGAACGGAATATCTGGAAGTCGTGTTTAGTTTGGGGGTACGGGAACAGGATTTACCCCCCTGTCAAGCTATCCACCAACATAAAATCTGGACAAAGGTTGACCCCAACAGTGCTACGCCAGAGAAAGTGGAAGCAGCGATCGCCGAGCTAAAAGCCAGTGACCACCGTTTCCACATGGAAGGGGCATCCTGGACAAACAACATCAGCTGGGTGCGGGGCTATGAAAACGTGCTAGAACCCATGAACCGCCTCAGTGCTAAGTTCCATGCCAAGTTTGACCCTCTCTTGGCAAAAGACCCCACCATCACCGATCGGTCGGACTACAAGCAAGCCCTACTTTATAACCTGTTATTGCAGACCAGTTGTTTTCGTTACTGGGGACAGGGTACCTGGACAGAGTATGCCCAGGAGATTTACCGACGGGGGGAAGCGTTCCTCAGTTAGACGAGGGTAAAGCGGCTGCTGAGATTGACGGTAGTCGCTACTCCCACTAACACAGCTAGCAGGTCATCATTAGCGCTTAGCCCTGGCGTACCGTCGTTGTCTAAAAAGACAGCAGTACCACTGGGTAAACCGCTGGGAGCACTGCCAGTCACATAGGTATCGGCACGGCGCAGTTGCAGAAAATCTGTGGCGGGGTCAAAATCCTGGATGAGGGCATAATCACCCAACCTCTGTCCCAGGTAGAAGGTGCGGGTAGCATTTGCCAGGACAAAGGTATCACTGCCACTACCCCCGATTAAAGTATCAATCTCCCCTGTACCAAAATTATCGGAGGTGAGACTGACTCCTATCAGGGTATCATTGCCGTCGCCGCCGTTGACTGTGTCATTGTCCCGATCGCCCAGGAGCAAATCATTACCCGCCCCACCGAGGACTGAATCACGGTCACGCCCGCCGTAGAGGGTATCATTGCCGTCGCCGCCATCGATCGTATCATTACCCATGTTGCCAAAAATGAGGTCATTGCCCCCTAAGCCCAGAATGCGGTTGTTACCCCCCAAAGCCTGGATGGTGTCATTGCCAGCAGTGCCAGTGAACTCCTCAGGGAAAGGCAAATCCCGATCGAGTCTGACCAAACCCAAAAGGACGGGTGTGGGGGTAGGATCGAGGGGCACCGTACCATTGCCGCGAATCTGCACTGGTTCTAGACCAAAGTCATTGTCATTTAACAGCGCCAGGGTGCGGCTATCCACTAAAGCTAGACCCTCCAACTTGTCAACCCCTACATAGCCAATCTGGGCGGCATTAAACAATAGGCGTTTGCTGACGGGTTGAATCCCCGCGCTGTCCAACTGAGCGTAGGTAGCTTGCTCGATCGTGGTATTGGCGGGTAGCCTTGTCAAATTAGCCGGATTATTGATATTAGTCGCTTGGGAAATGTCAATTTGGTAGACCAATTTGTTAGAAGCAGTGGTATCTAGGTCATCCCTTTCGACAACGACAAACTTACCATTGCCCAAAGATACCGCATCCCCGATCTTATCTGTCCGCGCATTACCAGAGGCAGCGATGCTGTCCAGGACGTAGATATATTCCCCTGTCACCCTTTTGCTGACAATATCAAACTCTACAATGCGCAGATTGCGGGAGTTACGAGATGTATTGTTATTGGCGGCGCTGGGATTATCAATAGCACTTTGGATAAAAGCATAGAGCTTATTGCCTTCCAAGGCGACAGCTTCAAACCCACGATTCGCCCGCCGTTGGGCATAAACCGCTGGTAGAGCCTCTGTCCCAAAAGTACCTGGTGCGGCATTCACCGCTGCTGCTGTGCCCTGGGGAACGAAGCGATCGATCAATGTGCCTGTGGCACTGAATTGGTAGATAGCAGGGCGATACTCATCCACCAACCAGAAGGTGCCGTCCCTGGCAACCACAATCCCTTCCAAATCCGCCCCTAGGGGGTCATTATTCAAACGATTGCCCCAGAGGTCAATAGGCACTTCATCCGTGTAGGGGCTACCCTGAGCACCTGCTTGCAAATTGGGCAACCCTGTAATGGGAGTCCGCCCATCCTGGCGCGTAAGGGGAATACGGTTAAGGATTGTGAATGCGCCCGTGGTGGGATTTAACTCAAACCTGATGACTTCTGCCTGAAAGTTGGGTAAAGCGAAGGGGCGTTCATTGCCTGCCACATCCCGGAGTAAGTCAGTGGGTTCGCCGTTGGGACCCCGATCGGGGTGAGTGACAAAGCGCAAATTCCCCTGAGGTGTGCGACCTTCAAAAAATAGCCCTGAAAAACCCCCTAAGAAAATTTCCTGGGGGGTAGTAGTTTGGGCGGGGTTAGAGGGATTAGTACCTGCGGTTCTGCCTAAAACAGGACGGTTACGCCATTCAAAATTAGTGATAGTTGCCATGGAACGCTGTAGTACTCAGCCCCATCATTCTACCGTGGCTGGTATGGCCGTAAACCTTGATACAAAACTTGACATTTCTCTGCTTCCCCCAAATATTCACTTGAGCCATTTGTTGGCGACTGTAAAGCAAGCTCTAATTAGTCTTGTTGGCATAGATTTTTGATGTTCACAAATTGAAGTTTAGAAAGGATGTCATGAATTGATAATGAAACTAGCCAAGTTCTGATGAATAGAGAAGGGTTAAGTTTGGGGTAATCATTGGCAGGTAAGTTTTAGAATAAACAACTCCCTATTGAGGGTAAATAATTTAACTTGTTTCTGGTCAAAATAAATCATACGCCTTTTCCTTCTGAGTTTTAACTATCATAAGATGTAAGCAGTGACAAGAGCCAAAGGAATAATGACAGACCCTTGAGGAGCTGGGGCCAGATCGCTGAATGTTAGCCTTACCGAGGGCTGACAGTTGGAATTTTTGGACTTAAAGTTCTAGCTTGCAGACAAAATACGTTTTTGATGAGGTGAAGCAGAATTTTTTTGGTTCGAGGAGGTAAAACAGATCATTAAAAATTGCAGTTATCAACATCCCTAGCACTATGTACCTCCTGTAAGATAAAATCAAACCTGTAACATGAGAGGGAGGTGGGGATGTTCAAAAACATGACACTGCAAGCACGGATTGTCACCGCATTTTTATTTATGGCAGTGCTAGTAATTGTGGTTGCCTCTGTGGGTGTCTGGGGAATCCGTTCCCTCGCTCAACAGATTGAGATTATTAGAACCAACTCCTACCCCACCGCGATCGTTTTATTGCGCCTACAGCAAGAACACATAGCCCAGCGCGCTGCTGTGCGTCTCCTCCTCCGTAGTAATGCCACCCTAGAGGAAAGACGCAAAGGAGATAGAGAACTAACCAGGGCACTAGAAGAGGCCCCCAAAGCTATTCAAGAGTATGATGTTTTACCCCGTGATCAGGTAGAGGATAAAATGTTCCAGAACTTCAAAGCCAAGTGGGCTAATTGGGAAAGGCTACTAGGTAATATCAAGAGTTTGTTGGATGAATACAAAGAGTTGGGAGTGCTTGACCCCCGTAGAACATTGGTAGAATTGCGGTTAGCAGGACGCACTAACACAGTTGAATTTGCCAAAGCACAACGATCGGTAGAAATCCTAGATAAGATTTTGGAGATTAAAAGACTGGAAAGCGATCGAGCATTTACAGAGGCAGAACAAGCACTAGAGGAATTAGTCAGTTACAGCAAGGGGTTTGCACAAAAGACCTTCCAGCAGGCAGAACGAAGTGTGAAAGCAGCTAACTTTTGGATTGTAGTCTGGACTGTAATTGGTCCAATTACCGCGATAGTGTTTGGTATAGTATTCAGCAATACTATTGCCAAGCCCCTGGGAGCTAAAATTGCTACAGTGGTAGCAGTAGCAGAAAAAATAGCCGAGGGTGATTTAACTTCCCAGGTACAAGAAGCAGAGATCAAAGATGAAATTGGGCGCTTGCTGGATGCCTTTCGCTTAATGACTATTAGTCTCAACAATTTAATTGCCCAGGTCAATCAATCAGGAGTCAAAATTACATCTTCTGCTACGCAGATTGCTGCATCGGGCAAACAGTTAGAAGCTACCGTTAATGAGCAAGTCGCCTCGACTAATCAAGTAGTCGCCACTGCTAAAGAAATTGCTGCCACATCTACAGAACTGTCGAGAGTGATGCGGGAAGTTTCCCACTTGGCGGATACCACAACTAATGCCGCAGCCACGGGGCAAAAAGACCTGGCTGTTATGGAAAAAACTATGCGGCAATTAGCAGATGCTACAGCTTCTATTTCTGTGCGGTTGGGGGTAATTAGTGAAAAGGCAAATAATATTAACACGATCGTGACTACTATCACCAAAGTTGCCGACCAAACCAACTTATTATCTCTCAATGCGGCAATTGAGGCAGAAAAAGCAGGGGAATATGGTTTAGGCTTTGCGGTAGTGGCACGGGAAATTCGTCGGCTTGCTGACCAGACAGCCATTGCTACTTTAGACATTGAAAATATGGTACAAGAAATGCAATCAGCAGTGGCTAGTGGTGTCATGGAAATGGATAAATTCACCAAAGAAGTGGAACGGGCGGTCGAAGACATCCGTAATGTAGGGGGAAAACTAACCCAAGTAATTACCCAGGTGCAGGAATTAGCCCCCCGTTTTGAAGCGGTCAATCAGGGGATGGAAGCCCAAGCCATTGGAGCCAACCAAATTAGTGAAGCCATGATTCAATTGAGTGAAGCAGCCAATCAAACAGCCGCCGCTTTACGGGAAATCAATCGGGCAATTGAGCAATTGAATGAGGCTGGGAAAGAACTAAGGCGAGAAATTTCACGGTTTCAATTACAACAATCCCGCTTACTATGAGCATTGTCACTTTACCACCGAATTGTTGGCGGGTAATTGGTATTTGGGGCGATCGTTCTTGTACCAAACTAACTCTGCACATTCACTGTCACAATTGTCCCGTCTATGCTAGTGCTGGCAGAGAATTATTAGAGCGGGCTGTCCCTGAAGACTATCAGGCTGAGTGGACAGAGTTTTTTAGCAAAATTAGCATCGAGCAATCTGACAAAACGATCGATACTCTGTCGGTAGGTATTTTTCGCCTGGGGCAGGAATATTTTGCCCTCTCTTCTCACTTGTTTGCGGAAGTAACGGATGTTTTACCAATTCATACTATTCCCCATCGCACTAATGCAATTTTGTTGGGTATGGTCAATATCAGGGGGGAAATTCAACTATGTGTCTCCCTGCACAATTTGTTGGGGATAACTAGTAGTGATAGGGAAACTGGGAAAAGGAAAACCTTAGAACACCGACGCATGGTCGTTATTGCCAAGGGCAGCGATCGATGGGTATTCATAGTTGACGAGATGCAGGGTATCTATCGCCTGCAAGCCAGATTATTTAATCCTCCCACTACGGTCAGTAAAAGATCGGAGACCTATAACTATAAAGTCTTTAGCTGGCACGATCGGCAAGTAGGATTATTGGAGCCAGAGTTACTATTTCGGAGTCTCAGTCGGAGGTTACTATGCTAATCGATGATTCTCTGCTGGATTTATTTTTTGTAGAAGTACAGAATTATACGCACCTATTAGTAGAAGAACTATTTATTAAAGGTGAACCTGATCCAGAGGTCATCATGCGGGCAGCCCATTCTATTCGAGGCGCGGCAAAAATTGTGGGTTTAGAAGACATTGCGCAACTGGCTGGTGCTATAGAAAACTACGTGGAAGCAAAGGTAGGATTTGACTTAGAAACTCTAGGGGCATCTATCAATTTTTTGCGCACTGTCGGTTATGTTTCCTCTACGCAATTGCATCAGCTGTTGCCTGAAATTCATAGGATTGCGAAAATCCATCTGGATATTATTTCCCCCCCAAATGGGATTGAAAAGGCAGTCACTACTATTCCCAGGGAACCAATAGTGGAAACTTCTACCCCTGATTTGAGTGATCTGTCCATGCTCGAATTATTTAAGCTGGAGGTAGAAAATCAGGTTAATACTTTGAATGAAGGCTTACTGAAGTTAGAAAGCAATCTGCAAGACATTGACCAAATTGATACCTTAATGCGGTCGGCTCATTCAATCAAGGGAGCAGCAAGAATTATCCAAGTTGAAGCCGTCGTGCAGCTTGCCCACATTATGGAGGACTGCTTCATTAGTGCCAAGGAAGGTAAGTTAAGTTTGACAACCCATCACTTAGATACCCTATTTGCTGCTGTTGATCTAATTAGTACAATTGCTAAAACTTTACCAGCATCCCTCGATGGTCTGCAGACAGAAATTCAAACAATAGTGAGTCAATTACATGCTATTTATACCCAAACAGACACACCTTCTCAGGAAATAGCGGGCTTGCAAAGGATAGAAATTAAACAAACACCAGAGAAAAGTCCAGAGGTTAAAATCGATCGAAAAGCTGAGGAAAAAACAGACATACCCAGTGCGGAAAGGGTGGTGCGGGTTAGTAAAGAAAATCTCAATCGCTTGATGGGCTTGGCGGGGGAATCTCTAGTATCTGCGAACTGGTTACAACCCTTTGCTGACTCCCTCTTAAAACTGAAGACAACCCAAACAGAACTTTCCCGTTTATTAGAAAGAGCTAATGATGAACTGAGGAGTAACAAAGCTATAGGGGAATATGAGTTAAGGTTTTTACGCTCTGCCATCTTAAAAGCGGAACAATGTCGACAACTATTGACCGATCGGTTGAACGAGTTAGAACTATTTGCCCGCCAGTCCGCTAACTTATCCGATCGTCTATATCGGGAAGTAATTGCTAGTCACATGCGCCCTTTTGCTGATGGCATTCAAGCTTTTCCCCGTATGGTCAGAGATGTAGCCAGAAAGTTAGACAAACAAGTACATTTAGAAATTGTGGGCAAGTCCACCCAGGTCGATCGGGACATTTTAGACAAACTGGAAGCACCCCTCACTCATATTTTAAGAAATGCTATTGATCATGGTATTGAAACACCCGCCGAAAGAATTAGTAAGGGCAAACCACCAGTGGGCACCATTCGTTTAGAAGCAAGCCATCGTGCTGGTATGTTGATGATCAGTGTAACAGATGACGGGCGGGGAATTGATATAGAAAAATTGAAAGAAAGAATTATTAGTAAAGGGCTATCCACACCAGCAATGGTCAACCAGATGACAGAGGCAGAACTAATTGATTTCCTCTTTCTGCCTGGGTTTTCTACAGCACAGCAAGTGACAGAAATTTCGGGACGGGGTGTGGGGTTAGACATTGTGCAGAGCATGGTGCAGGAGGTAGGGGGAACAGTCAAAGCCACATCGCAACTGGGTAAGGGCACTACCTTTCATCTCCAACTGCCCCTGACACTCTCAGTAATTCGCACCCTATTAGTTGTGATCAGCCAAGAGACCTACGCCTTTCCTCTGTCCCGTATTGATTTTATTACAATCGTACACCGCCACCAAATTCACACCCTAGAAACACGGGAATATTTTACATTTAACAATCAACAAATTGGCATTATTTCTGCTGCCCAGGTTCTGCAACTGCCCACCCACTCCCAGCTAACAGACGAAATCCCCGTGATTGTGATTAGCGATCGGTTTAGTACCTATGGCTTGGTCGTAGATAAGTTCTTAGGTGAAAAGGAATTAGTTGTGCGCCCCCTCGATCACCGCCTTGGTAAAGTACCTAATATTAGTGCTGCTGCCCTGATGGAGGATGGGTCACCGACTTTGATTGTAGATGTGGAAGATTTAGTGAGATCGATTGACAAGTTGTTAAATACTAATAGTGTTGAACACATTACCTATGACGAAAAGCTAGCGACCAGGAAAAAACGTGTTTTAGTAGTAGATGATTCCTTGACTGTTAGGGAGGTAGAGAAGAAACTACTAGAAAATCATGGGTACGAAGTAGTAGCAGGAATTGATGGGGCGGATGGTTGGAATATCCTCACTATAGATGCCAACTTTGATTTAGTAGTTACCGATATAGACATGCCACGTATGAGCGGTATAGAATTGGTTAGTCGTATTCGCAATCACCCCAATTTCAAAACTTTACCAGTGGTAATAGTCTCCTACAAAGACCGTGAAGAAGATCGTTTACGGGGCTTGGAAGTCGGCGCTAATTTTTATCTCACCAAGAGTAGTTTTCACGATAATTCCCTTATTCAAGCAGTGCAGGACCTAATTGGTCTGCCCTAAATTACTGGTTCGGAAAACCGCCCTGTAGATTCCTCAGTCAATTCGCTACATTAGCACTCAGGTTAAGAGAGTGCCAACCACTCTACTGACCATGACATTCCAGTGAGTATAGAGAGGAAGGGAAGCAATGGCAACTACCACTCTGAATGTATCTACGGTAAAGCCTTTGGGCGATCGGGTACTAGTGAAACTGAGTGAGAGAGAAGAGAAGACAGCAGGCGGCATCTATCTTCCTGATACAGCGAAGGAGAAACCCCAAATCGGTGAAGTAGCAGCAGTTGGTCCTGGCAAGCGCAATGATGATGGCAGCCGGCAAGCGATGGAAGTAAAAGTAGGGGACAAAGTTCTCTACTCCAAGTATGCTGGCACGGAAGTCAAAATTGGCACCGAAGAATACGTCTTGCTTTCTGAGAAGGACATCTTGGCAATTTTATCTTAGTTATTTTACATTCAGGAGATAACAACCATGGCAAAACGAATTATCTACAACGAAGATGCCCGCCGTGCCCTGGAAAGGGGTATGGACATTCTAGCCGAAGCAGTGGCTGTGACTTTGGGTCCCAAAGGACGCAATGTTGTCCTAGAGAAAAAGTTCGGTGCTCCCCAAATCATCAATGATGGTGTAACGATTGCCAAAGAGATTGAATTGGAAGACCATGTGGAGAACACGGGTGTAGCTCTCATTCGTCAAGCGGCTTCCAAGACCAACGACATGGCGGGGGATGGTACCACCACTGCTACAGTATTAGCTCACTCCATGGTGAAAGAAGGCTTGCGCAACGTTGCTGCAGGTGCTAACGCCATTGGCTTGAAGCGGGGTATCGATCGGGCAACAGAATTCTTAGTAGAAAAGATCGCTGCTCATGCTCGCCCAGTGGAAGACTCCAAATCCATTGCGCAAGTTGCCACCATCTCTGCTGGTAATGACGAAGCCATCGGTAAAATGATTGCCGATGCTATGGACAAGGTGGGCAAAGAGGGTGTCATCTCCCTGGAAGAAGGGAAGTCCATGACGACGGAACTGGAAGTCACGGAAGGGATGCGTTTTGACAAAGGTTACATCTCGCCCTACTTTGTCACTGACAGTGAGCGCATGGAAGCTTCCATCGAGGAACCCCTAGTTTTGCTGACCGACAAAAAGATCACAATGGTACAGGACCTGGTACCTGTTCTGGAGCAGGTTGCCCGCGCTGGTCGTTCCTTAGTGATTATTGCCGAGGACATTGAAAAAGAGGCTCTAGCCACCCTAGTTGTCAACAAGTTGCGGGGTGTGTTGAACGTCTGTGCTGTGAAAGCGCCTGGTTTTGGTGACCGCCGCAAGGCAATGCTAGAAGACATTGCTATTCTTACAGGGGGGCAAGTGATCAGCGAAGATGCGGGGTTCCGTCTGGATTCCGTGCGCATGGACCAGCTAGGGAAGGCACGCCGTATCACTGTGACCAAAGATACCACCACGATCGTTGCCGATGGGAACGAAAAAGCTGTCAAAGCTCGTTGCGAACAAATCCGTCGTCAGATTGAAGAAACTGATTCTTCCTACGACAAGGAAAAACTGCAAGAGCGTCTAGCCAAGCTGGCAGGTGGGGTAGCAGTCATCAAGGTAGGCGCTGCCACGGAAACAGAAATGAAAGACCGCAAACTCCGTCTGGAAGATGCCATCAATGCTACCAAAGCAGCGGTAGAAGAAGGGATTGTTCCTGGCGGTGGTACCACTTATGCCCACTTAGTACCTGAGCTGGAAGCCTGGGCAAAAGCCAACCTCAAGGAAGAACAACTGACAGGGGCGATGATTGTGGCTAAAGCCCTCACTGCTCCTGTAAAGCGGATTGCCGAAAATGCCGGCTACAATGGCGCAGTCATTGCCGATCGGATTCAGGAGAAAGAATTCAACGTCGGCTTTAATGCCATGACTGGGGAATATGAAGATATGTTCGCCGCTGGCATTGTCGATCCTGCCAAAGTAGCACGCTGTGCACTGCAAAATGCGGCTTCGATCGCGGGGATGATCCTTACCACTGAATGTATTGTGGCTGACAAACCTGAAGACAAGCCTGCTAGTGGCTCTGGTGGCATGGGCAACATGGGTGGCGACTTCGACTACTAAACCCTAACTCCTTCCCCCCTAACGATCGGGGGGATTTTTTTGTCCCCCTATGTGGCAAAATTGGCTTGGGGGTAGCAGGAGAGATGAGATGGCAAGGGAGGTAAGTTTAACAGAGAAGCCCCAGTCCCCTAGAGATGCCACGATCGATATTTTACGGGGTACAGCAATTTTAACAATGGTATGTGCCAATTCCGCGGCTTATATTTTACAGCAACCCCATCCTTTGGGTATTAGACTGTATGGTACTTGGGCTGCCCCATTATTTATTGTGTTAGCGGGTTTAATGGTGGCATTGACCAAAGAGAGAAAAAATTATGGTTTCTCCCATTACTGGCAGCGGGGTGTGTTATTGTTATCAGTTGCTTGCCTGTTTGATATGATCTGTTTTGGAAGCTACCCCCTTCTAGGTTTTGATGTCTTATATTTAATCGGCATTGCTACTCCCCTTGCTTTTTGGTTTCTTCAGCTCAGATTATTTCCCCAATATATTATCATAACTGCAATTCTTGTTCTTACTCCCCCGCTGCAAAAATTCCTGGGCTACACAATAGATATGCCCACAGCTATTCCCCTAACCTCTGGGGCAGAAAATATTGACTTCTCGCTGACTAAAGTAGTAAAACACTGGCTAATTGACGGCTGGTTTCCGATTTTCCCTTGGCTCAGTTTCAGCTTTATCGGTGTCATACTTGCCAAACTAAGGACAGAATTTACTCACTTTGCCCGCCCCCGTTTTTTTATGGCAGGCGGGGCTGCTCTCTTGGTGGGTCTAGCTACTTGGTCTGTGGAATTGAGAAATTTGCAAGCAAATGCTACTGCTGCCGGTTCCCTCTTTGCTTTTGAAAACCTGGGCACTAGAACTAGTGGCACGGAAAACTATAGTGAAATGTTCTATCCCCCTACGCTTGGTTACTGCTTAATTGCTCTTGGGTTGATTCTGTTACTATTTGCCTTGGTAGATAGCAATCCCCGCCTATCTATCTACAAACCCCTAGAACTACTGGGTCAATGTAGCCTATTTATGTACCTCCTCCACTACAGTTTGGTTTATCACTTACTAGATAAGTTGGTAACAGAGGAGTCTTTACCGATGGGTCAGTTTCTGTTAGTTTATCTAGGGTTTATGGTATTCCTAGTGATAGTGGCAGGGGGGATTAGATGGTTGAAACAAAAGTGGCAAACGCCTCCCTACCTAGTCAAATTTCTCCTGGGGGGTTAGGTGACTGAATTTTGTTGGTGTGTTTTGGGACTACGGCTGCGTTGGGTCGGGGAAAGGAGTAGGAAAAATAAATAACACTGATCGTGCTTATTGGGATTTCTAATGGGTAGCTGTGCTATTTTAGGAGTAACATGGAAAGAAAAGTTAAGGGGAGATGCTATGAGCGAAGCAGAGACTGCAGGAATTGTTAAGGTGGAGGAAAAAGAAGCAGCCCTCAAACCTTCTACCAAACTACCAGGTAACCGCCCGATCGGGGCAAATGGTCTGCAAATAGCGAATGTTTACCACATTGCTGGTTCCGATCGCCCTGTGGCATCTGCCAACTTGCAGATAGTGGAGTATATTGGTGGGAATCGTCCTGTTCTGGCAACCAGCTTAAAGATCAGTGAAATTTACTACGGCAATCGCCCTGTGGCTCCCAATACCTCAGAAGACTCCTACACCCTTATGGGCTTTATTGACTAGAGAGCTGTACCCCTCTCATCTAGCTCGGAGAGGGGATTGACTTCACTATCATCACTCCAACCGATCGCTCCTTCTCTCCCTGTAGTGAAGGTGGTTATATTCAGTTCTTCTAACTTAGCAGTGGTAGGGGGAAGGAGTCTGTTAGTGGAGGCAACTAGTGTAGTGATTCCTGCTTGCTTGACTAACTCTGGTAAAAGTTCTCCCCCTGACCACCAGAGGACGGTGGCTCTGATCTTCTCCCCCTGCTCTAGGAGTTGCCGCTGTTGCTGCAGAGTCATATTGCCAATAAATAGCCAGCGATTGTCTCCGATCGTCAGGACCAAAGCGGGTGGGTTCGACTGGATTACTTCGATCGTGACCTTGTCATCAAGAGTGATGACCTTACCTGGTTCGAGGCTTTGGGGGGTGATCCCAGCGCGGTTAAGGTCGGCAATCAATTGACGATAGGTTTGGGACATACTTAAGTCCTGCATGCTAGCAAACTGCTCAATCTTGACACCCTTATCAAGGAGGACATGCCAACCATCACTTACATCGGGGGTGCTGTGGGTAGCAATGCCCCAATCTAAGCGGGTTATGCCCTGCTTCTGCATAAAGCTGACCAAATTCAAGGATGCGTGGGAGCGGTTACCTGTGTTGATGAGGATGTTTTTACCCTGGGACTGAATTAACATCACGGGAGCAGACCCCGAATCAAATACTATTGCCTGGAATAAACGACTGCGTTGCCAAACTTGGGGGATAAACAGGACTGCTGCCACTAGCAAACCCGCCATTAGCCAACGGGGAAACTTCATTTCCCAGACCTGCTGTTGTCTCTGCCACCAGGGAGAAAGCCAGACTAGAATAATCAAACCGTAGGCTAAGGTCATTTGCCAAAGAGCGATCGTGCCTGTTGTCCTAAAACTGCCTGGTAGATTCCCCACTACTGTGACAATTTGCATTACCAAGATTGCTATGGGTTTGAGGAACCAAGCTAGTACGGCTCCCGCGGGCACATAAATTACACCCCCAATCCCACTCACAATTCCCCCCAAAATCAGGACCACAAATAGGGGAGAGGCTAGGAGATTGGCCAGCAAAGAATAAGCACTGAATGCGCCAATGCCATACAGTTGCAAGGGCAAGGTCCAGACAAAAGCAGCAATGGGGACAGCAATACTACTGGCTAACAAGGGGGGCAAATTCTGTAAAGTCCTATTGCTAATGCTTGTGGCTGTAGTCTGGAGTCCCAGGGTAGCTAAAAAGCTAAACTGAAACCCCAAATCCCATAGCCATAGAGGGTTGTAAAGCAGAAGCAAGACAGCAGCCAGGGCTAGGCCACTGAGGGGGCGACTTTTCCGATCGAGTAGTTCCCCTGTCATTAAACCAATCCCCATCACCACTGCTCGCAGGATGGAAGGACTGATCCCCGTCAACGCTAAATACCCTAGTAAACCCCCCGTACCCACAAGGAAACGCGGGAGCGGTGGTAACCCTTGACACAAAACCAGGACGAAGGCTAAAACGATCGAGACGTGGAACCCTGAAGCTGCCAGGGCATGGGCTAGTCCTACCTTAACAAAATCATCTTTTACTTGAGGGGGTAAGTCGACCGCGCGGCTACCTAACACCAACGAGCTGAGAAGGACGCCTTCTGGCATCCCTGCTCCCCACACGTGGGCTTTGGTCATACGATCGCGAATTTGCCATAGTCCCCAGGGAGGTGGTTGCACTATTTGGAGGTTACGCCCCGCTAAACCCGCGAATATACCCTGCCGTTGTAAAAATTGGCGAAAGTCGAACTGATGGGGGTTCTTGGGTGCGTTGGGTTTGTACAAATTGCCCTGGATTTTAACCACCTGCCCCGGACGGACACCAGTGACTTGTAGGACAGAAACGGTTGTGTATAACTTCCCCCCGACTAATTCCCCCTGTTTTGCCTGAGGGAGGGTGAGAGTTTCCGCCTGTAATGTAAAGCGGGCTTTGCCACTGCGGGTAAGACGAGGAGTGTCTAAAACTTTGCCAGTTAGGACCGCTCGCTGGATTGGTGCTTTGCTTGCTACATCATTGGGCACAGGACGGGGGGCTCGCCAATTAGCGTAGAAATAGGCTCCCACTCCCACCAGGACAAACAAGAGCCATACCCAGGGCTTGAAGTTCTTCTCCTGTAGGCGCAGCAGCACGATCGGTAGGACTACCCCCAGCAGCAACAAACAAAGCCCCGCTTCTAGGCTGGTGACCCCACTGGCGAGGATGCCCACAAGAAAGGCTACTGTGAGACCTAAAAACGCTAGGTCATCCATTGAGAGCTTGGAAGGTAGCCCTCAGCAGTTCTCTTACATCCACGAGTTTGCGGCTACCATCGCCCAGTTGCACAACTATGGGGTCAAAGAATAGTTCCTCTTCCCGTTTGAGAGCCTCTAGTGTGGCTTCTTTGATGAGAGTAGAGGAGGGAAAAATCAGCACCCCTGCCTTGACAGTTTCCAGGAGAACCGTAAGGGGACGTTTAGAATAAATCTCCTTGCTGTAGGCGCGATTCATAAAGGAGTCAAAGCGAAAGCGGGAAATCACGGCAGTGGGCACGCTGTCCAAGGTAATCAAGACACCAGGTAATTCAGGGTTATTAGCAAATCTCTCCACAACGGCGCGCCCTTGGGTAGTCGCACCATCTACTTCAAAGGCGAAGGATGGCAATGACTCCAGAGTGGAAGTAGGGGTAAACTGAACTGATGTGAGCATAGTTTTGCCAACGCTTTCCTTTAGCCTAGTAGCAAAGAGTACCTTAGACAAGAGGTTCAATCCCCATGGGCAAGCCCGTAAAGATTTTGGTGATGAATGCTGGCTCTAGTAGTCACAAAGCCTGTCTGTACCAGCTACCTGACCCTACCCCCTGCTGGCAAGGTGTAGTGGACTGGACAAAAGAACTGGGGCAAGCAGTAGTAACGGTAAAAACTAATCAAGGTAAATGGGAACAGCAGCTACCTGCTCCCGATCGCGCTTCTGTACTGCAGGATTTTTTAGGGACAATTTGGCAGGGGGAAAGACGGGTACTCGAGCGGGCAGAGGAAATCAGGGTTGTGGGGCATCGAGTTGTCCATGGGGGTCGAGTCTATCAGCAGCCAGTTGTGATCGATGAGCAAGTGAAGGCGGCGATTAGAGAGATGAGTAAATTTGCTCCTGTCCATAATCCTGCTAATTTGGCAGGAATTGAATTAGTGGAGCAGGTGTTGCCCCAGGTGCCCCAGGTAGCAGTGTTTGATACAGCTTTCCATAGTCAGATGCCTTTGCCTGCCAAGGTTTACCCCCTCCCCTATCGCTATTTTGCACAGGGGATTTATCGCTATGGTTTTCATGGCATCAGTCACCAGTACGTGGCGGGGGAGGCAGCGAAATTTCTACAGCGGGACTTGGCTGACCTGCGGTTAATTACCTGCCATTTGGGTAATGGTTGCTCTCTGACGGCAGTACGAGGCGGAATTAGTGTCAATACCACGATGGGCTTTACGCCGTTAGCAGGGGTGATGATGGGCACACGATCGGGAGATATTGACCCTGGTATTCTCATTTACTTACTACGGGAGGGGATGACTGCCGAGGACCTCGATCGTTTGCTCAACCGTGAATCGGGCTTACTGGGTGTATCGGGAGTTAGTAATGACTTGCGGGCAATTTTAAGTGTAGAAAATAACGATCGAGCTAAACTGGCTTATGACATATTTATTCATCGCCTGCGGGGAGCGATCGGTTCTCTCATGGCAGATTTGGGAGGATTGGATGCCCTTGTATTTACAGCAGGAATTGGCGAAAACAGCTATAAAGTGCGGGCAGATGTCTGTGCCAATTGGGAATTTTTTGGCATTAAGGTTAACCCCGATCGGAATCAAAGTCGACCCTGTCCTGTTGATATTTCTGCTGCTGACAGTAAGGTCAAAGTGTTAGTTATTCCCACCCAGGAGGATTGGGCGATCGCTCAGGCTTGTTATGAATTTGTAGTTAAGGGAGTGGTATAGCCCTTAATTTCTTGCCCCCACAGAATAGTATTTTGTGCTAAAGAAAGGGAGGTTTTGCTGTTGAGTTGCCAGGAGCAGTCGGGGACTAGAGCAAATATGCCATCGGGGGGTGTAATTCCTAAAATTTGACAGGGCTTTATGCGCAGGGCTTGTAGCAATTCTAGGGGAGTTAATTTCTTAGTGGTCACTAATTGCTGCCACAACAAAGGAAAGGCGAATTGTAAACCGATCGTGCCTGATGGTGCTACTTCTATCGGGAGCATGGTTTCCTCGTAGGTGTAGGGGTAGTGGTTAATAGCGATAGCATCGATCGTGCCATTTTTAACCGCTCTGATCAGTTCCTCTTGGTCTGGGGGATGGGGTAAAGGAGGTAACAAACGGAGATGGGGACTAAAAGAATCAAGGTGACCCGTATGCCAAATCAAATGTGTCCATAGCACACTAGCTGTAATTGGTAAATGTTCATTTTTTGCCTGTTCTAAAAGAGCGATACTCCCCCGACAACTTACGCCCAACAAATGTACAGGGCAACGAGTTAACCGCACTAATTCTAACACGCTGAAAACAGCGATCGTTTCTGCTATATCTGGTGTACCCCCTAAACCCAATTTAAGGGCATGCAAACCTTCCCTCACCACCCCTTCTGCTAATTGAGCTTGCAATGGCACGAGTAACACAGGTTTTTGATAGGGAGCCAGATATTCCAAAGCCCGACGTAGGAGTAGTAAATTCCCGATCGGTTCAGGATAAGCAAATCCTACTACTTTTTCCAGTAGGTCAGCGTACTCGCATAAATTTTCCCTGTGGTAGAGAGAACCCCACAAAAGAAACGGATGGGGCACATAACTAAGAAAGTAATCAACAGCAGATACATGAGTAATTCCTTGATAGGGCATCACAGCCACTCGACCAAAACCACCACCCTGAGCGCATTTTTGCAGACTAGCTAAAGTTTCCCTTACCTCAAAACCTGGTTCTCCACTACGACTAAATAGGTCAACCAAAGCAGGTACAACCACCAAAGAATTAGGCTCCCTTTGCACAACTCCCCCTGGTAAATTCCCAGGATTAACTAATATCCTGCCTGGTGAGCTTGTCGAACCAGAGCTTGTCGAACCAGAGCTTGACTTCGATAAACTCAGTCCTACGGTCGCATCCCTGCCTGGTGAGCTTGTCGAACCAGAGCTTGTCGAACCAGAGCTTGTCTCACTTTGTAGTAAAACATTTGCCAACAACACCGAGCGATCGGTGAGCACCATAGCTTGCGGGTAATAGCCACTTACTTCAGCAATGCTGTCAACCATTTTTCTGTCTCAGCTGTTCTTTGGCATTTTGCCACAGTTGTTCCAGCTCAGCTAAAGTGCATTCCTGCAACGGCTTGGGGGCCTGTTTCTCTAACAAACACCACCGATCGATAAACCTCTGATTTGTACCCATCAGCGCTGCCGTGGGGTCTAACTTGTACCAGCGGGCGATCTGTAACAGAGTAAAAAGTACATCTCCTAGTTCTTCCGACTGCCGATCGGGATTTTCTGTTGCTAAAGCGTGGCGAAATTCCTCCATTTCTTCGGCATACTTAGCCCAGACTCCCTCAATATTTTCCCAGTCAAATCCCAGCGCTGCCACCTTCCCAGAAATTTTCATAGTTGCTTCCAGAGGCGGTAAACTGCGCTGATATTTCTTTAGCTTTTCACTCAGGGGTGGATGCTGGTTTTCCTCATCTTTAATCTTTTCCCAGTTTGCGGTCACTTCTGCTGTATTATTTACCTGCAAATTACCAAAGACATGGGGATGACGGCGCACCAATTTTTCACTGATACCCCTAGCCACATCTGTTAGGGAAAACTCTCCCCTCTCCTGGGCAATCTGCGCCTGTAACACCACCTGCAATAACAAATCGCCTAGTTCTTCACAAATGGCACGACTATCTCCCGATCGCAAAGCATCCACCGTTTCATAAGCCTCCTCAACAATGTAGGGCATCAAAGTTTGGGGCGTTTGGGCTAAATCCCAGGGGCAACCTGTTTGGGGATGACGTAATTGCGCCACGATGGTGATTAACTCTCCTAAAGCCGCTAAAGTAACATCTGTGCCAATTCCTGGTCTTGTTGTGTCCATGCTGCTACTGCCTCCGTCATAATCGCTGTTGTCGATTTCCCTGCCTGATACGCCTGTAGCCATCTTTGTGCCTCATTGCCCTTGTGCAAAATCTGCAAGAGCGGTGACAGAAAGCAATTTACCCCCCGATCGCAGGCTAGAGGATAAACCTGTTCATACAACTCTCTAATCCAGTCCTCGGCTCTGATTTTACCTCCCCTTTCCCAGTGCACTAATTCCGCCGCCAAACTCGATCGAGCTGCTGCCCTCTCGTTTTCATCAGCAATAGCGATCAATTCTGTCGGTGTAAATTTCCCACCCAGGGGATCGAGATGAACATTAGTTAGCACCATCCACAGCCGCATTTCCAACAGAGCCGTAATAGCCAGGAGAGCGATCGGGTCAGACACCAAATCCGTGATTCGTAATTCCAAACGATTGAGGTCGTAGGGTCTTCTATTGCCATTTGGGCGCACGGCACACCAGAGATGGCGGACATTTTGCATCGTACCCAGGCGCAGTTGTTCTTCCGTCCAGTTAATGAAATGGTTGTGGCTGGTAAACAAAGGCACATAGGCAGGAGTTTTGGGAAAAATTTGCCAACGGGTGGAATGAAACCCCGTCACTTGGCTATCCAAAAAAGGTGAAGATGCACTCAAAGCCAAATATAAAGCTGCTTCCATCCGCACCACCCTTATTGCCCGCATCAAGGTTTCCCCATCCTCAATCCCTACGTTGATGTGAATACTAGTGGTGACGACATTGGTACCGTAGGTCTGTTCGATATAGGAGTGATAAGGATTTTGTGGGTCCGATCGTTCGAAGTGGTCACTTCCCCCCAAAGCCATCGTACTACCAGGAAGGAGAGTGTAATCCCCCTGGGTCGCCAAAAACTGCCGCAACTGTTGCCTAGGCATTACCAAAGCTGGTAAGAGCTGTTCATAGCGTCCTAGGGGGGGGGTAGTGTACTCCACGTTGCGATTATCAGGCTCCCGTACAAACCCAGGCAAACGACTGACAATCAAACTGGAGAAACCCACCACCTGTCCCTGGGGCGTACCTGTGTAGACTTCTACCTCAAACCCTTTTGTTAGTAACACCAGACCTCAACCGACCGATCGGGTCTATTATCTCCCACAAATTGCCCAAATACCAAGAATTATTTAATTTTCCCCCCTCCCTTGCAGATTATTTGTTTTGCCAGCATTGATCCAGATAGAAATATAGCCACTTCTTTAGCTTATTTTTATAACTTGATACCACAACCTTGTCTTGACAGGCATTACTGATAGTGCTAGGGTATGGCTATATCCACCTGGGGGCTGTAGGGTATGGATGAGATGGAAATTGCCGCTAAGTTAGAGAAATTTTTCGGTATTTCTGGGTTACAAATTCAGGTAGTGTGGCAGGATGATGATTTAGTAGTGGTATTCAATCGACCAGCTGCCGATCACCTAGAATATAATCAAATGACTAAGCAGACAGTTAAATTACTACAAGACCTAAAAGTACCAGCACCTCAGCGATTAATCTTCTATTCCCGTATTTTAGGGCAAGAAGAACCTGACTGGGATAAAATTGTCAAAGTCAAAAAAGCAGGTGTATCTAAACCGACAGCTGCCGAGGAAGAACTAACGGTATTGCAAGCAGAAGAGAAACCAGTTCCGACGCAGGTAGTTTCCCCTAATAAACCAAAGCGCAAGGAAAAACCAACACCTACTCCCATCAAAGAAGAGATAAAAGAGTCAGAACCGATCGTTGTCAGTCCACCTCAGCTCTCAGACTTTTGTTTTACTCGCAACAAAGCCTTAGTTAAAGCTGAACTACCAGCTCCTGCCCAAAAGGTTGCTGAGCACATCAAATTCTTCCATGAACTGAGTGAGAGAGTAAAACTAGAATTAGCCCCTGTTTTAGAAGACTTTTTCAAGAACCCTGACAAGACATCACTGGTTTCTGTCCCTAAAGAATTGCGGAGTTGGTTTGAGGAATTGAAGAAGCTTAAAGATGATGAGTTCCGATCGCAAGCTATCTGGTTGAGTCGCTACTGTTACAATCCCGAAAAAACAATGGAGGAAGTCAATGCCCTGTTTGAGAAACTAGTAGAACAAGAACAGGAAAAACATAAAACCTTAGAGCCATCCCCTGAATCTATTGCCCCTACTGCTACTATTAGTAAACGATCGGGTAGTGCAGCTACTACTTCTAGTCGGTCTAGCAGGCAAGTTGTATCTAAGAGGGCGCAGCGTTTTACCCCTGATGAGTTGGTATTTATGGCAGGTGGTAGTTTGCTAATTGGAGCGATCGGGTGGTTTTTGTGGGGAACAGCAGCAGCACTTACTCCCTTTGGTTGGATTGCCGCGATTGCAGGTATTGCTTCAGGTGTTGGCAGTATCTTAGGAAATCAGGGAATTAGAACTGCAGCAGCTTTAGTATTATTGGTGCTCTATTTGATATTCTTTGGTTTTGGATTCATTATTCTTTGGATTGAGTTTTTGGGCTGGTTAACAGGGTTAATTGTAGCAGGAGCAGTGACCTCCATGAAGGAGAGTAGTGGGGCTGAGAGTATTACTGCACCGAAACCATTCCGATTACTAGTCGTTTACGGAATTGTAATTTTAATTGGTATGGGTTACGCTGCTGCGACATGGTTTCCCAGAATGCAAGTAACAGTTGGAGAGGGAGACCCGAAAGGAAGTAACCCTGTTGATATAGTTGAAGTTACAGTTACAGATGAGACCATTAATATGTCTAAGACGCAGTTAAAAACCTCGTTTGCTATGAGAGTAAGTAATCAAGCTAGCAAAGATTGTGATATAGACATTAGTCCACAAAGTGGTGGTGTTAGCTATTCAATTAGCCCTAGTCCTCTAGTTAAGAGCAGGAAGACTGAAACACTGAACGTGGAATTATCTAATGGGGGTATTTTTCGTCTAGGTTGTCAGGGTTGGTTATCAGAGCCAAATCTTCTGTCTCTCGATGGTCCTATTTTCACTGCCAAGGATGATTAAATAATTAATACCTTAATGTCAGCTGTATCATTCTTGAATGTTTGGTTAGAAATTATTTGTTTGCTCCTACCACTAAACAATGTTTTATCTTGTGTTTGGGCATTGGTAGGAATGGTAATTTACTGTCGAAAGCCAGAACTATACCATGTAGAAAAGTCTGCCCATGGAGTTTGGTGTGTTTTGGCGGGATGGTTTGTAGTTACTGCCCTTTTTTCCCCCGATCGTCTAACTGCTCTGTTGGGGTTACTGGATTTTATCCCATTTATGATATTTGCTGTAGTGGTTAGTTATTTAGCTAAGAGAGAGGAAAGGCAAACAGTAATAGCTAGAAATTTAGTAATCAGCAGCATTCCTATCAGTTTATTTGGCTTATTCCAGGTGGTATTTAATCGACCTGACCTACAGCTACCCCGTTTGTTTTCCAGCTATATTATTCCGTTAGGTAAGAGTCCTGATGGTAGGATTCTCTCCCTATTTGGTCACTTCAATGAACTGGCAATCTTTTTAGTGATGGTTATTCCCTTAATGGCTTACTTTATCAGGCACGCCAGAGGTAGGGATAAGTGGCTTAGTTTAGTTGCTCTCCCAATCAGTTTAATTTGCCTATATTTCAGTGGTTCACGCAATGCTTGGGGGGTGGCAATTGTAGGATTTGTAACTCTTTGTCTTTACTATCGTTTCTGGCTTGGTGTCATAGTAATTCTAGGTGTAGCAATTGCATTGATTGCTGCAGTTTGGCTACCTTTTGCTGAGGGTTTGAGAGTGCTATTTCCTAGTAGGTTAATTGAGCGGTTAGCTAGTACATTTGACCCCAATAGAACTGATTTCTTTTCAACTGCTAGTCGGTGGAATGCCTGGCAGATTGCTCTAGACTTAATTGCCCAAAGACCGATTATAGGTTGGGGCTTACGCAACTTTCCTGTAGTAGCAGCAACCCAAGGTAAAGACTTGATGGGATTACCCCATGAACACAATTTATATCTATCAATTGCTACTGGCAGCGGTTTAATTGGATTATTACTATTTTTGACATCAGTATTATTGCCTCTATTGCCCAAGGTGGAAGAATCACCTTTAAGATTTATGTTTCGCTGTAGCATAGGACTCTACCTGTTATCGTGTATATTGGACATTACACTATATGAGCCGCGTATCAGTTTGTTATTTTGGCTATTGATGGGAGTTTTAACAACGTGAGATTAAATTACTACCCTGTAAGACTGACAAACGATCGTTTGGTTTTCCTGGTCAATATTGCTACAGGTTGGGGGGAAATTGCCCCATTGGACATGCATACTACTACCCAAAAAATGATTTATGAGGAGCTAGAATACTGGCAACAAGCATTAGAGCCGATCGTTGACATTTCTGTAGTTGAGGTAAAGAATTTTAGCTGCAGCATGACCTGTGGTAACTATGTTAAATGCGGGGTAGAACAAGCACTTCTACATCATCTAGCGAATCAACAAGACAGAACTTTAGGAGAGTTACTTTCCTATCCAAATCAACCGATAATAGACGTTGACATAAATGGTTTAATACCGAGGGTTAAGCCAGCAGAAGCTGAAGAAATGACAAAGAAACTAATTGATTGTTCTTTCACTACTATCAAAATTAAAGTCGGTAGCCCTGACATAAGCGAAGACATTGATCGTGTCAAAGTAGTGCGACAGATAGCAGGACAGAACATAAAAATTCACCTAGATGCTAACGGTGCTTGGACAGTAAAAGAAGCAATAAACAATCTTCACTCCCTATCAAAGCTTGACATTTCCTACATTGAGCAGCCTGTGAAGGCCATAACAGAACTAGCCATGGTTAAGCCAAGCAGTCCCATACCCATAGCTATTGATGAAGCAGTTACTTGTAGTGAGGAACTAACACAAGCGATCGAGTACAATTGTTGTGATATGGTAGTAATTAAACCAATGTTGTGGGGAGGACTATTATCAGCACAGCAGGGTATAGAATTAGCACAGCAGAGTAACTTACCAGTAGTACTAACGGGCACATTGGAGGGGATAATTGCTAGGTGGGGTGTATATGAATTGGCGAGAGCTTGTCACATCGATCGGGCTTGTGGTCTAACAGGTTATGATTATGTAGAATTTAATGTACAGGATAAAATTAACCCGCTACCAGCAAAGCTATGGCAACAAAAATAGCACAAGTTCTAGTAAATTATCCTGGAATTGAAGATTTACTCAGCTACTCCATACCTGATGATCTAGCGATCGATATTGGTGATATTGTTACTGTACCTTTAGGTAGGAGATTTGTTAACGGTCTGGTTATGGAATTAACTGCAGCAGAAAACTTAACTCTAGCCAACCTAAAACCGATTGTTGATTGTGTTAGCACATCAATCCTTCCTGATTCCTATTGGGAAATGCTGCGATTTACTAGCGAATATTACTGTACTCCCCTGTTGCAAACATTACGTGTTGCTCTGCCTCCTAAACTACTACAAACACCATCCGATCGGGTTCTCTTAACTGCTAATGTAGCACAAGATAACCTTTCAGAGAATGCTCTGCAAGTTTTTTATTTTCTAAAGTCATACCCGCAGGGAGTTAGTAAGCGTTATCTGCAGCAGAAATTATCTAACCATGCGGTTAAGGGATTAGATGAACTCAAGAGAAAACGGTTAGTTAAGGTATTGCCAACCCTACCTGAAAAAATCAGACCATGTACAGAATTAATTGTTACTCTGCTCAAGTTGCCCGATGTAACCTTAACTACTAGACAAGCTGAAGTGATGCATGTTTTACAAAGATTAGGGGGAGAAGTCAAAAAGACTGAGTTAATTAAAGTTGCCCAAACCAGTGATAATATGATCAATCGACTGGCAAAACTAGGTTACATTAGTATAGAAGAAAGAGATGTGTTGCGATTCGCTTACTCAATTAACCAAGATAGAGACCAGCCTAAACAGTTAAACGAAGCTCAACAACTAGCTTTAAACAAAATCTGTTCCTATCTGGAACAAGCTCAAACAATCTTGCTGGAGGGGGTAACGGGTTCAGGGAAAACGGAAGTCTATTTACAAGCCATAGCTAAGGTTCTGGCAATGGGAAAATCTGCTCTTGTCCTAGTACCAGAAATTGGCTTGACTCCCCAACTAACCGATCGGTTTTGTCAACGGTTTGGTAATGAACAAGTGTTAATTTATCACAGTCAACTGTCGGATGGCGAGAGATTTGATACCTGGCGCTATTTGTTAGTAGGTGAACCTAGGGTTGTCATTGGCACTAGGTCAGCAATTTTTCTGCCGCTAATTAATTTGGGTATGATCATTTTGGATGAGGAGCATGACCCCAGTTTCAAACAAGACCAACCCCAACCCTGTTACCACGCCCGCACAATTGCCCAATGGCGTAGTCAGAAAGAAAACTGTCCTTTAATTTTGGGTTCAGCAACCCCCTGCGCCGAAACTCTCCATCGCTCTGATTTAGTCGTTCTGCAGCTACCCTACAGAATTGACCATCGTCCATTACCACCCATAAAAATTGTGGATATGCGACAGGAATTTAGTGCAGGTAACCGATCGGTTTTTAGCCGTTTGTTACAAACAGAAATTCAGACTATGCAAGGGAATGGTAAACAGGGAATCCTATTCGTGCCTCGACGGGGTCATAGCACTTTTGTCAGCTGTCGCAATTGTGGTTATGTGGTCATGTGCCCCCACTGTGATGTGTCTTTGTCCTATCACTTAAACAGTGAATTTCCCCGTGGTCAGTTGATCTGTCACTATTGTAACTATCGCCAAAATCAGACCGAAGAATGCCCACAATGTGGTTCTCAAGCCTTTCGCTATTTTGGTACTGGTACACAAAAAATAATGGAGGAATTGACAAAACTGTTTCCCACTCTCCGCGTAATAAGATTTGATAGTGATACCACGAGGAATAAAGACCAACATCGCTACCTGTTGACAAAATTTCAACAAGGAGAAGCTGATCTCCTAGTGGGAACTCAGATGGTAACAAAGGGTTTAGATATTCCTCAAGTTACTTTGGTGGGCGTTCTAGCTTCTGATAGCTTGCTGTATCTATCTGACTTTAGAGCAGGGGAAAGAGCAATGCAGTTACTTTTGCAAGTGGCAGGCAGAGCAGGTAGAGGCGAAGACCCAGGTAATGTCATCATCCAGACCTATAACCCTGACAGCCCTGTTATACAAGCAGTTGTCAGCTATGACTATCGATCTTACATGACAGAAGAAATACAACAGCGTCTGTCTTTTAACTACCCCCCTCAGTGCCAAATAGCGGTCATTCATCTGAGTAGTACAGAACCCGATCGGGTAGAAAGAATTGCTGCTAAATTAGCAGAATATTTGTACAAGCCTAATTCTTGGGAGCTGCTGGGACCAAGCCCTGCCCAAATTCCACGGGTAGCAAATCGCTATCGGTGGCAAATTATGTTAAAGCGTCCTTTCTCTTCTCCGACTTCATTTCCCACCTGGTCAGAATTACGCCATCAAGTCAAAGACAAAAATATCAGAATTACAGTTGATGTTGACCCCCTACACATTCTGTAGCTGTAGTGCAGAGTATAGGTAAAATACTTGAGTATGAACTAGTTGGTGTTGGAGGAGGACTATGGTGTGGCGGGCAGGATTATTGTTACCCCTGGTGTTGCCCCTATGGTGTGCCCCAGCTGCTACGGTAGAGGAGAGCTATGTCCCACCTACAGAAGTGATCATTGAAACCAACGACTACAGCGAGCCGACGATCGTGCGGGGGGAGCAAATTCTTGAACCTGTGCCGCCACCTACCTATACCTACGAAAATATTTATGTCCCCTCTGTGCAGGTAGCTGTTCGTTCCCTCTCGCCCCAAGAAATCAGGGAATTCAAGGTACCAGGGGGAATGCAGTTTCCTTTACCGATTCCTGGTTGGATTAGTTCTGTGTTTGGTTATCGTATCCATCCCATTACGGGGGAAGAACGTTTCCACCAGGGTACAGACATTGCTGCGCCAGCGGGTACCCCAGTCCTAGCGGCTTGGGAAGGCACAGTGGAAATTGCTGGTTGGTTGGGAGGACTTGGTTTTGCTGTAGTCATTGCCCACGACAACGGTAACCGTGAAACCCGCTATGGTCACCTCTCCCACATCCTGGTGGAACCAGGACAAACAGTAAGCCAAGGACAACCGATCGGGCTGGTTGGTAGTACAGGTCTTTCTACTGGACCACACCTCCATTTCGAACTCTGGGAAAAAGAAGGAGAACAGTGGGTAGTTAAAGACCCTACACCTGCTCTAATTGCTGCTCTTGCTCGCCTGGAAACCTACTTAGCCCGTAAGTCTTAATTCCCGCCCCTTAACCAACTGAGCCAGCCTGGCATATTTTTCTTCTGTTCCTGGGATTTTGCCTCCTTGATACGGGAAACCTGAGGTAGATATTCTAGGGCGATCGGTTCCCTGGGATTGCACTTGAGAGCTTCCTCAAAACTAGCTTTCGCCATAGCAGGCAATTTTTGATTGAGATACACTAGACCCAGCAAAGCATGGCAACGACTGTCACGATTATTCAGCTTTAGGGCTTGTTTTAGCTCCTTGAGGGCAATTGCCCACTCCTTCCTTTTAATCGCTACTTCTGCTGTCTGCATATGCATAGCGAAACCACCCCGATTGATGGGAGCTGCAGGGGCAGGAATTGCTTTTTGTATCCGTGTTTCTGGAGGTTGGATTTTGGTGTCATCGCTTTTACTTTTCACAGTTTGCCACTGTTGTTGAGGGGAGGGGGTCTGTAATTTTGTCTGATCATCCCCCCGCTCAATTAGATGAGTGCACCCCTCCTTGGCTAGGAGATATACTAGGTTTAGCTCACTGATGTCCCCTGCGTGGTCTAATATCCGCCCTATCTTCTGATACTGTACAGCAGCAACCATCCGTACAGCTTTCTCATAGTTCTCTTGGGTAGGCGATTTGACTAACGCCTTGGCTACGTCTGAATACACCACTACTTTCTGTGCCCGCTTGATCATGCGCTTTGCCACCAGCTTCATCACGTTGGAGTACTCTGCTCGCTCCCTAGCTTTGTTGAGAGCAAAGTAAGCAGGGTTAACCATACGGGCAAAGTAGCGGTTTCCTACCTCCCTTTCTTCAGGGCTAAGATTGGATACGTCGGGGTGTAGTTTCTTAGCAATCGTCAAATAGCGATCGCGTACCTGTAAAGGTGTTGCAGTGATTGGTACCCCCAAAACAGCGTAATGATCGTCAAGACCCTGCTGGGCAATCCCCCGCTCAATCTTCATAGACCTACTAATTTGTAGTGCGGTGTGCATTACACGTTCAGGAAGAAACCAGTAAGTAATAGTATACCACCAAACTTCGGATTATTGGTCTGGCACCTGTTATCTAAGAAAGTTAATCCCCCTAGCCAGTTTGGGGTATCTCTTCTCACTCGATGAGTGAACTTAAATTGGGTCAAGAGTTAGAGTATAAATCTGTTGAACGGTAGTTGAAATTCTGTGTAACTATCCCATCACAAGGGAGAAGAGTTGATCAAACCTTAACAAAGGAGCATTAAACAACTTGAGTAAATTTCTGCACTGCTTCGGCAATTCGTCTGCCATACAGAATAGCAGTCAATCGATCCCCTTCTGTAATCTGAGGTGGTTTTCCTGAAAAATCTAAGTCTGACTGTCCCATCACGCCTAGATAGGAACCAAGACGATTCACTCCTGTTTCAGGATTAGTTAATTCACTGTTCCCTACCCAAATCATACCGTGTTGGGCTGCATTGATGACTAGATATAACAAAGTACCCTGTTTATCACCACTTAAACCTGCAGAATGGGTGAATCCTCCCGCAATCTTGTTTTTCCACTTCTGCTGGAACCAGCGAGAGCTAGCGGCATCGGCAAAGGCTTTGAACTGGGCTGCCACTCCTCCCATGTAGGTTGGTGAGCCAAATACTATGGCATGAACTGTGTCTAACTCGGTTAGAAAATCTTCATCTTGAAACCGTCCGTTCTGAATCTGCTCCCCCTTGATCCGCATCAACTGAGCTGTGGAATTTTCTACTTGCTTGACTCCCTCCGCTACTGCTTCTGCCATCAGGTGGGTGTGCCCTGTGCCCGAAAAATAAACAATTGCTGTCTTAAACATACCATAGCTTTACCAAAGGCTGCCCGTAATTGTAAAGCACTTGTCTGCTCTAATACTAACTAAATTTTATTTTATCATTTAGAGTCCGAGACCTGAGGAGGCATACCACTGCCAATTGCATTTACAGCCATGGTGCTTCTAGCAGTAGCGATCCTGTCCTGGGGGAGACTAGGTACAGGTGGTACTTACTTGTTTCTGGCAGTGGTATTAGCTTCAATGCTGAACAATGGCACAATGGTGGTAATAGATCGCAACAACTAACAGTGTTTGAGAATGACTTTGGTAGTAGCATTACTTCTGTGCCTACATGGACAGCTCCTAGGGGAAGTTTTTAACTGGGACAACCCTGTGACAGGTAGAGCTGGTGCAACAGTATATGGAAATACTACAGTTTCAGTAAGCCGTCGTGGTAGCACAGTCAATCTCACTTGGAATTCTAGTGATACTCTCTGGTCACGGTGGATCAGAAACAATAATGCTGGTAACGACTACTTTAGTTTCTCCGCTTCTCCTCCTCCCAGCCCAAAGATTACTAAAATTCACACCATTCAAGGTATGGGTCTAACTAGTCCTCTTGTAGGTCATGTGGTCACGATCGAGGGGATTGTAGTTGGTGACTTTCAAGCTACAGGGCAAATTGGCGGCTTCTTTGTCCAAGAAGAAGATGTTGACACTAATCCCTTGACTTCTGAGGGCATTCAAGTTTTCTCCAGTACCCCTGTCAATGTCGGAGATAAAGTACAAGTCACAGGTACAGTCGCTGAGTTTGGCACTGCTCCTAATACAATTACCCAACTGGCTTCCGTTACCAATGTCACTATATTAAGCACCAATAACACTTTACCCACACCTGCCTCTGTCACCTTACCTGTTACTAATATCAATAACCTAGAGCGATTCGAAGGGATGCGAGTAACATTCCCTCAGACACTGACTGTATCAGAGGTGTTTAATTTGGCACGGTTTGGGGAATTGCAGTTATCGGCTAATGGTCGTCGTTTTCAACCAACAGAATTTATCGACCCCAATGACAACCCAGCATCGGGTACCAGTTTTACTGGCAATAGCAACGTAGCCGCTGTAACTGCCCAACAAAGCCTAAACGATCGGCGGGCAATTATGCTTGATGACGGTTTCAGAATGCAAAATCCAGCTACCGTCCCCTACCTCAACAGCCAAAATACTCGCCGAGTAGGTGACACAGTTACAGGCTTGACGGGAGTATTGGATCAAAGGTTCGGTAGTTATCGCCTACAACCTACAGGTACAGTTACTTTTGTTGATGCTAATCCTCGTCCCACCAGTCCACCAAACGTGGGTAATGCCAATGTCAAAGTTGGTAGCTTCAACATCCTCAACTACTTTACTACTCTGAATGATGGTGTCAACAAAACGGGTCCCAACAGCAACCTTGAGCCGCGGGGTGCTAACAACATTACCGAGTTCAATCGCCAGCGCCAGAAATTGGCAACTGCCATTGCTCAACTGGATGCTGACATTCTGGGACTGATGGAAGTAGAGAACAACGGCATCACGGCTATTGCTGACTTGGTCAATGCCGTCAACTCTAAGTTGGGCAGTAATGTCTATGCCTTCATTGTGGAACCAGCAAACTACACAGCTGTAGCAGGGGGAGATGATGCTATCAAAGTAGCCCTTATCTACAAGCCCAAGGTTGTTACACCAATTGGTGCACCTCTGACTACCAATGATCCCTCTTTCGCTGGTTTGGGTCGGGCACCTCTGGCGCAAACTTTCCAGCTAAATCGTAATAGAGCTGTCTTTACTGCTGTTGTCAATCACTTCAAGTCTAAGGGTGGGACAGGGACAGGGGATAACGCAGATAAACTGGATGGTCAAGGAGCTTTTAACTTCCAGCGGCGATTACAGGCTCAGGCAGTCATTAACTTCATCAACAATGTTGTTATTCCTACTAGCGGTGATCCTGATGTCTTGGTGATTGGTGACCTGAATTCCTACGGTGAGGAAGACCCGATCGATTTATTCCGTGCCAATGGTTATGTGGATTTACTTGGTCGGTTCAGTGGTGGTAGAGCTCTCTACTCTTTCGTGTTTCAAGGGCAGGCGGGTCGGCTGGATCATGCTCTGGCCAGTCCCTCCTTGGCAGCCCAAGCTACAGGGGCAAAGGCATGGCATATCAACGCTGATGAACCTCGTTTCCTGGATTACAACTTGGAGTTCAAGAATGGAGCTGGGGGTAATACTCCTGACCTGTTTAATCCCAATACGCCCTTCCGCTCTTCTGACCACGATCCTTTGCTGATAGGCTTGAACCTAGCCAATCCTGGGCAATAATGATCCAGTACATGGTATAGACACAACGAGAACTGGTATCTGACCAAGAACTGTTGACAACTATTCTGCAACGCCAAGATAAACCCATGCAACAACAGGCAGAAAAATCTAGTTTTTACAACAATTGTTGAAAATCATGAAGAACATCTACAAGTTTATAATGCAGAGACAGATTAAACTTCTACGGGAGCACCTGCTGGGTAACAGTGACTTGAGTTGGGCATAGTATTTGTGCCGTGTTAGGATGTGATGTGTCGCTACTGAGGGGAAAAATTAATGGCAGAAGAAAATCTGGGAGCAAGGATTAACAACATCGAACTACTAATCCAATACATGGCACAGACACAACGCGAACTGGCATCCAACCAAGAACTGTTGACAACGATCGTGCAACAACAAGCAGAAGAAATCCAGCTTCTACGACAAATTCTACAGAGACATGATGAAACGATCGGGGTAATGCAGGGACAGATTAAACTTCTACTAGAGCGCTTACTCGGCAACAGTGGCTTAAACTAAACATGAATCTGTGCTGTGTTAGGATGTGAAGTACAGCTACTGAGGGGAAAAATCAATGGCAGAAGAAAATCTGGGAGCGAGGATTAACAACATCGAACTACTGATCCAGTACATGGCACAGACACAACGCGAACTAGCATCCAACCAAGAACTGTTGACAACGATCGTACAACAACAAGCAGAAGAAATTCAGCTTCTACGCCAGATTGTCGAAAGACATGAAGAACATCTCAGACGTTATGACGAAACGATCGGGGTAATGCAGGGACAGATCAAACTCCTACTAGAGCGCTTGCTAGGCAACAGCGGCTTGAATTAAACAAACATATGCCAGTGCTGTCTAGGCTGAGATAGCCACAGTGCGAACCAATAGCAAAAACGTAGAAATTAGGCTTGTAGTCACAATGAACAACCTAGAAGCAGAGATAGAAGTCTTCAATGCTTGCGTTAGTGTTCACCAGCAGAAATCCTAGTTACTTTGACAGTAATAGTTATCAACCAGTAGATTGAGAGAACTATATACTTGAATCGTCGCCTGTTTCCGTACTACTTAACTGGTGAGGACTGTGAATTGTGACAATTCGGGTCAGGGTATCTTGAAAATCATTGAGATTAAGTACCGTCAGATGAAAAATATCCTTAAGAGTGCGAGCGGTATCTGTATTGACATCAGGGAGTAACATAAAAGCATGGTCTGTATCCAAACCAAGGATAGGCAGCATACGGGCATACTTATCTATGTGCTTTTGATAATTACCTGTCTTGCCCTCAAACCAGTATACTTTTTGGTCAATTTCTAATAGTAAATCTAGTTCAAAATCATCGCCATTTGGCAAAATTATTTGTGGGTTCATCAAAAAGGAATATCTTTCTGTGCCTAATTGATCCTTAACTAACCTGATAAACTTTGCCTTCATATACCTTTCTAGCCATTTGCCAGCAAAAAAATTCAGGGCTTCAGGAATACGACTGGGCTTTACTGATAAAATATACTTAGGAGATTTTTGGTATCTGTATTCCTCTAAAAAGGCAATCTCGTGCAAGGACTGGCTCATCTGACACATAGCAGATATGTGGGATTGGGGTTCATCTTTCAGACAAAGGGAAACAGAATGACCTAAATTCATGCTGGATTTAATCCGATCGTATAGTTTCTGGATAGCGGGGTATCTGTCCCCCATAAATATTGCTATATCATCAAGGACAATATCCTTATCTGTTGTGATATGATTGATTGGTGGGATATGTTTAATCGCTATATTTCTCCTGCCTAAAAATCCCTCTAACCTAGTTGTGTCATTAATCGCAATTTGTTCTGTACTTTCTTCCCCAGAGGACGCACTTCCCATTGACAGATACTCAAAGTTCTCTCCCCTGCTCCTTTGCTGCTCTGCAGGGCTGATTCTATTTACGTACAGCTCTTGGCGCAAAGCGTCAGCTATCCTACTGTAAAATTCCTCCAACTTATTCTCTACCACGAAAGCCACTCGCTCTTCCAAAAAAGGACTTAACCTAGCACTAACACTACTGCTGGAGTAACGCCGACTGAATAGTAAACCTACGCCAAGACCAAGCCCTAGCCCCAAGGAAAATACTGCCCAGCTCATCCCCCTGCCCTCTCCTTCTCCTACAAATTTTAATCAATCACTGCTCCCCCCTCTCCCCCTTTTGCCTTATGCCGATCGGTATAACCTATGGGGCAAGTCCTGACTGGGGCATGGAATTATGTTAAAGTTTGTAAAGATAATCGAAAGTGATTTGTCTAATATTCCTTAACAATAGTACAAACTGCCATGATCACCCCTATCCAAAATGTTCTTCGTCTGGTCTTTTTGCCCGCTGATCTCCAAGGTAGCCTGACTCAGTTGGCTTGGACAATCTTTCGTGTTGTCTGTGGATTTGCCATGATCCACAACGGTCTGGACAAATTTGCTGATATCCCTGGGTTTGCAGAAGCCTACGTGGAAGCAATTGGATTGCCATTCCCCATCTTCTTTGCCTATGTGGCAGCAACGACAGAAACGATCGGTGCACCCCTAGTGATGATTGGTTTAGCTACACGGCCTGCAGCTCTGGGGTTGGCGGCGACAATGTTTGTTGCCATGTATCACCATGTCCTAGTGGCTGGCTTTAGTATTCCCTATTTAGAGCTGTCGATGGTCTATGCCGCCTGTTTTCTGTTTTTAACAGTGATCGGGGCTGGTAAATTTTCCATCGATGCCCTCATTGCCGAACTTATGACCAAGGAACAGGTAAAATCACTAGAAACGTCCCTAGCAGAGGCACCAGCGACACCCACTAGGGCAGAACCGCAGGAAAGAAAGGGCTGGGGTTCCTACCTAACTCGCTAGAATTAGCCCTCCAGTTTGAACTCCCATCCGTTGGGGTGGGGGTTATTTTTTCGTAGTAGGCAACTATCTCTAACTGTAAGTATAATTACTTATCATCTTTAGGGCAGTTAGCAAAAGCAGAGAAAAAATTTCCTGAAATCCTGGTAAGTTCTGGCTTCACCCTATTTACAAATGGGGTGTTCCTATTAGAATAGTTGGTTAGAAACAAGTCGCCATCAGGATTATGTCAAATTTCTTTACATAGTACCGATGGCTACGGTCAATTACCATGAGGAGAAATTATGAACAAGGGTGAACTGGTAGACGCTATTTCCAAGAGTACCAAGGAAAACAAGAATACAGTAGACAAGATATTGACAGCGACGATGCAGATCATCATGGATGCAGTCACATCTGGGCAAAAGGTGACCCTAGTGGGGTTTGGTTCCTTTGAACCCAGGGTGCGCAAGGAGCGGGACGGGCGCAATCCCAAGACCAAGGAAGCAATGAAGATTCCTGAAACTGTTGTCCCTGCTTTCTCCGCTGGCAAGTCCTTCAAGGAGTTGGTTGCTAACAATATTGAGGAAATCAAACAGATTCTGGCAAAGGAAAAGAAGGAGTCCTAAAGGCGACGGGCTAGAATCCAGCGCAAGGACATAGGGGGCTCAGCGGTGGTGGGGAAAACATCCCTACCCGTTGCCCAATTGATAAACCATTTGGTAGGGGGCCAAGCTGCTGGTGGCAAAAAGGTGCGCTCATAGTCGTAGGCAGATTCATTACTCTCAATTGCTAGGGGTAACCCCGCCAAGCACTCCTGCAACTCCCCTGGGGTGACCAAAAACGACCAGGCAACCTCTGCTACTTCCCGCATCATAGGAGTGGGTACAAAGTTATCTATCGTCAAAAAAGTGCTGAACAAAATCTTGCCACCCGGTTTGAGGGCTTGGCTACTGTTTTCCAAGAGTTGGCGAACCTGGGAGAGGGAGCGGAAGTGGGAAATTACTTCCACCACTATGATTAGGTCGTAGGTGTTAGCGGGCAAGGGGGTTTTTAAGATGTCTGCTAATTGCACCTCGATCGTTAGTCCTTCTGCCTGAGCACTCTCGGTTAGTTTTTGCACAAAGACGGGAGCTAACTCGATCGCTGTTACCTGGTGTCCCAGGCGGGCAAGGGGTAGGGTATTCCGTCCTGTACCAGCTCCTACGTCCAGAATACGCAGGGGTGGTTGCCCTAGTTCCTGGACGACTGCCATCACCTTGGCATCGGGATGACTACCGAAGAGGGGACCCTGGCGAGTTTTTACCCAACGGGCGTACTTGTCTTCTATGGTTAGAATTTGGGTACTGAAACGGATACGTAGACCGCTAGTAAGACCAACTGTGGGGTCAGGGGGTTCATACTGGAAGCTCAGACGGGCATGGGGCGATTGCTGGAACCCTTCTTGAATGCGCTGGTGGAGGGTGGAACGGAGAGACTCTAATTCCTGGGGCTTGAGGTTTTGTCCCAGTGCTAGCAGTAGACTGTGCACTTGTTGAAAAAAATGATCCGCTAGATGGGGGACACAGGGAAAGACCAATTCCCCCCGTGCCGCTGTCAAGCTCTTGACTTTGGTGAGGGCAAGCTTTTCACAGGTGGGGATGTCCATAGCGGCAAGCAAAAATAATCTGTGGAGAGCATGATACCGCAGCTCCGCCGCCCTTAGACAGAGGAAGTGACAAGTGTACGATCGGTCAAGATTTCGTAGCCTGTTTCCGTGACCAAAACGGTGTGTTCAAACTGGGCAGAGAGTTGATTGTCTACCGTCACCGCCGTCCACCTATCTTTGAGGATACGCACATGGCGTGACCCTTCATTGATAATCGGTTCAATAGCTAAGGTCATCCCTGCCCGCAGCTTGACATTAGGGAGCTTGTGAGTGCGGAAATTAAATACCGCCGGCTCTTCGTGGAGATTGCGCCCTACGCCGTGCCCGGTAAAATCCTCCACCACCGAGTAACCGTGGGATTTGACAAATTCTTCGATCGCTGTGCCCAAGTCCAGCAGATAGGCACCCGCCCGCACCTGAGCAATACCGACATAGAGAGCTTCTTCTGCCACCTTGATTAACCGCGCTGCCCGCTCCGAGACAGGGGGCAAAGCCACCGTAATACAGGAGTCGCCATGGAAGCCATTTTTGTAGGCACCCGTGTCTACTTTAACTACATCCCCTGGTTTGAGGACACGGCGGGGGCTGGGAATGCCATGCACTACTTCGTTATTGATGCTGATACAAATGCTAGCGGGGAAGCCGTGGTAGCCCTTGAAGCTAGGCACTGCCCCCATCTCCCGAATGCGCTTTTCTGCGTAGGCATCCACTTCCTGGGTAGTCATTCCCGGTTGCATCATCTGGGAAATCTCATGCAAGACAGTGGCAACAATCCGTGCTGACTCCCGCATCAACTCAATTTCCCGCTTGGACTTGATTTCAATACCTTTGCTAGCGGTAGGGCGGTCTTCTTTCTGTTGCCTGCGCGATCGCGTCGGAGATTCTGAGGTCAGGGCACTGAGAATATTCATGTATAGGGTAAACCAATGTAAAGCTAATATAGTTTTAGCCTAATTCCGTCCTGGGTGGGTCAATTTTTCGCTACATTGTAGACAGGTGCCTTACTAGAGAGAGATAGATAGCTATGTCCTTACCACCAATTCCTCCTCCCCCTGGGGCTAAGCCTGCTCCCCGTACCAGTGAACTGACAAAACCTACTGACAACAGTGCTACAGTTGCTCCTCCCCCTGGTGCAGTCAAGAAGGTAAAGCCCCCTGTCCCCCCACCCCCTAAAGCGCCTGTGCGTTCCGGTCCCCCCACACCCCAAACGCCTGTCGCTGTCAAAGGACCGAATCAACCAACTCTTGCCGAACTAGTAAGGGATGCCTATGACCAAGGTTGCTCTGACCTCCACTTGGGTGTAGGGGAACACGTGCGCTTCCGCAATCGGGGTTTGATTGTCATTCAGGATAAGTACCCCATCCCCGATGAGCCAACCTTCTATTCCTGGCTGCGGGAGGCAATGGACGAAAAAGCTTTACAGAAATTCCGCGATACTCTGGAATATGACGGGGCGTTTCAGTATGACTACTGTCGCTGTCGCTTGAATGTGTTTGACTCTTTGCGTGGTCCCTCCCTGGTAATTCGGATTATTCCCCTCAAAATTCTCACCCTCGACCAATTAGGAGCACCGGAGGTGTTCCGTGAACTGTGCTATACCCCTAAGGGCTTGATCCTGGTCACGGGTCCCACAGGTTCCGGTAAATCCACGACCCTGGCAGCTATGGTGGACTTCATCAATACGGAAATGCCCAAAAATATCATCTCCATTGAAGACCCCATTGAATTTGTCCACGTCAGCAAAAAATCGATCGTGAAGCAGCGGGAGGTGGGTATCCATACCCTCAAGTTTGACAATGCTCTCAAAGCTGCCCTGCGGGAAGACCCAGATGTGATTCTGATTGGGGAAATGCGTGACCGTGAAACGGTCAATACTGCCCTCAAAGCCGGTCAAACAGGTCACTTGGTGTTTGGTACCTTGCACACCAATAGTGCGATTAAGACGATCGAACGTATCCTCAACCTCTACGAACCGGACCAACAGGGACCGATGCGGGACCAGCTGGCAGAAACCCTCGTGGCAGTAATTGCCCAAACCCTGGTGCGGACCACCGACGGCAAACGGACAGCTGCCCACGAAATCATGGTCAACACGGATGCAGTGCGGGACTATATCAAACGGGGAGCAGTAGATGAAATCGAAGCAATTATTCCCCGCAGCTCCTTCGATGGGATGTGCTCTATGAACCAATCCCTATTCCGCCTCTACGAAGAGGGGAGAATTACTGAGGAAACAGCGATCGAGCACTCCCCCAAACCTAACGAAATGGCACAGATGCTCAGGGGTCGCATCTAGGCAAGGGGGGTGACCTGCAAAACGACAAATTTGAGATAGCGCCCCTCCACAAAGCCTACGGGCACAGGGTGATCAAGGGGCTGACCCGCCTCATGGATAATCTTTCCCCTAACCTGGGCTTGACCACAGGCATCTGCCAGTATAGTTTGAAAATCAGCAGGGCTAACTTGACTGGTGCAACTCGCAGAGACCAAAAAACCCCCTGGTTTTACCAGTTGCAAAGCGATCGTGTTCAACTTGGTATAAGCCCTCAGGGCGGCAAAGCGTTGCTGTTTAGTTTTAGCAAAACTGGGGGGGTCAAGTATAACAAGGTCAAATTGCCTGCCCTGGCTGACCAGGTGGGGGAGAAGACTAAAACAATCAGCAGCGACAAATTCATGGCGCTTAGCATCCAGTCCGTTCACCTGTATATTTTGGGCGATGGCTGTCTCTAACCCCTTCCCTATATCAACACTGGTAACGTGCTTAGCTCCCCCCCGTAGGGCGTAGAGGGAAAATCCCCCCGTATAGGCAAAACAATTCAGTACAGTCCGCCCCCCACTCAAACCTTCCACATACCTGCGGTTTTCCCTATGGTCCAAAAAGAGACCTGTCTTCTGCCCGATCGTTAAGTCCACACAAAACTTGATACCGTACTCCGTCACCAGCAAATCCCGAGGGGGTAGTTCTCCCCAGAGCAGTTGGGGTGGATGGTGGTGGTCGCGCCAGAGAATACCCCGCAGAGGAGCAATTTGGGGCAAAATAGCCACTATATCTGCTTGGAGTGTCCTAAAGCCTGCCGTGTAAGTTTGGAGCACAGCATAGCGGTCATATACATCCACTGTAATACCCGGTAGCCCATCCCCCTCACCGTAAAGCCAGCGATAGGCAGTAGTCGCCTGCTGCCTAATTTCACCCCTGAGGAACCAAGCCCCGGCAATTTGGCGGTGCAGCCACTGCCGATCGGGTACCTGCTGGGTGGAGAAAATCCGCAGAGCAATGGGGCTAGATTCATCCCACAGTCCAAACCCCTGCCAGCTACCACATTTGACCCTAACCCAGGTACCAGTAGGGAAACTAGCTTCCCCCTGAACATGATTACGATAGACCCAAGGGTGACCCCGCTGGAGGCTTTCGCGGAGGGAAGGAGCCACCGTCACAGAGGGAACCGTCATAGAACCCATGCAACATTACAGGACTTTACCGCTTCTGCCAAAACACAAACTCCCCCCTACCTTTTAGAACCAATCGATAATATAGTAATATAGGAGAATTGCTTACCAGCTGAGATGGAAGGTAAACCCAGGTCTTTGTCCAGTGCAGCCCCTTTAGCAGAGGAGTGTGTGGTATCTAAACTTACGCCTGAATCCCTGGGACTGATGGCAGACTTTTTCAAAGTATTGTCAGAAGTCAGTCGCCTGCAAATTATATGTTCCCTCAAACCCGGCGCAAAAAACGTCACAGAAATTATGCAGGAGACAGAGCTAGGACAGGCGAACGTGTCCAAGCACCTGAAGATTCTTACCCAAGCAGGTATAGTTGCCAGGGAACAGCGGGGAGTGTGTGTTTACTATCGAATTGCTAACCCATTTTTGTTTGACCTCTGCGACCTAGTTTGTAAAGCCCTCAGTCTGCAGATAGAACATCACAGTCAGCAGGTGCAGGAATTATCCCAGTTAGGACAAAGAAATTAGCAGGGGGAAACCTTTCCCCCAATTTGATTCTAGTAACGATGGACTAGGCGATTAATGGGTTTGAAGATGTCCGCCTCAAAGGCAGCGCCCTTCAGCATCCGATTCCAATATAGCCAGGGCAAAATATGTACCTTGGCTAGGTACATAGAATAGCGTTCCTTGGTGGGATCGAGGGGAAAGGAAGGAGATAATTTGCCATCATAGGCGAATTCCGCCATAATCGCCGAGTTATAGCCCGTAATTAAAGGACAGCAGGTGTAACCATCGTACTGGGCAGGTAGGGATCGCCCGCGCATTGCCGCCAGTAAGTTTTCCGCCAGGACAGGGGATTGTTTGCGGGCAGCAGCAGCAGTCTTAGAAGTAGGTAGAGAGGAGGCATCTCCTAGGGAGAAAACGTTGGGGTAGCGGTTGTGTTGCAGTGTGTGCTTATTGACATCAACCCAGCCCCCAGGACCAGCTAAGGGGCTTTCCTTGATAAAATCAGGAGCGCTCATGGGGGGAGTGACATGGATCATGTCGTAGTGGATGCTCACTTCCTCTACCCCATTTTCTGTGGTTACATCAAAAATAGCTTCCTGGGTATCTGCCTTGATCTCCTTGAGGTTGTGCTTGAACTTAACCTTTATGCCCCGCCGAGCTACTATCCGATCCAAGGCAGCAGAGTAAGCAGGAACAGCAAACATACTCGCCCCTGCCGTACAAAACATGACGGTAGTGTTTACACCCACACCACTCTTGCTTTTGAACCAGTCGTCTGCCATGTACATAATCTTTTGGGGTGCACCACCACACTTAATGGGAGTAGCAGGGTAGGTAAAAATGGCATTCCCTCCTTTGAAGTGGCGAATGGTTTCCCAGGTGTAGGGAGCATAGTCCTTGGAGTAGTTACTGGTCACTCCCCCTTTGCCGATCGCTTCCTTCAACCCCTTGATCAAATGCCAATCAATCTGAATCCCTGGACATAGTACCAAGTATTCATACTCAATTCCCTGACCCGCCTCTGTAATTACACAGTTGCGATCGGGGTCAAGTTTAGCTACCCGTGCCTGTATCCACTTAGTTCCCTTGGGCAACACTTCCCTTTGGGGGCGGATGAAGTTAGCGATCGGGGCAATGCCACCCCCCACCAGTGTCCAACCTGGCTGATAGTAATGCTTGTCCGAGGGTTCAATGATGGCTATGTCCAAACGGCGGTCACGCTTGAGGAGCTGGGCTGCGGCACTAATCCCCGCTGCTCCCCCCCCCACGATGACAATTTGATGCTTTAAGCGGGGCAGATTGTTGGTCTCGGTCTGAGTTTGCCCTGCTTGGGCTTGCTCGATCGTTGATGTTATGGTCATTTCTAAACTAGTTCATTAAAGGACGTAATACCCCTTGTACCATATTCCCACATGGTTATATTGTCCCACTTTCTAAAGAAATCCTTAAATTTTTCTCACCCCTCTTGACAAGCATATGATATGATAGTTGCACTATATTACTATATAGTAATTAACGGCTTGAGTGAGAGTAGCAGTATAGTGATGGGAGGTTAAGAGATGTTGTTCCGGCAGCTGTTTGACTATGAGACCTACACCTATACCTATTTGATTGCTGACCCTCAGACGCAGGAGGCGATGCTGGTAGACAGTGTATTGGAGCAGGTCGATCGGGATTTGCAGCTAATCAAGGAGTTAGGTTTGACGTTGCGCTATGCAGTGGAAACCCATGTTCATGCTGACCATGTTACAGGGGCGGGGCGCTTGCGGGAGTTAACGGGTTGTCAGGGTGTAGTGCCCAAGGGAGCGGATGTAGCCTGTGCCGATCGCTTCCTCGGTGATGGGGATGTGTTGGTGATGGGGTCGATTCGCCTAGAGACGATCGCTACTCCTGGTCACACGGATAGCCATGTAGCTTATCTGGTCAATGGTACCCATTTGCTCACGGGGGATGCCTTGTTTATTCGCGGCTGCGGGCGCACAGATTTCCAAAGTGGGGATGCGGGTGCTCTCTACGATGTAGTAACGCAACGCCTGTTCACCCTGCCCGATGAAACTTTGGTCTATCCTGGGCATGACTATCGCGGGCATACGGTAAGCACGATCGGGGAAGAAAAGAGGTACAATCCCCGTTTCCAGGGACGTACCAGGGAGCAATTCATTGAGTTTATGGCTAACTTGAATTTGCCTGATCCTAAGAAGATGGCAGAGGCTGTGCCTGCTAACATGCAGTGCGGTAAAGTAGCTGCCTAATTTTACAACCAACTAGAGGAGGACAAATATGGTAACGACACAACAAAACTTAAATCTCGTCACAGCCGCAGAACTAAAGGAAAAACTTGACCAAGATCAGGTACTCCTAATCGATGTACGGGAGCCAGGGGAGTTTAGCGCTGAGAGAATTCCAGGGGCAAGATTGATCCCTCTTTCTAAATTCGACCCCAAGCACATCCCTGCAACTGACAAAGAAGTGGTGCTCTACTGTCGCAGTGGCAAACGATCGGAGATGGCAGCCCAAAAACTTCTCGCAGCTGGTTGGAATTCTGTCACGAACTTACAGGGAGGAATTACCAGTTGGAAGCAAGCAGGCTTACCCATTGACAAGGATGCCAATGCTCCCATTAGTTTGATCCGCCAGGTACAAATTGTGGCTGGTTCCTTAGTCCTAACTGGCACGCTTTTGGGCGCTTATGTCAATCCCCGCTTCCTCTTCCTCAGTGGTTTTGTGGGAGCAGGTCTAGTGTTTGCAGGGGTAACTGATACCTGTGCTTTGGGTATGCTTCTATCCAAATTGCCCTACAACCAGAGGGCGGGTCAGTCGTGGAATTCTTAAATTGTTTGCTACAGGTTTAGTGCAATTGCTGTAGGGGGCGTATTGCCCCTTTTTCTTGTTTTGTACTTTAGGGGAACCAGAGTTTATGGAACAACAACAGATTTTGGGTTATGTTTTGGCTTCTCTGATTGGCATTTCTTTGGGTCTAATCGGCGGAGGGGGGTCTATATTAACCGTCCCTGTGTTGGTTTATGTAATGGGGGTAAATGCTACCCTGGCTACAGCCTATTCCCTCTTTATTGTGGGCATCACAGCTTTGGTGGGTTCTCTCACTTATTTCCAGAAGAAATTGGTTAGTATTAAAACTGCTATTGTTTTCTCCATTCCAGCTTTTACTTCTGTTTATTTGGTGCGTAGATTTGTCATTCCTGCTATTCCTAAGGAAATTTTCAGTCTTTATGGTTTTACACTAACTAGGGATATTCTATTGATGTTGGTGTTTGCGGGTTTGATGATCTTTGCTTCTGTATCTATGATTAGAGATGAAAAAGGTAAGGGACCAGAAGTAACAGAGGAAGAACATGAGCCAGAGTTTAATTTGCCTCTCATTTTTGGTGAGGGGGTAGTTGTGGGAGGATTAACTGGTTTCGTGGGAGCAGGGGGTGGTTTTATGATCATTCCTGCCCTGGTTTTGTTTGCTAGACTGCCTATGAAGATGGCGGTGGGTACTTCTCTCTTAATCATTGCTGCTAAATCCTTGATTGGTTTTATTGGAGATGTAACTAACCCTGAATTAACGATCGATTGGGAGTTATTGATTTCCTTCTCTTTCATTGCTTGTGTGGGAATTTTTATAGGCTCATACCTGTCTACTTTTATCCCAGGAGCAAAGTTGAAGCAGGCATTTGGTTGGTTTGTGGCAGTAATGGGCGTTTATATTATTGCTAAGGAAACTCTGCTGGGTAAATGATGGGACAGATTGGGGGCTACTTTCTTGCTTCTCTGATTGGCATATCCCTGGGGTTAATTGGCGGTGGCGGTTCGATCCTAACGGTGCCAGTCTTGGTCTATGTCATGGGCGTAAATGCTACTCGTGCTACTGCCTATTCCCTATTTATTGTTGGCATAACCGCTTTGGTGGGCTCATTAGATTACTGCCGCAAGCGCTTGATCAGTTGGCAGGCAGCTGTGGTTTTCTCTCTGCCCGCTTTTTCCTCTGTTTTTGTGGTACGCAAGTATCTGATACCAGCTATTCCCAGGGAAGTTCTAAGAGTAGGGAGTTTCATTCTCACTAAGGATATTTTCTTAATGGTGGTGTTTGCCTTATTGATGATATTTGCCTCTGTATCTATGATTAGGGATAGGAAAAATGGCAAGGAGGAGGAGGTATTATCCCTGAACTCGCCTTTAATTGGTGTTACAGGTTTACTAGTGGGGGGAGTGACTGGTTTGGTGGGGGCGGGAGGCGGTTTTATGATCATTCCTGCGCTGGTGAATTTTGCCCATTTACCAATGAAAAAGGCAGTTGGTACTTCCCTACTTATTATTGCTACTAATTCCCTCATTGGCTTTATAGGTGACTTAATGAGTCCCACAGAAACAATTGACTGGAATCTCCTCATTTCTTTTTCTTTCATTGCTTGTTTGGGTATTTTCTTTGGTTCTTACTTGTCTAACTTTATTCCTGGGGCAAGGTTAAAAAAGGGGTTTGGTTGGTTCGTAGCTGTTATGGCTCTTTACATCCTAGCCAAGGAAATTGCTGGCTAAGTAGAAATATTAGCAATAATGCTATACTGACAAATGGTAATTTTTGGTGGAAAGGAGAGGTGCAGCCACTACTAGAGGTTAGAGATGTATCCCTGCAGTATCCAGGGCAGGCAAGTAGGGCAGTAGATGGGGTTAGTTTTAGCCTCAAGCAGGGGGAGATTCTAGCTTTGCTAGGTCCATCGGGCTGTGGGAAGACTAGTTTGCTCCGTTTGATTGCAGGGTTTGAGTTGCCTCAGGTAGGCACGATCGTGGTTAATGGTCAGGTTTTGTCTAGTCCCGATCGGTGTATTCCCCCAGAACAGCGCAATATTGGTATTGTTTTCCAGGATTTTGCCCTCTTTCCCCATATGACGGTGTATCAAAACGTGGCTTTTGGGTTGCGGCGCTCCCAGTCCGCAGGGGCAGTGATGGAAGTACTAGAGCGAGTGAGATTGCAGGACTACAAGGATCAGTATCCTCACCAACTCTCTGGCGGACAGCAACAGCGGGTAGCATTGGCGCGAGTCTTGGTTACTAATCCTATTTTGGTACTCTTGGATGAACCCCTTAGTAATATTGATGTGCAGTTGCGTAGCAGTCTCAGGCGGGAATTGCGGGAGATTTTGCAACAGGCGGGCACGACTTCGATTTGGGTCACCCACGACCAAGAAGAGGCAATGGCGGTAGCGGATTGGATTGGCGTGATGCAGGGGGGCAAGTTGGAACAATTAGATACACCCCAGGGGATTTACTGCCAGCCCAAAACTCCTTTTGTCGCGCAGTTTGTTTCCCAGGCTAATTTATTGCCCTTGCCCCTTGCAGCGGTTGCTGGTTTACAGGAATTACCAGCTACGAATGGCGCAAAGGAGAAACAATTGATGATCCTACAGGAAGACATTTGTCTGCAGGTATACCAGGATTCTGATTGTGTGATTACCGATCGAGTGTTTCTGGGCAGGGAATGGGTTTACTATGTCAAATTGCCCTCTAGTCAAGAATTAATTGCCCGTGTTTCTAATCGCTGTGCACCTCTACCCGTGGGGACAAAGGTAGCAATTGGGGGGAAATGGCAACTAATTTAATTCATACTTTGCTGGAGTTGTGCTACCAGTTGGTCTAACCCGATCGATCGGGATGCCTTACATAGAATTACATCCCCTGGCTGAGTTTCTTGGTGGAGGAGTTGAAGAATTTCTGTTTGGGTGGAGCAGGCAAATTTCTGGGGTATGTTGGTGGCAGCGTGGAAAATTTCCTTTGTATCTTCATCTGCTAAAATGACAAGACCATAAATGCCCAATTTATTGATTTCTTCTCCTACCCATCTGTGTAGCTGAGGGCTATATTCCCCTAGTTCTTTCATAGTGCCTAGGACTGCCCAATGTCTGCCAGGTATTGATTGCAAGAGATGGAGGGAGGCAACCACTGCTTCAGGAGAAGCATTATAGGTTTCATCCAAAACTTTGATGCCGTTGCTCAGAGTAATTAGGTTAGTTCTCCCTTGGGGGAGGGTTAACTCTAGGGGGGCTGTCGTACTAATTCGGGGGTCTAAATTGAGGGCATAAAGTACAGAAATCCCTGCTAAGAAATTCAAGGCATTGTGTCTGCCTGGTAAGGGTAGTTTCCAAGTGAGGGTATCAACAGTGATATAATCTCCCTGCACTTCTCCCCGTATATCTCCCCGATCGATGCCATAGGTAATAGTTTTTCCTCCCCAAGTTGACTTAGCTGTGCTTAATAGTAATTCATCTTCCCCATTTAATACTGCTGTACCCTGCAGGTGCTGGAGAATTTCACACTTAGCTTTGGCAATGGCTGCCTTGGAGCCTAGGCGACCAATATGGGCTGTGCCAATGTTGGTAATTACAGCTACATCAGGTAGAGCAATAGATGATAACCGATCGATTTCCCCCTGCCCTCGCATTGCCATTTCTATCACAGCAAATTGATGGCGATCGGGCTTGATTTCCAGCAGAGTTTTTGCTACGCCAATATCATTATTGAAGTTGGCATGGCTATAGTGTACTGTCTTACCAGGGGGGCAGTAAAAACCTAATAGTTTACTGATTAGCTCTTTGGTAGTAGTTTTGCCCGCCGAACCCGTTACCCCAATCACAGTAATATTACTTTTCTGTCGCCACCACCTGGCAATTCTTTGATAGGCAAGCAGGGTATTTTCTACTACTAAGCAGGGGTAACCTGGTAAATCGTTTTCCACAATAGCCACAACTGCACCCCTATCGATCGCTTGGGGGACGAAATCATGTCCATCAAATCTTGCCCCCCGTAAAGCTACAAATACCTGCCCTGGTTGCAGGGTGCGGCTGTCGGTGTTGATAGCAACGATCGGTTGTGATGGTATTTCTGCTTGATTAAAAGTACCTTGGGTAACAGCGATAAGGTCAGTCAGTAACATAAGCTAAGCCCGTAGAAGATGAACACTAGATTGTAGAGCATTCTGTAAGAGTTTGTGTTCTCTAGCCGTCAAAACTGCTAAACGAATATAGTTCTGTCCCAGTTCTAGGAAAGTGGCACAATCCCGAATTAAAATTTTGTGTTCCTTGGCTAGATGTGACTGTAAGCGTGTAGAGGGAATAGCAGTCTTGACTAACAGGAAATTCGCCACACTCGGTAAGGGAGACAATTCAGAAAATTGATATAGCCTCTCCTCTAAATCCCTACGACTCGGTATTAGCCATGCCCTGGTTTGCTCCTGAAATTCTCTATCTTTGACTACCGCTATTCCCACGGCTGCTGCTAAATTGTTGACAGCCCAGGGGTCACGCCAGCCTTGCCATTTTCTAATCCGATCGGGATGGGCAATTACACACCCTAACCGCAGTCCTGCTATGCTGAAAAATTTAGTTAGAGACCGCAGAATGACCAGATTGCTATACCTCTCCACTAAGTCCACACAACTTAACTCAGGGGGTAAAAAATCCATAAATGCTTCATCAATTACAACCAGAGCAAACCGATCGAGACACTCTAAAATCCAACTTTTGTCTAGCAACTGACCCGTAGGATTGTGGGGATTATTCAGTAACAAACCCTGCCGATCGGGTTGATTAATTCCTAATATCTGGGCTGTAAATTCAGTCTCCCAAATGCTGATATTTTTTACCCGAGCATGACAACTCTGCAAAGCTCGATCGTAATCAGCAAAAGCAGGGCGTAAAATGACTGTAGTTGCTAATTCTGCCAAATCTCTAGCAATCCAAGTTAGTAGTTCTGCGGCACCGTTGCCAGGGAGTAAACGAGCGGGGTCAACGCCATAGAAATCGGCTAGAGCTTGTCGTAGTTCTGGGTAATGGGGGTCAGGATAGTGACTTATTTCTGGCAGAGCCGCTTGCAGAGCTACCAGGGCAGAGGCTGGGGGACCAAGGGGGTTAATGCTAGCCGAAAAATCCACTAAATCCCGAGGAGAAACTCCCGCTATCTGCGCCCACCAAGCCCGATTGCCCCCATGCTTAAATGCCTGCTCCACCTATAAAGCCTTCGTATTCCTCGTATTCAGGAGGGACATCAATTTCACTTTTCAGCAGATGTTTGGGACGCACCTCCTCCAACAGAGAGCCATCTATGAGGACTGTAGTAGGCGGTAGCCGCTGAATCAGACTTTCTAGGTGCTCCACGCGGGTAATTAGGCTTCTGATTGTCTCCCCTTCTGGGTCAGGTACACGGTTGTGCTCTAGGGGTTGGATTTTTTCCTCCCGCTGCTTGACAATCCGCCCCGGAATACCCACAACTGTGCAATTGGAAGGAACATCTTTGATGACTACTGAGCCAGCCCCGATACGCACATTGTCCCCGATCGTGATATTGCCCAACACTTTTGCCCCTGCTCCCACCACAACGTTATCGCCCAGGGTCGGGTGACGTTTGCCTGTTTCTTTGCCTGTACCACCTAGGGTTACGCCCTGATAGATAAGACAATTCTTGCCTATAATTGTGGTCTCCCCTATAACTACGCCCATGCCGTGGTCAATAAATGCTCCACTGCCAATCTCTGCCCCAGGGTGAATCTCAATCCCTGTCAGAAAGCGGGAAAACTGGGAGATCAGCCGCGGGATAACGGGAATGCCTAACTTGTGGAGCCAGTGGGCAAAGCGATGCAACCAAATGGCGTGTAGTCCAGGATAGCACAGCAAGACCTCTAGCCAATTGCGAGCGGCAGGGTCACGGTCAAAAATCACTTGGAAGTCGTTAATTAGGGTACCTAGCACTTGCTTCTGCCGTGAAGTTGTAAGATGATCGTAAGCCAATTTGCCCGATTTTTCCATACCCCCGATGACGAAATCCTTTGCCGAAACTTACCCCACGATCGCCCGCTGGATAGCAAATTACGGTTGGGTGGAGATCGGTAAATCTGACTACAGTGAGTCCCTTGTCCGTGCTTTTGCTGCAGAAGGGCTGGTCTGGGAAAATTTGGATAAATACAAAACCATCGATGATGCTCTGCAAGCGCTGGAAGCTAGTTTAGCCAGTTGGTTGGAAGACCATGCATGAACTGCTAGCCCCGATCGTTGGCACTGAAAATCTCCAAACAATAGAGAGCAAGTTGTGGGTTACCCCCCCTAGCCAAACCCAGATGGCGGCAGTAGTCAAGCTCTGTCACGATCGGCGCTGGCAGATAGGGATTGTAGGGCAGGGGAGCAAGTTAGCCTGGGGCAACTCTTTGCAGGGTGCAGACCTGGTGCTGAGTACGGCGAAACTCCATCGCTTAATCGACCACTCCCAGGGGGATTTGACCATCACTGTAGAAGCGGGCTACAAATTTGCCGAATTGCAATCTTTTTTGGCACAGTACCAACAGTGTTTGGGCATCGACCCACCCTACAGGGAGCATTGTAGTATTGGCGGCGTAGTGGCAACGGGAGAGAGTGGTTCCTGGCGACAGCGTTACAACAGCGTGCGGGATCAAATTTTGGGGATTAAGTTTATCCGATCGGACGGTGAAATCGTGAAAGCGGGGGGCAGGGTAGTCAAAAACGTAGCGGGTTACGACCTGATGAAACTTCTGACCGGCTCCTACGGTACTTTGGGCATCATCACGGAAGTTTGTTTTCGTCTTTATCCTCTGCCCTCACCCCGTGTTTTTTACCTCTGTCAGGGGGAAGCAGAACAGATGCAAAAATTACGATCGGTCTTACTCCGTTCTCCTCTCACTCCCCTTAGTTTGGATTTATATTCCCCCTATCTCTTGCAACAATTGGGCTATGCAGCTAAGTGGGGTATTGGTATAGAATTAGCGGGTGTGGCAACAGAATTTGCCAGTAATCTACTCACGGAAATAGTCAACAATTTGGGCATTGCCCGGCAAATAATCGAGGGAGATTTTAACCGATCGGTCAGTCAAATATTTGAAAGGAACGGACGTTGTAAGATGGGGGTGCCCAGTGCTCAAGCCATAGAAGTTTTTGCCCAGATTGCCGATCGGTATCCCCTGCAAATTCATCTAGGTAGCGGTCTAGGGTTGCTGCTACTTGCCGATCAGGCAGAAGTTAGCTACTGGCGACAACAACTGACCAGGTTAGGGGGATTTCTCACAGAGCAAGGTAGAGTGAGAGATTCTATCAATTCCCAGGTTAGACAAATGATGGCAAAGATTAAGCAACAGTTTGACCCCCTAAATCTTCTCAATCCTGCTACGTATGACCCCACCCCAATTCTATGATGGTAGTAAAGTTCTGTCCCTATTGTCTTGGGGGATGGGGAGCACTAAACTATCACACCAGAAAAAGAGGTAAAGGAAGCCGCATGGGAGAGACTAGACAAACCCTCTACGACAGAGATTTTGCCCTCTGGGTAGAAGACACTGTGGCTAAACTGCAGAACCAGGACTTTTCCCACCTAGACCTAGGTAACTTAATCGAAGAGGTAGCATCCTTGGGCAAAAGAGATAGACGGGAACTACTCAACCGCATGACAACCCTGTTGGAACATCTCCTCAAACTCCGCTACGTTGACCTACCAGAATGCTGTAATGGTTGGCGAGTAACTATCAAGCGCACGCAAAGAAAACTATATCTTCTGTTGCAAGACTCTCCTAGTCTGCGAAATTTTGCTAGAGAAAATATCTTAGAGTGTTATCAAGTAGCTTTATCGATCGTTAAACAAGCCTATCCCTCTGTCAACTTTCCCCCAGATTGCCCGTTCCCCCCAGACATCGATCTGCTAATTACTGAAAATTAAGGGCTGGGTTATGATGGGAGGGTTAGTGAAAAAATGAGAGTATGCAATTTGCCAAGCGCCTCGACAAAATCCCCCCCTACCTGTTTGCAGAACTCGATCGGAAGCGGAATGAACTGACCGCCAAGGGTGTAGACATTATCAACATGGGGGTAGGTGACCCCGACAAACCCACGCCCGACCATGTGGTACAGGCGATGATCAAGGCAGTACAAGACCCCCGCACCCACAACTATCCCCCCTACCAAGGGACAAGAGCCTATCGGGAAGCAGCAGCAGCATTCATGGCAAGGCGGTTTGGTGTTACAGGCTTAGACCCCGATACCCAAATAGTTTCCTCCATTGGCTCTAAGGAGGCGATCCACAACATTTTTCTCGCTTTTGTCGAACCAGGGGACTACGTCCTTATTCCTGACCCCGCCTACCCTGTCTATCGCACCTCCACTATCTTTGCGGGGGGAGAATACTACACCATGCCTCTCCTCCCAGAGCATAATTTTTTGCCCAACCTCGATCGGATTCCCCTAGAAGTAGCCCAGAAAGCCAAGTTACTGTGGGTCAATTATCCCAATAACCCCACGGGAGCGATCGCTGATTTGGCATTTTTCCAGGAGTTGGTAGATTTTTGCCGTCGCTATGAAATTTTGCTCTGCCACGACCACGCCTACGCTGAGATGGCTTACGACGGTTACAAACCCCCCAGTGTCTTACAGGTGCCAGGGGCATTAGATATAGCAGTAGAGTTCCACAGTTGTTCCAAGTCCTACAACATGACGGGCTGGCGGGTAGGTTTTGTAGCTGGCTGTACAACGGGCATCAAGGGGCTAGGACAAGTGAAGACTAATGTGGATTCGGGGGTATTCAAGGCAATCCAGGAAGCAGCGATCGTTGCCTTTGAGACCAGGGAAGAGGACTTACAGAATTTGATGGCGGTCTACCAACGGCGGCGCGACCTGGTAGTAGAGGGACTGAATAAACTGGGTTGGCATTTGACTCCCCCCAAAGCGACCCTGTATGTATGGGTGCCAGTGCCCCAGGGCTATACTTCGACAGAATTTGTCACCCTGTTGTTGGAGAAGTGCGGTATCATTGTGCCGCCAGGAAATGGCTATGGGAGTGCGGGGGAAGGATTTTTCCGCATTGCCTTGACGGTGGAGGAGGAACGGATTTTAACCGCCTTTGAGCGGATGGCACAAGCAGGTATTCGCTACCAATGACAGGGGATATAGTCAGTCATCTCCAGGGCGTAGTCTTCTATGACGCTAGGGGGCTACCCCAGGTACTGTTCACCACGCGAGAACATAGTATTCACTGGACGGAAAAGAGTTTTCAAGCTTTACATTTCCAGGAATGCCTAGGGGAGATTCTCCAACTGCCACCCCTGCAATATGCCTATCTGGAGCTACAAAGCGAAAAAATCTTGTTAGTAAACCAGGGGGAGGGGTATGTTGCTTGTCTATGGCAGGGAACAGTTCCAGAATTGTCGGCTGGCATCATTGCTAGGTTGCAAACTCTCACCCCTGATACTCTCCGCCAATACCCCCAGCTTGTCAGGCTATAATTATGCCCAATCGTCTCTGCCGTCTTGATTGGTGTTATAGACGCGCTCCCGCCAGTGGAGTGCCCTGGTGTAGGCAAACAGAGACTCTTCTGTATGTCCCCAGGACTGCAGGAGCTGCTGCAAATCCCTCTGAATATCCCTAGCACCAGGGAACCCCTCATAGCGAATGAGTAACCGCGCTAGGTCAGCCAAGTGCCGGTCCGTAGGCTGGGATATGAGTAGAGTGTTGAGCAATTCCCGATCGGTGGCGTACTGGGGGTGTTGCTGCTCCATAGGTGCTCAGCGGGGTTGGCGATTAAGGACGACCATTTTAATGCCCACATCGGGGTTACGGGCAATGATTGTCTGATGGGTGTCTGCTAGGTACAGCTTTTTGAACCCCAGGGTGACGGACTGTTCCAGCAAATTGTCCATCATTTGGTCCTGTTGGAAGGGAGTGAGCTGATACCAGTCGTCGGTCACCAATACTACTAGTTTACCCAGCTTGTAATTTGCTTGTACGCTGTGAATCAGTCCTTCCCCAAACAACTGGGCAATTTTAGCGACTTGGTTTTGCACATCGCTCACCAGAATCCGATCGGGGGGAATCACGCCCTTACCCCGCACAGGGGCATCCACCGCTACTGGGAGGGATTTGGCTTTTGTCACCGCCACTGCTTTTTGCCCTGAGGGTTTGAACAGCAGGAATAGCAACAGTAGAATGACCAGAGTGTAGGTAGCCGATCGTTTTGCCACAATCGGTTTGAGGGGTTCGGGGGCACCAGTTTGGATAAAGCGATCGATGGGAGTAACCGCAGTGAGGACACGGGCATAGAGGGGGCTGGCTTGCCAGTCAGTCAGGGGTTTTTGACTCCCCAGCCAGGTATAGAACTGCTGTAGTTTAGGATCGAGGCTATCCACTAACCACTGGAAAAAGCTGACAATACGGGGGAAAACCTTAGTGCGAGTAAATTCCCAAGCCGTCCCCAGTTCCTGTTGCACTTGGGGGGGGAGGAGGGGTTGATCATCGGGTTCTGCCTGCCATTTTTGGGTCAAATTCAGCACCTGTGCCAGGAAACTAGCCAAAATAGCCCGCAGTTTTTGTTGCCAACCCTCGCTGGGTTCCCCTGGACTCAATTGCTGTTGCCACTGTGCTAAGGTGGGGTTGATTTTACTTAAAAAACGACGTAAAAATAATACAAATTGTTGTCCCCAATGCCCCAGTTTTTCCTGTAGTTTATTATTCATAGTCGCGCTATAATACAGAATTACTGTCAGATTTTAGCAAGGGATAGGTAATTCGCAGCAAGCAGTGTAACTTTATGAGTGCAAGGGAGAAAAAAACGCTTAAACTAACATCAATTTGTGCTTTGTTGTAATGAGGATTTTGGTACTAGCTTGGGAATTTCCCCCCCGTATTGTTGGCGGGATTGCTAGACATGTAGCAGGTTTATTTCCTGCAGTAGTGCAAAGGGGTCAAACTGTCCATTTATTGACCGTGGCAACAGCCAATACCCCCAGCTATGAGGTAGTCAAAGGCATCCATGTCCATCGCCTGCCCATCCCCGAACAGCGGGACTTTTTCCAGTGGGTCAAGGGCATGAATCAGGTCATGGTGGAGTGGGGACACAAGCTAATCAATGAACAACCCTTCGATTTACTCCACGCCCACGACTGGTTGGTGGGGGAAGCGGCTGTCCAACTAGCGGCACAAACTGGATTGCCTCTGGTAGCTACTATCCATGCCACAGAGTATGGCCGCCACAATGGTATTCACAACGATAGTCAGCGCTATGTCAGTGACCAGGAACGTCGCCTAGCTAGTGCTGCCTGCCGAGTAATTGTCTGCTCTCAGTATATGCTGCGGGAAGTAGGGTGGGCGCTTGGTTGTCCCCCCCACAAAGTGGATGTCATCTATAACGGCATTAACCCTGAACAAGCTTACGTTCCCCCCTTCGATCGGGAGGAGTGGCGTGCCCAATTTGCTCCCCCTGATACCAAGATAATCTATTACAACGGGCGTTTGTCCCATGAGAAGGGGATTTTCGTTCTCCTAAATGCTATGCCTAGGGTGTTACAGGGGATGGCAGGCAAAGTCCGTTGTCTGATTGTGGGGGCAGGACATCCAGGGCATGAGTTGTTTCTCAAAAGGCAAGCGGAGCAGCTGGGGATCAAAGATAAAGTCATTTTTACGGGGTTTATGGCGGATGAGGATTTGCCAAAGTTACGATCGGTGGCGGATTGTGCTGTCTTCCCTAGTTTATACGAACCCTTTGGTATCGTTGCCCTAGAGAGTTTCGCGGCGGGTGTGCCTGTGGTAGTTTCCAATACGGGGGGCTTGCCTGAAGTGGTGGAAGACGGGGTGACGGGGATTGTCACGAAGGTGAATAACTCCCAATCCCTAGCAGAAGGAATTTTGCGGGTGCTCCAAGATGCTGACCTTGCCCAAACCCTTGTGGCCAACGCTAGAGCCGTCCTCGATGTCAAGTTTAACTGGCATATGCTAGCGCAGCAAACGATCGAGACCTACCAAAAATGCCTTAGCTAGCACAGGGCGGTAGTTTAGTGAGACTGAGATTCCGTTGAGCAGTTGTTACTAAGGGCTTGATCTCCTGCTGCCAGTGCTCGATAGCGGGAAAACAACGGGCTAACTCGATGACGCGAGACCAGTTTTCCTGTTGGTAGGCAGTTTTGATTTGGGGCAGGAGTTCTAGGGCACGATCGGTTTCCTGCTGCCACTTGGCGATACGGACTTGGGCTGCTTGGTAGTGGGCACTGACTGGGGGAATTACTTTAGCATCCACAATTGCTAGTTCCCCTTTGCCCTCCTGAAAATCCCGTTCCCCCTTGCGCAGAATTTCCTCAGCAAATAGGTCAATCTTACTCAGGGCTTCTGCCTTGAAATCGGCAACACTCACCTGCTGCAACTTATCGAAGGCTTCCTGGAACAAACCACTCCCTCCTAGTTCCCCCCCCCATTCCAACAAACAGCGGTTTTGCCAGCGCCGCAGCGATTCAGGTAAGGACTTGTAGGGAAGATTAGTACTATAGTTCACACATTCTTCGTAGCGAAACTCGCGAAAAAACTTTGCCAACACCTGACTGTGTTTTTGCACATCCAGCCAACGCACCGTCACTATCGCTCCCAGAATAGAGAGCAGAGCAGTACCAGCAATCATCCACACTACCCGTAATCTCTGCTTGGAAGTGGAGAGGGGACGATCGGGGACAGTGAGCAATGCTGCTTTGAGGTCTACCACGGAGGGGATGCGTTTGTCGGGGTCTTTTTCAATACAGCGCATCACGATCGTTTCCATCTCCCTAGGGATGTGTTCCGTGTAGGGTTGGCGTTTGAGAGGGATGGGAGGTTTCGTGGTATGGGCGATCGCCCAGGTCATAATGGTGGTGTCATCACTGTGGGAGAGACCGAAGGGGTCAGTACCTGTAAGCATTTCGTAGAGCATCATGCCCAAGCTGTAGATGTCTGCCCGTTCGTCAATACTGGGATTTTCCTCTAGTTGTTCAGGGGCAGCATAGCGGCAAGTTCCCCAAAAACCCCCTGAAATAGGGGCACTGTTATCCTTCTGTTCTTGAAAGCGCAGTTTGGCGATACCGAAATCCAGAATTTTGACCAAGTCACCAAACACTGTGGGTACAAGAAAAATATTGTCCGGTTTGAGGTCACAATGAATGACTTGCACTAATTCTGTGGCTTGCGTCTGATTGCTCCAAACATTTACCCCTGTGTGAGCATGCTCCAGTCCATCGCAAATTTGTATGGCTAACTTTTTTGTTTCCTCTACACTCAAGCGCCCTTTTTGTTTCAGTAACTGCCTTAGCGTGTAGCCCCTTAACAACTCCATGACATAGAACGGTTGACCTCCCTCAGTAATCCCAAAGTCTGTAACCATTACCACGTGTTCACTTTTGATAGCAGTACATAGAGACACTTCCCGCTCAAAGCAACGGCGCATTTTGCTGTCATGGCTAAAGTGAGTGCGCAATAATTTCAAAGCTACCCGCTTACCTAATTGTTTATCGAGGGCTACATACACCTCCCCCGTACCCCCACTGCCAATTAGTTCTTCAATAAGGTAGCGCTGGGAGTTACCACTGCCAATAGTTTGCCCGATCAAACTATTTGATCCCTGGCTCATGGAAATATGCAAAAAACCTGTAATCAGTATATCCTAACCTTGAAGCGTTCCCAGTTTAACCATGTCTAGGCGGTTTACAGCACTGACAGCCGCGCTCATCCTGTGTGGTTGCACAGCTAAACAGACACCCCTTGCCCCCGACCAAACTGTATACGCAGGACGCTGGACAGCCGCTGATGGCACTTATATTCACATTTACCTTGACGGCGTGGCAGACATCAAAACTTCCCGCCAGGAAATCAAGGGTGGTAGTCTACAGTTGCAGGGGCAGGAGATCACAGTCGTCAAGGGCTGGCGAAGACAAACCTACCAAATCACCCAGCCCCCCCAACAGCTAGGCAGCGGTTGGTCGATGACCCTCAATGGTATTCAGTACAATCGCGGTGCTGATAAGCAAGCCATAATCGCCACTCTACCCCCCCATCGCTTCCAAGACCCCAATACCTTTGCCGGTAAAGTAGAACGTCTCTTGAAGCAGAGCTTTGAAGAACAGACGAAAATTCCTGTCCATGGCGTAACCTGCCCGATCGCTGTGGCACCCAGAATTGGCAACGAGTTTAGCTGTCGGCTCACGGCTACTGATGGTAGCACCCTCGATGTGGTGGTCACCTCGACGGATGGGGCGGAAAACGTTGCCTGGCGAGCTAAGGAGGGCTTATTATCTTTAAGCATTCTGGAACGGGGTATTCGGGATAATCTGCAACAACAGACAGGACAGGCTAGCCAGATTAGTTGTGGTGGTCAGTTGTTTAAGATTGCCAGCCAGGGAGATAAATTCCTCTGCCAATCCCTATTTGCCGATGGTCAAAAGAAACAAATTGAAGTCACTGTAATCGATAATGAAGGGACAGTGCGCTGGGCAATCTATGAGTAAAATGAAGATCAGTCACATAATTCTCTATGGCTACTTCTGTAGTTGTTGGTCTTTCAGGCGGTGTAGATAGTTCGGTAGCAGCGGCATTGCTGCAGCAACAAGGCTATCAGGTATTTGGTTTGACTTTTTGGTTGATGCGGGGCAAGGGACAGTGTTGCTCAGAAGGTCTAGTCGATGCCGCCAGAATTTGTGACCAGCTAGGCATTCCCCATGATGTGGTTGATAGTCGGGAGACGTTCAAGGAAAATATTGTTGATTACCTCATCAGTGGTTACAGACAGGGAATTACTCCTTTGCCCTGTTCCCGCTGTAATAAGTCAGTAAAGTTTGTCCCCATGCTGGAGTATGCCCAAAAACGGGGGATTGATAAAATTGCCACGGGACACTATTGCCGCATCAGCTATAACTCCAAAACCGATCGTTACGAACTCCGCCGTGCCATCGATCGCAGTAAAGACCAATCCTATTTCCTCTATGAGGTGCCCCAGAGTTCTCTCCGTCACTGTCTGTTTCCCCTGGGGGAATTGACGAAAGCCCAAACCAGAGAGATTGCCCAATCGCTGGGACTAGCTACTGCCGATAAACCTGATAGCCAAGACCTCTGTTTGATTGAAGCCCACGGCTCTATGGCCAATTTTCTCAACCAGTACATCTATGGCACGAAGGGGCAAATTGTCGATCGTCAAGGTAGGGTGCTAGGGGAACACAATGGCATTCATCATTACACGATCGGTCAACGCAAGGGTTTAGGTATTGCTCACTCTAGTCCCCTGTATGTCCTGGGCATCGATGTGGGTCGCAATCAGGTCATTGTGGGGGAAAGATGGGAAGCGGAGCAACCCCGCTGTCAGGTCAGGGAAGTAAACTGGGTGTCTCAAGTACCCACGGATAAACAATTTCGGGCGGAGGTGCAAATTCGCTATCGGTCTAACCCTGCCCCTGCAACACTCACACCGATGGGGGAAACGGAGGTGAAGATTGAATTTGATGAACCGCAATTTGGCATTACCCCTGGACAAGCGGCTGTCTGGTACGACGATGACCTCTTACTGGGGGGAGGCATAATAGCTAGCTCATCCTAGTCTCTTCTAAGGCGGCAATCAGAAGCCGGACCTGTTTTTCCCAGGTAAGATTTTGCATAAATAGTGCTGCTTGCTGCCCCTTCTGCTGGGCGGTGACTCGATCGTTATACACTCTTTCCATAACTTCTAGTATTTCCTCTATGTCTGATTCACCCCAGTCCTGGGTACCAGGAAAGATCGGATGGGAGGGTACAGGTGCTTGTTTCGTAAGGGGATAACAATGACTTTCATCGATTAAATCTAAATGACCAGTGTTAGCAGACAAAATAGTAGGTACACCGCAGGCAAGACATTCCATAGCTACCAGATTAGTTCCCCCCTCACAGCGATTGGGAAATAGTGCCACATCTGCTTCCCGATAGACCAAAGGCATCAAATAGTTCGGTACTAACCCCACATCGTAGAAAGATTCCGGGGGCAGACCATTCTCTATCAACCAACTGGTAATATCCAATCGTTGCTTATCTGCCTGCAACTGCGGTAGCCCCTTAACATTGCCTGTTTGATCCATGCCCAACATGAACTGTGACCAGAAATTATGCCAAGCAAACACCAACAGAGCGTCAGGGTGCTTCTGGTAAAATCGTTTGAAGGCTGCTACAACAATATCCTGACCCTTACGAAATTCAATCTTACCACCAGAAAAAATGACAAACCGATCGCTAAACAAGCCTGACTTGGGCGCAGGATGAAAGAGAGTGGGGTCAATGCCTTGCAGGACAGTGTAGACGTGATCAATGCCATTTTGCTTGAGAATCCTGGTATTCCAGCTAGACCCCGCTAGAATTAGATCATACTGCTTTGCTCTTTGTTTGTCTTCCTCTGTAATTAGAGTGTTCTCAAAAAAGATAAAACCAATGTTCCTTGAACCAACAAACTTATCTCGGCTGCCACAGGAAATACCATTACCCAGAGCATGCACTACAGGCACGTCCAACTGGAATACACCTTGGGGGTTCTGACCTAACAATTGGTGTAATCGATACCATTCTGCCAGAAGCGGTGCAATTAGTTTTTGCATCAGGGGGTTGTAGTGACCACTGTCCAAACCAGCAGCTGATAAAAGGACTGGCTGATAGTGGGGATGAAAGAGCAGTTGCAGAGCCAAGTTAGTACCAAACACGCCCCAGCCCGTATTTAGACCCAAAGACCACCCGATCGCTATCTTCTTTTTCTCTCTTCTTTGTGAAAATTGTGGTTGTCTTGGTTGTTTTTTATATTCATCTAGCTTACTGGCTGCTGCTGATATGACATCTGCCCAATACTTTCGCCTCTTTTGCCTCAACAGAGTTATGGTGGGATACCAGGGTGTGTCAAAGCCTTCTAACAACCAACGCCAATCAGCCGAGAAAGGCAGTAATACCCAGGTTGGTTTCCCCAGCGCCCCTGATAAATGAGCAACTGCTGTATCAACTGTAATTACTACATCCAACCGATCGATGATGGCTGCTGTCACACCAAAGTCTGTCAAATAAGGTTGCAAGTTGATTAAATTGGGATAACGATCGATAAATTCTTGATCTCCCTCTGGTATATCTTTCTGGAGCAAGTAATACTGGACATCAACAATTGCCAACAAGGGTTGCAACAGATGGAAAGGAATAGAACGATCGATAAAAGTCTCATGGTCTTTCTTACATGCCCACACCAAGCCTACCTTTAGTTTATTCGTCTCAGAAAAGAAATTCATCAGAGTGGTAGGTAAAGGCGGGGCAGTCAAATACTTATGTGCTTTGGGTAGATTGTCCAGGGTAATCCCTAATAAATGGGGCAAGCTCATGAGCGGAATCCAGTAATCAAATGCGGGTAATGGCTGACCATTCTGGAGGACATCATCTACACTAGACAACGATCGAGCCAAGGGTAATAATTCATCAGAGCAAGCGTAGATCACTCTCTTTGCGCCTTTTTGTTTTAGAAGTGGTAGAAAGCGCCAGAATTGAATTTGGTCCCCTGCTCCCTGCTCTGTCCACACTAAGATTGTTTTGTCTGTCAAATCACGACCATGCCAGCGGGGTTGGGTAAAAGCGGGAATAGGATTAGAGAATTGAAATTTGATCTGTTGCCAGCGCCATTCATACTCCCTAAACCCAACTGCGTAATTCCCCTGCTTCAGTAGATTAACAGCAATGCCAAACCTTGCTTCCCCATTGTCTCGTACCTGAATACTCTGCTGATAGGTTCTGATGCTTTTATCTATCTCATTTAAGTAACCGTAGGCACTACCTAAATTGTTCCAGGTCTCGATCGAATTTGGTTCTATCTGTAACGATCGGTGTAGGTAAAACAGAGCCAATTCTAGGTGTCTAAGATAGAGAAGAGTCCCTCCCACCGCATGATGTATTCCCCCCTCCAAGGGATAGTAAGTCAGAGCTTTGTATAGGTAACTCAGAGCAATTTCTGGTTGTTTTTCTTGTACTTTGATTACTCCTAACAAATGATTAGCAGAGACAATGTCTTGACCGCTATCTATTAACTCCTGACATATACTTTCTGCTTGCTGTATATTACCCGATCGGTAACAGGTCACAGCCTGATTAAACTGCTCCAAGGGAGACAGGGGCGTAAAAATAAACTGCAAAGCAACTTTTATTTCCCTAATTACATCCTGCCAATCATTGGTTAGATGAGATTTTTGGCGAAACAGTCGCACTGAGGGATACCAAGGAGAATCAACCCGATCGGTCATCCATCGCCAATCAGGAGAAAAGTTAAGTAAAATCCATGTGGGTTTACCCATAGCAGCAGCAATATGAGCCACTGATGTATCTATGGTGATTACCAGGTCAAGGTTCTGGACGATCTTGGCTGTTTCGTAGAAATTGGTCAACTTGTCGCTTGTATCTACGACACCGTGTTGAGAGAGTATTTCTGCCTCCTCCTCTGTTATTTCCTTCTGCAGGGATATAAACTTAACTCCAGGCACATCAAAGAGTTGGGCAAATTCCGAGAGAGAACTAGAACGCCTCTTGGCACTCAAACTAGCCGATCGGGAAGCCCAACAAATCCCTACCCACGCTCTTGCATCGGCATTCCTCTCTGTAAAATCAAAGGGCACACTCAGGTAAGGAACAGGACAGGGAATACTATCTAAAGTAGTGCCGCACAAATAGGGCAAGCTGAGCAGGGATACCCAGCAATCAAAAGTAGGGCAAGCCTCACCAGGAGGAATTAACTTGTCAATCCAAGGTATGCATTTTAATAATTCCAACAATGGTTCTGGGCAGGCATAAAATACAGCTCTAGCTCCCCTATCTTTCAATACCTTGGCATAACGAATAAATTGAATTTGATCTCCTATGCCCTGCTCTGTCAGAATCAAAATTTTCTTGCCGAATATATCAGAACCATCCCACTGCGGTTCCTTGAATTGGGGAGCAACAAATCCCTGTTCCAAAAACTGTTTACTCTTGAATCGCCATTCGTATTCTCGCCACCCCTCTGAGAAGTGACCTGCTAATAGTAAAGTCTGAGCTAAGTTAAATCTAGCATTGGCGTAGGTAGGGTCAATTTCAATTGCTGCGGAATGATGAATCAACGCCCTTTCTAACTCCCCTGTGTCCCTATAAATTGATGCCAAACCGCTATGGGCTTCTGCTGATTTAGGATTGACAGCTAACGCCTGTTCAAACATTTCCCTAGCCTCATCATAACGATCATTTTGTTGCAAAGTAGTAGCAAAATTGGTGTAAATCTGAGCATGGTTAGGATGGAGTTTGATAGCTTCCTTGTAGTGGTAAATAGACGATTCTAAGTCTCCTAACTTACCATAAGCGATACCTAAATTAGTGTGGGCTTTGGCGAAATTAGGATTGTATGCCAGGGCTTGGAGATAGAGATTAATTGCTCCCCTGTGGTCTTCTTGCTCATTGAGAGCATTACCCCAATTAAAGTAGGCTTTAGCCATAGCTTCTTTCAAACCAGGGTAATCGGGATTACTTTGATAAATTCTTTGGAAAACTGCAATTGCTTCTTCCAAACGACTAGTCTGACCCAGCATATTACCAAGAGCAAATACCAGGTCATGTCGTGTGGGGGATAATTTCACTGCCTGTTGCAAAGTAGTAATTGCTAAGTCTATTTGACCATTTTGATAGGCAATTGCCGACTGACTAGCTAAACTCTCCACATCCACTTCACCTAGCAGCAAAGTATCTATGGCATCACTCACACTATCGACAACACTTTGCCAATCACTAAGCTTAGGTTGCACAAATAATCTAGCAGAGTCATACCAGTTATATTGCCAGCGCCAGTCAAATACATGGGGTAGTAAAATCCAGGTTTTTTTACCCATTGCCCCCGCCAAGTGAGCCACAGCACTATCAATAGTAATTACCAAATCTAAATAATTGATAATCTCTGCTGTGTCCCGAAAATCAGTAATATGTGTACTCAAATCTATGACTGTATCCCCATGTAACTGGAGAATCTTTCTGTCCTCTGCAGAAATCTGGGGCTGAATGATATAAAATTGACAGTCATCACGATAAAACAGCTGATGCAAGTAGGGGAGACCGATCGATCGTTCTTTGGCAGTGGGATGGGTGGAAGCTGTTTCCCAAGTAACGCCTATTTTTAACTTGTCTACACCGATAAAATATTCTTGCCACTTGTAGTTAGTTGGTACGATCAGGTAAGAAGAAGTGAAGGGGATATAGGAAAAGAAACTGGGGATGTCACCTAGGGGAATGTAATAATCAAATTCGGGGTATTGATCACCATCAGTTACCAAACGATCGATGGATGAAACTTCCTGGAATAGTCGCACTAAGCTTTTATGGCAACCGTAGTAGAGTGCCTTTACCCTTGACTTAATCAGTGACAAATAACGCACAAATTGAATTTGATCACCAAAGCCTTGCTCGGGATGAATGTATAGAATTTTGTTGGACATATCCTCACGACCATCCCACTTAGGCTGTCGATAATTTGGCTTTTGGTTATGACTACAAAAACCTTCCACCTGCCACCGATAAAGATAATAACTAAATCCTTCCTGCAGTTTGCCTGCACTGAGGAGAGCAGTAGCTAAGTTGAGTTTGGCTTCGGTTAAATTGGGACATAGTTCCACAGACTTTCTTAATGTAGTTTCTGCCGCCGCATAGTCTCCTAGAACTATTTCCAATGTTCCTAAGTTGTTATATGCTTCGCCGTAGTTTGGTCGTTTTTGCATCATCCTTCTGTACTTCTCTCTCTCTTTGCAGAGAGCGTAGTGTTGTTGATACAATTCCAGTTGTTGTTTTACTCTTCTAATCACTGGTTGCCACGTTTCTTTGGCAAAACGACGGAACAGCCGCACAGACTTGTACCAAGGGGTATCTTGCCGCTTCAGCAACCAACGCCAATCAGGGGCAAAGGGAAGGATGATCCAGGTGGGCACATTGAAAGTACCTGCTAAATGCCCAATCATCGTGTCAACTGTCACGACTAGGTCTAGGTGTTGCACTAGAGCAGCCGTATCAACTAAATCCTGCAAGAGAGGACAAAGACTAACCACCCGATCGTTATATTTTTCTAGCAGCGGCTTTTCTTCCTCAAATACATCTTTTTGCAGAATGTAAAAATCAACCCCTTGCACATCTAACAAAGGTAAAAATTCTGGTAGAGGAATTGTTCTTTTCTTGCCTGTAGTAGGGTTACCCAGATTAGCTGTCCACACTATACCTACCTTTAAGTTACTAGGGCGCTTTTGGGGTAATTGGTGCAAGCTTTTGTCTATACGGAAATGCGGTAAGTTGTGTGGTATTTTGTGTAAGTCAATTCCCAATAGATGGGGTAGGCTCATAAGGGGGTAGTGGTAGTCAAAGTGGGGGAGTTCATCTCCAATGACATAAACTGCATCTGCACCTTCTACTGTCTTCATGATGTTGCGCAGTGGTTCCTGATTGCACTCCACGATTACCCTACCGCCCATCTTTTTCACCAGGGGGATATAGCGGGAAAACTGAATGCAGTCTCCCAATCCCTGTTCAGTGTAAATTAGTAGAGTTTTATTAGGAAATGGTTTGCCATCCCACAGGGGTTGTGACAGTCTATGGATACGGGAATTGTACTCTTGAATGTGATGTCGCCATTCATACTCCGCCCACCCCTCTTTTAATTTCCCTAAGCTCATAGTGGCTATGCCTATGTTCATGTGGGCATCTGGATGATTAGGTTGATACCGCAAGATGGCGCGAAAAGCCTCGATCGCTTCCTCTAGTTTTTCCTGCATTGCCAGAGCAAGACCATAGTTCAAATATGCGCCTACGGCATCAGGTTTCCTTTCTATAGCTTGGCGGAAATAATCACAGGCAAGTTCATATTCTTCTCTTTTATTTGCAATCACACCTAGATTGATGTAAGCTTCAGGGTAACCAGGTTTTATTTCTAATGCTTCTCGCAGAAATTTTTCTGCTTCTGCAAACTGTTCTACCTGAATTAGGGCAACGGCAAGATTTATTCTTGTATCAGGGCAGTGGGGGGTCAATTCTAATGCTCTCCGTAGAATTTTGACTGCTGTTTCTCCCTGTTTGTGCTCTATGGCAATTCCCGCTAGACTCCTTAATGCCTCTACACAATTTTCGTTTAGCTCTAGGGCACGATTTAATTCTATTTGTGCTGATTCATAGTCTTTCTTGCGAGCGTAGGCATTTCCCAGATGCAGGTGATAATTACTGTTGTTGGGGTCGATCGCAATTGCCTTGCGATAGTTTTCTATTGCTTCCTCTAACTTCCCTTGGGCAGAATATACCAAACCAATGCCGTCGTAGGCACGGGCATAATCGGGCTTAATTTCTATAGCCTGTTGGAAATTTTCTAGTGCTCCTTCCCAGTCATTGATAGCTTTGAGGGCATTGCCTAGATTGAAATAGTGCTTGGGGTCTTTTTTGCCATAACTAATAGCTAGTCGATATTGCTCAATTGCTTTTTCATTATCTCCTAGTTTCTGATAGGCGTTACCTAAATTGTTGTGCACTTCTGGTGTGGGCTTTATCTCTAGTGCCCTGCGAAAACACTCTATAGCTGCGGGAATTTGCCCCAAACGATCGAGTATTAAACCTAAATTGGCAGGTATGTCTTTATGCTTTGGTGCTAATTCTAATGCCTTCTGTAAGTATTCTGCCCCTTTAGCTGCATCCCCCAATTTATAAACCGAGACTCCCATCATATTCAGTACCTCTGCATAGTCAGGGGCAATTTCTAAGACTTTGCTACCTTGCTCTACTGCCTCTTGATAGTTGCCTTCTTCGTAAGCCTGCAATGCTTTCTGTGCTAGTTTCAATGCTTCCTGCTGCTCATTCAATGCCTCTATAATTTGGCGAATTTCTACACTCGATCGTTTTAACTTTGTACTGAATATGTAGGGTGTAGGAGTGAACGATAAAAGACTATCTTTCACTTGGGCAATTACCCCTAGCCAATCCTTAGACTGGGCTTGCCGAAACAACCTAGCAGTGGGATACCAGGGTGAGTCTGTCCGATCGAGCATCCACCGCCAGTCGGGCATAAAAGGTAATAAAACCCATACTTCTTTTGCCATTGCACCTGCTAGATGTGCCACCGCTGTATCAACGGAAATTACCAAATCTAAATGTTGGATAGCAGTAGCCGTATCAGCAAAGTCCTTCAATTCTTCTCGTAAATCAACTAAATTCAAAGTCTTCAGTAACTCAGCATCCTCCTCCTTCATGTCTTTTTGGAGGCTAAAAAACTGGATGTGATCCAACTCAAATAACTCCCGCAGAAAAGTCAGAGGAATCGATCGTTTAGGTGATGTTTTATGGGTGAGACTACTGGCCCAGACTATCCCTACCTTTAGTTTATTCTTGCCATGGGTTGCAATCAAATCTGGGATAGGAGAGTTGGGGTCATCAAGGGGGAACAAATAGGGAACGGAATTAGGAATTGTCTCCAGGCTTGTACCAACGGCTGCGGGGACAGATTGTAGAGGAATCCAGTAATCAAATTTGGGGCGGGGAAAGCCTTCGCTAATCAAAATGTCAATATCTTTGTAGGTGGCAAAAAGACGATGCAGTATCTTGGGACATTCATACATAACTCTGCCACCTCTAGCTTTGATCAAACTGGCATAGCGGATGAACTGAATGCGATCGCCTATCCCTTGTTCATTGAGTAATAAAACTGTTTCTCCTGACAGTTCTCTGCCGTCCCATCGTGGTTCGTCGTAGCTGGGCTTCCCATTTTTTTCTATAAATTCTTTCATCTCCCAACGATATTCGTAGTACTGAAATCCCTCTTTTATCCGCCCCTTCAGTAAGTAGGCCATGCCCAAGTGGAATCTCGCTTCAGGATAATTAGCGTCATTCTCTGCTGCTTTTTGATAGTTTTCGATCGCAGCATCCACATCCCCCTTGCGCAGGTAAGCATTCCCCAAGTTATTGTGAGCAAGAGCGTAACCAGGCTGCACTGCTAGGGCTTTTTTGTAGGACTCGATCGCTTCTTCTAGGGCTTCTTGTTTCTGGAGGGCATTAGCCAGGTTAGCCAAAGCTTTGGCATTGTTGGGGTCTTCTTTGAGGAGTCTGTTGTAAACATCAATGGCTGTCTCTAATTCATTCTTATCTTGCAGAGCATTACCGAGATTGTTAAGCGCATTTAGATTATCAGGGTCTAACTCTAACGCTTTATGACATAGAGCAATTGCCTCATCTAGTTCACCCTTTTCTTTCAGCAATAGAGCCAAGTTACCATAAGCATCCGCAAGATTGGGATTAATTTCAATCGCCTTCCTACACTGTTCTATGCCTTCATCCAGTTTACCTATTTCCCTTAGTAAAACCCCTAAGTTACTGTAGGCATGGGCAAGGTTGGGCTGAATTTCGATCGCTTTTCTGTATTGTGCAATAGCTTCCTCATGTTTACCTGCCTGAGAAAGTAGTGCTCCGTAGTTGCAAAGAGTTTGGGGATTATCAGGTTGCAAAGATAGGGATTTTTCAAAATACTTAATCGCCAGCTCTGTTTCTTTTTGCTCAGCATAAACCACTGCCAAACTAGCTAGAGTATCGGCACGATCGGGATCAATTTCCAGGGACTTAGTCAGACATGTAATTGCTTGTGAAAAGTTTTTGAGAACGTAATAGGTCACACCTAAATCTGCCCAGGCTTGATAGGATTGTGGTTGCAAGTGGGTAGCATGCTCTAGCAAAGGCAGGGCTTCCCCATGTTTGCCTACTTTCCACAGAAGTCTACCCAGTTCATGGTTAATTTCAAAACACTGAGGTGCTAGGTCTAATGCTTGTTGGTAAGTAGCTACTGCTTGATCATTTCTACCCAATTGTTCTAGGACATTTGCTTTGAGTCTGATTCCTTCCACATGATTTGGGTTGATACTAATTAATTGCTCTAATTGCCGCAAACATTCTAACCATTCTTGCTGTTGATGGTGCTTAATTGCCAATTCCCAGTGTTGATTACTCATTGCTTATACCCCACCTAAATTTAGAACTGTAACTAAGTGCATTTCTCAGTAACATATACAGATTTCCCACTAAAAATTTGGGATTTACAGTTAATGTATTCATGCCACTCTATAGAGTTGTTATCCAAATTAAAATACTCAGTAACTGTCAACCTCGGCTCATCCTCCAATTCAACGTCAGTGTAAATTTCTTCTATACCCAAAGTTATGTCTAAAGAATCGATATTCATTTTCTGTTCTCTGTCAGCAAAAGTTTTGCTTAACCATTGGTCGGCATCATGTTGGCAACATCGTTCTACTCGAATAAAGCCTTGTTCAATTAACAGATATTCCTTGAGGGTAGGTATACTTTGATAGAATTGGAACTTGTCTGACCGATCGTAATCTGCTGTTGATGGGAACAGAACTTCAGCAACTAGAATTGGATTAACTATAGTGTCTTTTATATCTTGGTACATTTGAATCGGTTTCCTAGCAACCATAACGCCAGGATAAGTAAATTCGTTGTAGGTAGGTATAGCTAGTCCCTGATCTGCGACAAAGACCTGATAGATTCCCTTGGGTAATTTCAGCTTTAATGATATTGCCAAATTGAGGAGAATCTGATTGTAAGTAGGTGTTCCCCCTGGCATCGGTCTAATTATGCCATTAAGATATTCATGCCGATCGAGTGCCTCCCTTTCCCAATTTAGATATGTTTCTGCAGTGCAATCTGTTCTAACCATCTGCATCGCCTAAACAGTTAAATTCGGACTGATACCCATAAAAGGCAGAAGCACATTAAACTGTCTCGCACTATTTTGAATTGCCAGTTTCATTGTTTCCTGGGGTGTCAACTCTTTTTCATCTTTGGTCTGTACCTTAAGAGCTAGATTACGCTTCTGCATAATTTCTAACGCCTTTTGGGGAGCCTCGATACCATGGTTGACAATACTCCACAGCATAACCGCATCTACCCAACCAATACAATGACCACTGCCCATCACAGGAGAAGCTAATGTCACTGAGGGCAAAAGATCAGGAGCAGTGGTGACTACCTGACTAAGGGCATCACGATTGTAGGCAGAAATTGATGTCACGGGGCTAGGGGGAGTAACGATCGGGATTACTCTTCTGGCTGCCACTGCGTAGGTCAGAGCTTTGCGAATTTCGTGGCGGGGATAAGCCGATAGCTCAGGATGCTGGTATAGCTTCTCCAGTGTGCTAGGTGTTTGTAAGACCCTGAGTACAGTTGCCATCGGATCAACATTTAACCTCACTGCTGTACCTGCAAAATTGATGACTTGGTTCTGGTCTTGTCCCGGTAAAGCCACCACTAATACTGACTCCAAGGGCTTCTCACTCCCCGCCGATCGGTTGGTCTTACAAAAAACATCAGTCCTACCCCCATTGACACAAATATAGTCCTTAATTGCTTCTACGCTAGCTCTTTCTCTCACACCACGAAACAATTCCCGCGATTCGATTGGCACAACCAGCTGGAGGTGATTGTAGAAAGGCTCTGCACTCCCCGCATAGCGCAGTCCTCTCTGCTCTAGGAGTTGATTCATGTCCGCAAAATAGTAGGCTTTTCTAACATTACTGAGATAGTCATGGAGGAAGAGAGAAGTAGAAGAGTTGATCATGTTCTGGAGAAAGTCTTTGGCTGTGGGGGAAATTTCAAAATATCGCTTTTGGGTATTCAGAAAGCCCTTCAAAAACTCTTTTGTCAAAAGCACTTTCTCTTCTGGCTCTCCCTCTAGCTGGTTGTAGTAATCACTGGCAAGACGACAAAGGGGGGGCTGAATAGCATGACCAGGCATTACCATGTAGTGCAGGTAAGCTAATCCCCCCTCCACCAAGTTATTCCCCATAAAATCTAAAACCGCATCCCTGGGAGCATCTGCCAACCAAGATAAAGTCCCACTTATAGCAATGAAATGAAATTGAGGTAGGTTTCTGTCTTTTAATTCTGTGAAATTACTATGAACAAGTTTGACATTCTGTAGCCCTGTTGCTTCTGCCCGTGCTTGTGCCATGCGGATATGATTGCTATTGAAATCCACACCCACAAACTCTGCATGGGGAAAAGCTGCTGCTAGTGTCAACAGAGTCAACCCAGGACCGCATCCCAGATCACAGTAACGGAAAGGCTGAGATAGATCGATCGGGTCAAAGCCTGCCAATGCCGCTGTGTAATTCATTACAGGAGGAGCCTGCCGCGCATTAAAAGAGGCTATGTATTCAATGTCCGTGCGGTACTGCATATCAAATTTTGGTTGCGGTGAACGCCCAGTAGGTGTCTGGTCCAGCCATTGTAGCCAGATTTACATCATATACGTTCTTGATAACAAATCCCGATCGGTTAATCAGAGAAACCCACATAGACTTATCCAAAACACTGTAGTGGTTGGGGTTATTTTCATGGTGACAACTGGTGTTAGGAGCTGGCACTTCCACATATAGAAAGCCTTGAGGTTTTAGAACTCTGTAGAATTCACTAAGAGTAAAGAAAGGAAATATACTATGTTCTAAACAACGGCGACACCAGATCAACTGAAATTCCCCGTCTGCAAAGTCCAAGAAGGACTGATCCATTGAGCGGACATCAAAACCTCTTTCTTGACAAACTTTTACGTCCTCAGGATTTAAGGTTATGCCTACGGCTGTTAGCCCTTCTGCCTGAAAAATTTCTAAGGCTACCCCCTGCCCGCATCCCACGTCCAAAATCTTCCAGTCTGCTGCTACTTCAGCTTCTATCTTCACCCTCTCCCACATTTGTCTGGTAATTTGGGAGTGCAATTGTGTGGGCGGTTCTGGATAGGTTTGCTGCGCTATCTTGTCAAGGAAACTTTCCAACTTTTGAATATCGATCGGTTTAAGTTTCATCGCCATTTTCCTAGGAAAAAGAGCCAGAGGTTAACCCCTGGCTCTAGTTTAACTTACCTAGCTAATTCCCGTACCTCTAGTGGGAATGGTGACCCGCTCTTGGGAACGCCCAATTCTCACATAGTGATCAAAGGCACTGCGGAATTCACCCCTAGCAATGGCTGTTGCCACATCAGGATAGAGGGAGAGATAGAATTGGGTGTCGAACATCGGTCCTGGGTCACGGTTTTCAAACTGCCCGATCTTAGTAAAGTGCTCTAACCCATTCTTGAACTCCCCTCTAGCCACAGCTGCCCTCACATCGGGGTTATTTTGCAGGTAGTAGCCCTCATCAAAAGCTGGTAGAGGTGGATTCTCTGCCTTGGGTCGCCGTTGCTCGAACATACCCTTACGGATAAAGTGCTCGAAGGGACTGCGGAAACCACCATCACGGATTTCTTGCTCTACCCCAGGATTAATGCGCAGGTACTCGCTGGCAATAAAGTTCGGGGATGGCTGCAAGCCCGCCTGTAATCCAACCTTGATGAAGTGGTCAAACGCCGATCGGAACTGTCCAGAGGATACTGCTTGCGCTGCACTCGGATTCTGTCTCAGGTAGAATGCTGGGTCAAACAGTTCGCTGGGAGCACGGTTCTCAAATTGCCCCACTAGGATGAAGTGTTCGAAGGCACTCTTGAACCGCCCTTGCTGAATGAGTTCCTTGACGATCGAGTTGCGATACAGGTAGTAGCCCTCATCAAACAGTAGCAGACGCGGATCAGCATTTTGGTACTGCCCCACCTTGATGAAGTGATCAAACAGGGAGCTAAACTGACCACGCTGTACTGCTGCTACCGCTTGGGGATTGTACTGCCTGTAAACCTCCTCATCGTAGAGCAAGCTAGGCTGTAGACCTCTAAACTGCCCCACCTTCAGGTAGTGGTCTTCCGCATCGCGGAACTCACCCCTACGAATAGCACTGGCAACATCAGGGTTGCGGCTGAGGTAGAAGGCACTGTCCACATAATCAGACACTGTGTTCAGACCACTTCTCGTACCATTCTGGAGAGCCTGATCTAGCGGGAGGATAATCGGCGGCACAATGCGCTCAGGAGCCACAGCAGTCACGATCGGGATGGAGTTATTGACAGTAACGAGAGTTGTGGTCAGCAACTGACGATTGCCAGGAGTTGTGAAGGATACCGTACCCAAGTTAGCACTGTAAGGGCCACCATAGCTAATGTTCCTTGTGTCTGTGGGGAACGGTGTAGCAAATGCCCCCGAGACAATGTTAGGTGTGCTGGGGCTAGTGAAGTTGACCGTTGCCGAGAAGATAGTCCGTGGGTTCAAGCTAGCAATCACAGGGAACGTGACGATACCAGTGACAGGGTCATAGAACCCATTGTTAGACACCCTGACATTAGTCAAACCAGGGGGAACAATTGTTTGTACCTTCACATCCCGTGCCACTTCATTACTGTTGTTGACTGTGGTGATGTTGTAGGTCACCTGCGTATTGGGTGGAATCACACGGAAGTCCACCTCGTTGAGTACCGTTACAGGCTGATTGGGATCAAGAGTGAGACGGTCTTCAAAGCGACCCACCCGCACAAAGTGGTCAAAGGCACTGCGATATTCCCCTCTTCTAACGGCAGCAGCAACATCGGGATAGCGTTCCAGGTAGAACTTGGGATCGAAGAACGGACTGGGTCGTCTGCCTTCAAACTGCCCAAAGCGAGTGAAGTGCTCCAAGCCGTTGACAAATCTACCTTGCTCTACAGCCGTCTTCACATCAGGGTTAGTCATTAGGTAGTAGCCCTCATCATAGAGCTGCAGGCGCGGTGGACGGAATTCAAACTGACCACGACGCAGGTAGTGTTCAAAGGCACTGCGGAATTTACCTTGTCTGATCAACTCAGCTACATCAGGGTTAGCAGCTAGGTACTTGCCACTATCAAACAGAGGCGTAGCATCTAGACCTGCTAGCAATCCCACCTTGATGAAGTGTTCAAAGGCAGACTTGAACCGACCTGATGCCAACTCGTCACGTACCTGTGGATTCCGTAACAAGTAGTAGTCTTGGTCAAACAACAGGCTTGGGTTGCGCCCCTCGAATTGCCCTACCTCCATGTAGTGGTCAAAGGGTGTGCGGAATTCACCTCTCTTGATTGCCTCTTCTACCACGGAGTTGCGGAAAGTGTAGAAGCCAGGGTCAAACAGCAGCTGACGGGGATCACGCCAGTCATACTGACCCTTCTGGATGAAGAACTCAAACAAAGATCGGAATTCACCTCTCCGCACTGCTTCTACCGCATCAGGGTTGTAGAGAGCAAAGACTTCGGGATCAAAGAGGTTGCTGGGCATTCTGTTCTGGAATTGTCCCACCTTCAAGAAGTGATCCAAGGGATCAGTGAAACGTCCATCGATCGATGCCTGCGGGAAAACAATCCCTAGCTGCCTTGCCAGATCAGGGAATAGAGCAGCCACATCAGGGTTGTTCTTCAGGTAGAACACCACATCGAAGAAGTCCACGATCGTATTCAGACCATTAGTGAGAATGCCATCCCGATCGAACTGATTCTGCACAAAGATGTCTAGGTTCAGAAGATTGACCAGGCGGGGGTCAAAGTAGTAGTCCACAAAGGTAGCACCATTGGGAGCTGTAGTTCCTCCTTCAGGTCTGGGATCAAGTTGAAGAGCAGTAGGCGGAATATCCAACGGTGGGATAAACGGAGCAGGTGTAGGTGTAGGCGTAGCGATCGGGGTCACTACAGTACTGGGAGTAGGTGTTGGCGTAGGCGTAGGAGTTGGTGTGGGAGTAGGAGTCGGTGTGGGAGTAGGTGCTGGGGTAGGTGCAGGAGTCGGCGCGGGAGTAGGTGTTGGCGTAGGCGTAGGAGTCGGTGTGGGAGTAGGTGTGGCTAGATCATCGTTAACAATTACACCAATCGCTTGAGTTTGTGCTGTCAAAGTAGCCTGTAAGCCAGGAACAGTTACTGGAGTACCTGTAATCCTCACGAAGAAGTTTTCGTCTGGTTCAATCTCAGTATCTCCATTCACTGTGACTGTAATTGGGTTACTTGCCAGGCTTCCAGCAGGGATCACAACAGTACCGCTGTTAGCCACAAAGTCAGACCCACCTGTAGCAGAACCATTTGCCACATTGTAGGTAATAGTAATTGGCTGAGCTGCAGTCTGAGTTAGAGTTACGGAGTAAATGAAACTAGAGGTATTGGTGCCACTATTGCCCTCAACAGCAGTAATAGAACCACTAATACCAACTCCTACTGCATCATCATCCTGAATAACCCCAGTTGCTACTGACTGTCCTACAGGTACATTTGCTCCGGTGATGTTGACTGTGAAGTTTTCATTCCCCTCTGGAATGCCATCATTGGTTACTGTTACGGTTACTAACGCGATCGTTTGACCAGGAGCGATCGTTACAGTGGCAGTTACAGGGGTAAAGTCATTTGCACCTGCTGTACCTGTCTGGGTTTGATATGTTACAACCACCGGCTGAACAACTGGCCCATCCAGACTGATGGTGTAAACAAAACTACTTGTGCTTTCTGGTAAAGTCAGCACCCCAGGCACAATCGTTACACCAGCATCATCATTGATAATTACCCCTGTTGCTTGGGTTTGTAGTGTAAATGTCGGTTGCACTCCCAAACCACTGGTAGGCACACCTAGCAAGTTCACCAGGAAGTTTTCATTCGGTTCAGCAATCGTGTCTCCACTCACTGTTACCGTGATAGGCGAGCTACCAATACTACCTGCAGGGATGACCACAGTACCACTATTTGCTACGTAGTCCTGAGTGGAGCTGGCAGGATTGCCCATGCCATCACTGGTACTGAAGCTGACAGTTACGGGTTGAGCTACCGTCTGAGTCAAGGTTACAGAGTAGATAAAGCTACTGGTATTTACTCCACTATTGCCTTCAAGAGCACTAATCAAACCGCTCAGACCAACTCCCACAGGTATGAAGTCATTGTCTACAATCACACCCGTAGCCTGGGTTTGAGTGGTAAAGGTCACAGCCAAACCAGGAGCACTAATCGGTGTACCAGTCAGATTGACAAAGAAGTTTTCATCAAATTCAGGCACCGTATCGCCAGAAGCAGTAACCGTCACAGGAGCACCGATCGAGCCTGCAGGAATCACTACCGTACCAGTATTAGGCAGGAAGTCTTCACTTACCATAGCCGTACCACTTGCAGTAGTGAAGCTGACAGTTACGGGTTGGGCAGCTGTCTGGGTCAGAGTAATGGAGTAGACAAAGCTAGTGCTATCCGTGCCACTATCGAGTTCAGTAGCAGAGATCAGACCACTTAGACCAACACCCAAGGGGTCATTGTCTTGAATGATACCAGTTGCCAAGGTTGTACCCAGCATGGCGTTAGTGCCATTGAGTTGGACTGTGAAGTTTTCTGTGCCTTCAGGGATAGAGTCATTGATAACAGTCACAGTCACAGGTAGTACGGATTGACCAGGTGCAAAGGTAATTACTCCACTGGGAATGTCATTAAAGTCTACCCCTGCCATCGCTGTCCCAGAATTGGTCTGGTAGGTAACAACGATCGGGACGTTAGCAGTTTGACTCAGACTTACGTTGTAGACAAAGGCAGTGTTACTTTCTAGTTGCGATACAGTCCCAGGCAATAGGTTAACGATCGGTGTGTCATTATCTCTAATTACCCCCTGTGCCTGTGTAATTCCAGGCGGCACACTGGCTCCAATAATCCTGACTGTGAAGGTTTCATCTGGCTCCAGTTGGTTGTCATCAATTACAGTCACAGTGATAGGAACAGCAACCTGTCCCTGGGGAATCACAACTATCGCTAAGGGATTTGGTTCAAAGTCGGGTCCGCCAATCGCTGTACCGTTGATTACCTGATAGGTCACTGTGACATCACCAGCGGCTGGCTGGTTAAGAGTGATCGTGTAAACAAAGGCAGTGTTGCTCTCAAGCTGGGATACCGTGATAGGAATGAGATTGACCCCAGGGCTATCGTTGTCAACAATCACACCTGTAGCCTGTGTTTCAGGCGTAAAAGTAACATTCAAGCCCATTACACTTAGAGGAGTTCCAGTTAGATTCACAAAGAAGTCTTCGTTGCCTTCAATTACGTCATCTCCCAGTGCCGTAATAGTCAGCAATGTTCCGAGGTTATTAGCAGGAATCACTACTGTCCCCATACTGGTGACATAATCCATCCCTGCAGTTGCCATCCCATCAGCGGTAGAGAAGCTCACTGTTATGGGCTCTGCTGCTTGCTTGGTCAAAGTTACAGAGTAGACAAAGCTCATAGTGTCTTGAGCTGGACTGTTTAGTTCCACAGCAGATATTAGTCCGCTGAGTCCAACACCTACAGGGTCATTGTCTTGAATGATTCCCGTTGCCGTACCCTGATTAATCATGGCATTGGAACCAATCAGGTTAATCGTGAATTCCTCATCTCCTTCAGGTAGATTGTCATCAACAACTGTAACAGTAACTAAAGCCAAGCTTTGACCAGGATCAATGGTTAGGGCGGTAGGTGGAATCACCATGAAGTCTGTGCCTGGTGTAGCACTGCCCACTGCTCCGGTTTGATAGGTAACAACTACTGGATTAGAGTTTGTTTGATCCAAAACGATCGAGTAGACAAAGGCGGTCATACTCTCTGGTTGTGTTACAGGGCTAGGCACGATCGATATGCCTGGCAAATCATCATTGATGATTACCCCTGCAGCCTGAGTTTGAGTGGTGAAGGAAACTAGCAATCCAGGAGCACTAACTGGCATACCGATAAGCTGGACAAAGAAGTTCTCATCAGGCTCGATCATTGTGTCACCGCTGACAGTAACTGTGATCGGGTTACTTACCAGTGCACCTGCTGGAATGACCACAGTGCCCATATTCGCGACATAGTCTTCTGTGGATAGAGCACTACCATTGGCAGTCTGGTATGTAACTGTAATCGGCTCTGAGGCTGTTTGACCAAGGGTGACGGAGTAGATGAAGCTAGTAGTATTGATACCACTGTTTCCTTCCAAAGCCGTGATGGTACCACTGATACCAACTGGAACAAAGCCATCGTCATCCTCAATTGTCCCTGTAGCTGTTCCTTGCCCAATCATGGCATTGGAGGCAATCAAGTTCACTGTGAAGTCTTCGTTCCCTTCGGGATTGCTGTCATCGACTACTGTAACTGTGACAAGTGCTGTAGTTTGTCCTGCCCCGATCGCCACTACTGTTGGCGGAATGGGTGTGAAGTCCATGCCTGGTGTAGCACTGCCGCCTGTTGTTTGATAGGTAACAACTGTGGGGAAGGGAGCGGTTTGTTGCAGACTGATGGTGTAGACAAAAGCCGTCATACTCTCCATCTGACTGATATTCGGTAGGATGTCCACAGTGGGGAAGTCATCATTACCGATCGTTGCCGTTGCCTGACTCAGCTGTGGGTTGATTACAGTGTTGTTACTCGCAGCAGTGAGTTGTACTGAGAAAGTTTCATCAGACTCGATCGTTGTATCTCCAGAAACTGTAACCGTAACAAGAGCTTGAGACTGACCAGTACCAATAGTCACTACACCAGGAGTAGGTAACATACCACCTACAAAGTCTGTATTATCGGTAGTTCCGTTAGAGATTGCGTAGGTAACAGTAACTGGATCAGCAGCAGTTTGACCCTGACCTAGAAAGATAGTGAAAATGAAGTCAGTAGCCATTGTTGTCCCTTCAGGCAGCAACCCCGGACCAATGAGGTTTACACCCGCAAAGTCATTATCCAGTAATACTCCTGTAGCTGTGCCTTGATCGACAGTGATATTGTTGTTGCCATTGTTGTTAATTTTTACAGTAAAGTCTTCGTTGAATTCCGGAATGCCATCAGGAATTGAGGTGACTGTAATGACAGCTGTACTGGTATTCGCAGGGATCGTGACCAATCCATCATTGTCTTGGTGATCCATTCCTGCCTCAGCAGTGCCATCATTGGTGGTGTAGCTAATTGTTGTGGGAATAGGTAAAGTAGTTGACAAGGTGATCGTGAAGACGTAGTTGGTCGGTGTCATTGGACCAGCATCCTCTACAGCTACAGATTGGGCTGGTGTAATACCCACGATCGCATCATCATTGATAATCACTCCAGTGGCAACACTAGCACCAGTCACGATCGTTGCTGCCGATCCCATCGCTCCAGACGGCCCACTGACTACACTGGGTATTGTCACCGTAAAGGTTTCATCTGGTTCAACATCCGAATCAGGGTTAACAGTTACAGTTACTACTTGAGAGGTTGTGCCAGGAGCAAAAATTAGCAAGCTACTGTTGTCTACAAAATCCATGTTGTCAGCAGGCATTGCTCCAGCACCTGCTGTTGCATAGCTAACTACAACAGGAACTTCGGAACTACTGCTCAAGCTGACGGTGTAGATGTAGGTGGTTGCCCCTGCTACGTTCTCAAGCTGGGAAATGCTTCCCATAATGGAAACACCCAGGAAGTCATCATTAACGATCGTGACAAAACCTGTAGTATTAGCGATCGGTGCATCTGAAGCATCGATAACTACATTGAATACCTCATCGTTCTCTGGAATAGTCTCCCCAGAGACAGTAACAGGTACGGTGATACTGGTCAATCCTGGAGGAATCACAGCCGTTGCCATGTTGATCGGGGCAAAGTCATTGGTCGGTGTATCCATCGCCGTGCCCGCCTGGGTGGAATAGGTAACGGTAATAGGCAAAGTACTAGATTCTGGGATTGTGAAAGTTACGATGAAGTTGTTCGCGCTGTTACCTTCAACTTGAGATAGCCCTACCACACTGACAGGCGGACGATCGTCGTTGATCAATCTAGCGGTCGCTTGGGTGTTTGTGGAATCCAGACTTGCCAGCATCGAGGGGCTGTCTGCACCAACCAAACGAACAAAGAAATCCTCATCATCTTCAGGATTGTTGTCTCCAATCCCCGTTACCGTAATCAGTGCTGTCTGACTTCCCGCGGAAATTACAGTAGTGGCGTTTATGACTTGCATGTAGTCACTGTCACCAGTGGTAGCATTCATCATCGCCACCGTACCATCTGCTGTTGAGTAAGTAACTGTGATGTCTGTGGAAGAAGTTTGATTCAGGGAAATTATGTACACGAAGAGTGGACTATCACCAGTCGTCCCCTCCGCCTGAGTAACTAACCCTTGCAACGATACCGTCACAAAATCATCATTAACGATTGTGCCCGTTGCCTCAGTCATGCCAGGACTGCCGCTGGTACCAGTAATCTGCACCAAGAAAGTCTCATTCGCTTCAGGAATGTTGTCCCCAGATACCGTTACAGTAACCAGCCCAGTTATCATCCCAGCAGGAATCACTGCTACAGCATCCATGACTTGCTGATAATCGTTATTTCCAGTGGTAGCAGTGCCATCCATTGTGCTGTAGGTAACCGTTGTATCCACAGTGTTCGTAGCATCCAGACTCAAAGTGAAGACAAAGTTGGTGTTGCCACTAGTGGTCTCAATCTGACTGACTCCCAAAATGTTAACTTGAGAGGGGTCATCGTTAACCAGTACAGCGGTTGCCTGACTGTTGGTTGTGGAAATACTTGCCAGCATGTCAGGGCTGTCCACACCCGTCAGTTCTACAAAGAAATCTTCATTTGGCTCAGCCATCGTGTCCCCGTTGGCAGTCACCGTAATCAGTGCTGTAGACTGACCAGGGTCAAACACAACCATACCTGTCAACATGTTGTAGTCACCATCCCCAGCCATCGCTGAACCATCAGCTGTGGCATAGTTGACAGTGATAGGCTCTGCCGCTGTGTTGTTGGCACCACTGCTCAGGGAAATCGTGTAAACAAAAGTGGGAGAACCAGCAACATTGCCCTCCAAGGAAGACAACGAACCCTGCAGCGATACTGTCACAAAATCATCATTCCCGATCGTTGCCTGAATGGATGTTGTACCCAAGGTTTGGTCAGCCATGATGGAAACACTGAAAGTTTCATTGGCTTCAGGGATCGAGTCAGTTTCAATAGTAATCGGTACTACTGCTGTTAGAGTGTTGGCAGTGATAGTAACTGTCTGTAAAAAGCTAGTGCTAAGATCAAAGTCCGCAGCATTTGTTGTCATGTTCGTGATGTCAAGGGTGACTAGGGTAGGACTTGACGTAGTGCCAGAAAGACTGAGAGTATAGTTCTGCACATTCATCCCACCAGTTTGTTCCAGGAAGGAGGTGGGTCCTAACAAGGTGACGGCAGGGTTAGTGTCATCATCAACGATCGTGCCTATGGTCTGACTAGCTGTAGAATCGATAATCGCCGTAATGCCCCCAGGAATTGTGCTGGGGTTGCTCAGCTGTACCTTAAAGGTTTCGTCAGGCTCTAGGGCATTGTCACCGCTGACAACAACAGTTATCACCGTTACAGATACACCTGGAGCAAAAGAGACTGTTCCTGCGCTTGCTTGGTAGTCAACATTTCCCGTAGCAGTCACATCCATTGTGCTGAAACTTGCTGTGATTGGGAATGGAGCCGTTTGACTAAGGGTAACAGTAAATAAAAAGTTCGTCATTGTACTCGTGTTACCCTCGTTGTTACTGAAGCCGTTGGAGAAGCCAATTATAGGAGCATCATCGTTAACGATCGTGTTAGTGAAAACGGTCGGCTGACCCGTACCAAACATGAACGTAGAGTCCATGAAGGTCACTTCAAATGTTTCATCATTTTCGGGGTCTGTGTCAGGGATGATAGTAACAGCAAAAGTAGCAGAGGTCTGATTAGCAGGAATAATTACAGTTGTTGAAGTGTTATTAAAGTCAGTGCCACCCATAGCAGTGATGTCCATGAAGCCATAGGTGATGGTAGTGGGCAGGGGGGAACTGGCGGCCATCCCATTCGAGAACGTTAACCCAACAGTGTAAATAATCACATTCGGAGGTGCCATGTTCCCTTCAGGTACGCTACCCGAATTCCCAAGTATACGAAGTTCAGGGGCATCAAACATGAACCCAGCTAAGAAGCCCACGCCGTGGGATTGGTCAGCAGGCACAGGACCATCTCTAAACTCGATCGTAAAGTCAGTTACAATACTAGTAAAGCTGAGCGTAGCGTTGGCACCCGCACTCTCTGTCCCAGTAGGCATCACACCAGTCATAGGACTAGCAGTGTCCTCTCCAGCGAACAATCGCACATTCATAGTGCCGGAGTTTTGAATCATTACGGCAGAATCACCTATAGCACTGATATTGGATGCTGCCTTTACCATGACATCATCTTGGAACTGTTGCAATGGGTCAGAGAGAGGCACTGTATAGTTGGCATCAATGTTGGTCAAAATGAAATTTGTCTCATTTACATTGATGGGGGTCATAGTGCCAGTAACAAAGAAACTGACTTTGATGTCCAAACCAGCAGCGGGATTCGCCACACCGTCTTGAGGTGGCAGAAAACTGGCAACAAGTGGAGTTGCGCCAATACCACCAGTAAACATCCCTGTATCATCGATCGTTGCTGCAGTTGCCCCACCAACCGCAACAATGCTGATCTCAACATCAACACCTGAACCACCTACATCCATGAAGGTCTGAGTACCTGCTCCAGGAGGGTTCCAGTCAAAGGGCATTCCCCCAAAGCCCAGATTGACAATGAACAGAGTCTCCTGGAAATTAACCACCTCGATCGCTCCTGTCTCGATCGGGCCCGTTTGATACTCCAGTACCCAGTTACCACCCAGGACAGAGTTACCCGTGAGGTCATCGGAAGCGGCTACATCAGCACCAGTGAGCCGAGCAATACTGTCAATCAGTTCCTTGCCAGAGGTAGTGCTTGCCAGATTACAGCCGTAAAACAGAATGTCAGCATCGGCACCTAAAGCCCTTGCCCAAGATTCCAGGAGGGGAGAGTAAGTTCTAATCGTGTTTGTGTTAAGAAATGTATTACCCAACTGGACGGAGCCATTATCCCCGTGGGAGAAAATATGAACACTGTTGAGGTTGTTAAATTTGCTTAAAGCTTCCGTAATGGTGGAAATACCATTCTGGTCTGGGTCTATGTAAAGGACAGGTGCCCCAGAGGGCAGTGCTTGCACGATCGTTTGGTAATTCGCAATGCCCCGATCGATAATGTACAACTCACTACCTGTTTGGGTGTAAACCGCATTACTTTCGAGATAAAAAGACATAGACCCACTACCTCAACATAGAATCTCCGATCCAAGCTTATACCAAGACTTGACCCAAAGCAACCTCTAACTCCGCGAATTTTTCGCAAAATTATCAGATTTCTGTCTTAACTTCCCTTTAACCTTAATATGACTGGCAGGAATCCCTTAGATTTCGTCAAGGGTATCCGAATTATTTTGAGGATTAGTTAAGTCGCAAGCTGTGTTAAGGATTAGTTAAGTTAGGGGCAAAAGGGGATAAGAATGGTTAATATTACTTAGCAGTGACAAAATTGGAATTATGCAGGATTTTCCTTGGCTGACATTTGCCATAGTCTTTCCAGTGGTGATGGCGCTGTTTGTGCCTTTAGTGCCCGACAAAGGAGATGGCAGAACAGTACGGTGGTATGCCCTAGTCGTAGCTCTGTTAGATTTTATTGCCCTAGTTTATGGCTTCTGTCAAGAGTATGAGCTGGGCAATCCCAATCTGCAGATGGTGGAAAAGTTTGCCTGGGTACCGCAGCTGGGTCTGAATTGGTCAATGGGGGCAGATGGCTTGTCCATGCCCTTGATTTTGCTGACGGCTTTTATTACAACCCTGGCAATTATTGCCGCTTGGCCTGTCTCCCTCAAACCGAAGCTATTTTACTTTTTAATGCTGGCGATGTATGGGGGGCAGATTGGGGTGTTTGCGGTGCAGGATATGCTCCTCTTCTTTTTGATGTGGGAACTGGAATTGATTCCTGTCTATCTGCTCCTATCAATTTGGGGGGGTAAAAAACGCCAGTATGCTGCCACTAAGTTCATTCTCTATACGGCGGGGGGGTCGTTGTTTATTCTCCTGGCGGGCTTAGCCATGGCTTTTTACGGCGGTAACACTACCTTTGATTTCCAGGAGATTGCGGCTAAGGATTTCTCGCTGCCCTTCCAGTTGGTTGCCTATGGTGCGCTCCTCATTGCCTATGGGGTGAAATTGCCCATTTTTCCTCTCCATACGTGGCTGCCCGATGCCCACGGGGAAGCGACCGCTCCTGTGCATATGCTCCTAGCAGGGATTCTCTTGAAGATGGGGGGCTATGCCCTTTTCCGCATGAATGCCGCTATGTTGCCGGAGGCGCACCGTATCTTTGCCCCTCTACTGTTGATTCTGGGGGTAGTAAACATCATCTATGCTGCTCTCACTTCCTTTGCCCAACGGAACCTCAAGCGCAAAATTGCTTATTCCTCTATCTCCCACATGGGCTTTGTGCTGATTGGTTTGGCTGCCTATACAGACCTGGGGGCAAGTGGGGCGATGTTGCAGATGGTCTCCCACGGCTTGATTGGAGCGAGTCTGTTCTTCCTAGTAGGGGCTACCTACGATCGGACGCATACCTTGCTCCTGGATGAGATGGGGGGGGTGGGACAGCGGATGCCCAAGATTTTCTCCATGTTTACGGCTTGTTCTCTAGCTTCCCTGGCGTTACCTGGGATGAGCGGGTTCGCGGCGGAAGTAATGGTATTTGTCGGCTTTGCTACTAGTGATGCCTACAGTGGGGCTTTCAAGCTGGTAATCATTCTACTGGCGGCGGTGGGTGTGATTCTGACTCCTATTTATCTCCTGTCTATGCTGCGGGAAATTTTCTACGGCGAGGAGAATAAGGAGTTGGTAGCCCATGAGGAGCTAGTAGATGCGGAACCCAGGGAGGTATTCATCATTGCCTGTCTGCTGGTGCCCATTATCGGCATTGGTCTCTATCCCAAACTCCTAACTCAGATGTATGACGCTACAACTACCCAAGTAGTGCGGATAATGCGGGCTGCCGTCCCCAATTTGGCGCAGGTGGGAGTAGTGACACAAAACTTTACATTGGGCAAATAGACACTATCACGCTGACGTATTACTCTGGAATCATTCCGTTTACTAGAGGGTGACTTATGGCTATTCAACGTGGTTCTAAGGTGCGTATTTTGCGCAAGGAGTCCTACTGGTATCGTGACATCGGTACAGTGGTTTCCGTGGACAAGAGCGGCATCATCTATCCTGTGATCGTGCGCTTTGACAAGGTCAACTACTACAACGTTGCCACCAACAATTTTGCCATTGATGAAGTAGAGGAAGTCTCTGGCTAATCCATATTATTGCCCCAGCAGGAATCGGGGATACCCTCGGTTCCTTTTTTTGTCCTTACAGCCAACAATGATGCAAAATGCCTGAATTGCCAGAAGTAGAAACTATCCGATCGGGTCTGGCGCGTACTACCACTAATTGCTCTGTAGAAAGCTGTGCGGTTTTGTTAGCAAGAACGATCGCTTTTCCCGATGTTATAACTTTTCAGGAGGCATTAGCAGGACAGGTATTTGGTGCCTGGCGCAGGCGGGGTAAATATCTTTACTGCCAGTTATCTGCGGGGATTTTAGTTATTCACTTACGGATGACGGGACAGTTGAAGTGGAATTGCCAAGAACAGCCAGTCTCTAAGCATACACGGGTGCGCTTTTGGTTTGTAGGCGGTAAGGAACTGCGTTTTGATGACCAGCGGACTTTTGGGCAAATGTGGTGGGTGCCTCCCGATCGGTCGATCTCCAGTATTGTCACTGCCTGGCAGAGTTTAGGAGTAGAGCCTCTGGGCACTGATTTTACAGTTGAGTATCTCCAGCGGAAACTACAAAATAAACAACAAGCAATCAAGAGTGCTCTTCTCGATCAAACGATCGTGGCAGGGATTGGCAACATCTATGCTGACGAATCTTTGTTTTTAGCAGGGATTCATCCCCAGCGAGCCTGTCATTCTCTCACGGCAGCAGAAATAGTTAAACTCCATCAAGCTATCATCCAATCTCTGCAGGCGGGTCTTAGGTATGGGGGGACAACTTTTAGTAGTTACCTAGACAGCAATGGAGAGCGGGGCAATTATTTAACAGTAGCTTGGGTATTTCGTCGGACAGGACAACCCTGCCGTGTCTGTGGCACACCGATCGAGCGCTTAAAAATTGGTGGTCGTTCATCTCACCTTTGCCCTACTTGTCAGCCCATACATCAAGACTTGTCATCTATTTGATGGCTTGACAACCCTTAGGAGTACGAATTGGCACAAATCCTGATCTGGCGATTAGTGATTGTCCTTCATCAGTGAGAAGCAAGTTACCATATCTGGGTTATTGTTACCAGGATAGTCTTTGTAGACTACATATAACTCACGATAAAAGGGATAAACCAGGTTCCGAAAAGCTTTCTCATTGGCTTGCCGCCTACAACCTTTACCGAATGTCAATTCGCCTTCATAGGGAGCAACAAACTTCCCACCATCACTCACGGGCAAAGGACGGACATCACAGCGAGGGAGAACTTGGGCAGCAGAGGCATCAAAAATTCCCCCAGGGTCAGCCGCTACCCGATCGAGGGCTGCCGGTGTCCCACTGACAAACACTACTCGCGGGTGATGTTTTTCCGCTTGCAAAATATAATCACTGAACCAACCTGTACGGGCGCTGGGGTGGGCATAGGGAGTGATAGCCCGATCGGGACCGCCTAGTTCTTTCCAGTTTGTCACTTTGCCAGTGTAAATATCTTTAATTTGGCTGCGAGTTAGACCAGGAAGATTAGACAAGCTGGGATGGACAATAAAGACAGTGGGATCGACTGCTACTAAAGTTTGCTCCAGGTTGTAGCCTTTTTGTTGTGCAGTTATTTTTTCTATTTGTCGCAGAGGGCGACTCGACTCAGCAAAACTTAAACGATTGTTTAACAGCATTTGAATACCAGTATGGGAACCCCGTGGTCCTTCATCAGGAGTAGGGTTGGTGTAGCGAATACGAAAATCAGGAGATAGTAGGAAGGCGGGAACTTGCCATTTCCCTGCGAATGTTGTCCCAGGTTGTAGAACCACCATAGTTAAAGACTCCTGCTGGCACATTTGACACATCCGCGAAGGTTGTACAAGTCTTTCTAGCAAGTAGCGACCACAGAAGAATAAAAATTACTGAAGACAAAAACAGAGATGATAACAAAACTACTTTCTCTTCTGTCCGATTTTTGGTAGAGTTATACCTATGCTGTATTTGTATATCTGTATTCCCCCCTTGCAAAGCCGACAAAACTTCCCTGGCATTCCTATAACGCTGGCGGTAATTCCGCTTGACTATTAGACGGGGACTGATTAAGTTAGTATCAACACAGATATGCCAATGCACCTCTCCTGCTTCTGTGTCGCCAAAGTGATCGGGGGGCACACCCCTCAAGGCTTGAATTGCCACCATCCCCACCGCATAAACACCACTGGCAAATTTGGGCTTACCGATTGCCTGTTCAGGAGCAATATAACCAGGAGTACCGATCGCCACAGACAGGTGACTTTTACCCGTATCCTGCATCACTTGTTTAACTGCGCCAAAGTCGATTAACACCAATTTGCGGTCGCCCTTTCTTCTGATGATGTTATCGGGTTTAATGTCGCGGTGGATGACTCCCCGATCGTGAAGTTCTGCTAATACAGGGAGAATATTCTGTAAAAATTCAATTACCTGGGGTTCTTCCCAAGGCTGATTTGGTACTAGTTCATTGCTGAGGGGATGTCCGTCAATAAATTCTTGCACAAGATAAAATTCCTTGTCCTCCTCAAAGTAGGCATAGAGAGTAGGTACCTGTTCTAAACTCCCCAGTCTTTCCAGGGTTTCTGCTTCAGTCTTAAAAAGACGGCGAGCAACTGCTAGGAATTCAGGGTCAGTACTTTGGGGGCGAAGATGCTTAACCACACAGGGAGGATTGCCTGGTCTTTTGGTGTCTGTTGCCAAATAGGTATGACCGAAACCACCCCTACCCAAAAGTTTAATGACCTGATACCTACCGTCTAGTAGTTTGCCGATCATTTTTTCCTTTTCCACTTTAGTTTAATAATAGCTAATTTGTGTCGAGGCATAGCGTTTGAGCTGTGGGTTAGAGTCCCCTATTTTTGTTAGCCAAACCTTGAACAGTAAAGCAAGTCCACTCGACAGAACGGCACCGAAAATGAGTTAATAAATTTTGGCACTGACAGAGATGGATTTCGCAGTAGAAATTGTTGGTAATTCAAATATGTAATTCTTCCGTTGCAGCACCCCACTGCCAAGGATTTTGTGACATTATTGTATTAATTTTAACCATTTTGCTACTTTCTAAGATAATTGGCTATAATTTGCCCCCAGCAGTCTGGTTCCAGGAAAGTAGATACCATGACTTGCCCAGGCACCTAGAGCTGTGTATCAATGGGAACCTCTAATGGGCAACTTAGTTTCAGGTCACACAATCTAAGCTGGTGAAGGGATTCGAACCCCCGACCGGCTGATTACAAATCAGCAGCTCTACCCCTGAGCTACACCAGCACCCAGTAACACATACTAGCATACGGACAGGAGTTGGTAAACCGAATTCCCCCCTAAGAACGTTGCTGCCACTAGGCGCAGACGACAACATACAGCTAAACAGATGCAGACGGAAACATGACTCTAACCCAACCACTTCTTAACAAGTCCTTTTGGCACTGGCATGGGCACAAAATCGCTTACACAGTGCAAGGTTGTGCAACCGCAGAATTACCGATCGTTCTTTTGCATGGTTTCGGAGCCTCGATCGGGCATTGGCGCAAGAATATACCCGTTTTAGCTAGGCACGGTTATCGTGTTTACGCCTTGGATTTACTGGGATTTGGGGCTTCAGCAAAACCCGATGTACCCTACTCCATGGAACTATGGCAGGAGCTAGTACAGGATTTTTGGGCAGCACACATTCACACACCGGCGGTATGGATAGGCAACTCGATCGGAGCTCTTCTAGCGCTGATGGTAGTAACCCAAAACCCCAGCATGGCGATGGGGGGAGTTTTACTAAATGCTGCAGGGGGCTTGAACCATCGTCCTGAGGAGTTACACTTTCCTTTGAAGCAAATAATGGCAGTTTTTACCTATTTGGTTAGCTCTCCCACCACAGGGGAATGGGTATTTAACTGGGTGAGGCAAAAGCACCGCATTCGTGCAACTCTGGCACAAGTTTATTGTCACAAACAGGCAATTACAGACGAACTGGTAGAAATGCTTCATACTCCTAGCTTAGACCCAGGGGCAAGAATAGTATTCAGCCGTGTTTTGACCGCCCCGCCCGGTCCCCGCCCCGAAGCATTATTACCTAATCTCCGCGTACCCCTACTTGTACTTTGGGGAGAAGCTGACCCCTGGACTCCCCTCAAAGGCGCACAGGTTTATCGCCAGTGGGCAAAGAGCAAAGACATTACAGTAATTCCCTTACCGCAAACAGGTCATTGCCCCCACGACGAACGTCCAGAACTAGTGAATCCCCTCCTTTTAGATTGGCTACAGAAATTTTCTCCTGCTTGAGAGACTGAGGTGCTATATTCTCAAACATTAGATGTAGGGGTAAGGGGGGGAGGCTTTGGCAGAACCAGAGGTATTACAGGAAATTGTTAACGCTCTCTCGGATCAAATATTCATTCTCAATCGGGAAGGCAGGATCACGGATGTGGTCAGTTGTTACGGTAATTTTTGTCCAGGTAGTCCCCAAGAGCTGCTAGGGCATTCCCTGACCAGCCTATTGCCTGTGGGGCAGGAGGTAGAAACAACAATTGCTAGAGTTGTGGATGAACAAAAAGTAGCAGTATGGCGCTATCAACTGCGGGACAAATGGTTTGAAGCGAAGATAACTCCCTTGCAAAGTGAGCAGGTACTGTGGACAGCGCGGGATGTGACAGGGGAAATGCTGACAGAATTAGAACACCAGCAGGAAAAACAGGCGCGGGCAGTCCTAGAACAAGAGCTAAGAGCAGTCTTTAATGCCATGACCGACTTAATTGTAATTGTCGATCAAAAAGGTAGCTATCTACAGATTGCACCGACTCTCAGTAGCAAAGAGTTTCATTATTTGCTGGGTATGAATGTAAGGGATGTCTATACCGCTCCCCATGCCCAAAATATTATTGCAGCTATTCGCAGGGCGTTAAGTACAAGGGAGACAGTGATAATTGACTACCAAACTCCGGGGCAGGATAGTTGGTATAGCGGCTATTTTTCTGCTCTTGATGAGGAGAGAGTAGTATGGGTAAGTCGGGATATTACGCTGGCCAAAGTAGCGGAAATGGAGTTGAGGGAAGCCAAAGAGAAAGCAGAAGCTGCCAGTCAAGTTAAGAGTCGATTTGTGTCTAATATGAGCCATGAGTTGCGCACTCCCCTCAATGCCATTATTGGTTATAGTGAAATTTTAGAAGAGGAAGCCACAGAGTGGGGTTATGAAGAATTCAAACAGGATTTAGCTAAGATTAAAAATGCCGGCAAGCAACTATTGGGCATTATTAATGATATTTTAGACTTTGCCCGTTTGGAAAATCAAAGGATTCCAGTTTATTGGGAAAATGTTGATATACCACAGTTGATCAAAGAAGTTGTAGAAATTAACAGACCACTGCTGGCAGCTAACAGGAATGAGTTTATTCTCTATTGCTCTAGCGAAATCAAGTATATCCGCTCGGACTTATACAAACTGCGCCAAATTTTGGTTAACCTCCTCAACAACGCTAGCAAATTTACCTACAAGGGAATAGTGAGACTAACTGTGCGGCGAGAAGAAAAGTTCTGTTTCAACAATGAAGTTAGACCCACTATGTTATTCTCTGTTGCCGATACGGGAGTTGGGATGTCAGCAGAGCAGATACAATGGATTTTTCAGCCCTTTACAATGGTAGATGAATCAACTACTCGCAAACATGGTGGCATTGGTTTAGGTTTGGCGATTTCCCAGAGATTCAGTGAAATGTTAGGGGGCAAAATTGTGGTTGAAAGTGAATTGGGCAAGGGGTCTATCTTTACTTTGTTACTACCGATTATCGATGCAGAATCATGAACGTTGTGGACAATTTGTTGGCGACCTATGCCCGCTTTGGTATTGATCTCACCCTCGATCGAGTTCTTTATCTCCTGAAAAAAATAGGCAATCCCCAAAATATAGTTCCCATTATCCACGTGGCGGGTACCAATGGTAAGGGGTCAGTCTGCGCTTTTTTGAGTACAATTTTGACAAAAGCAGGTTACCGCACAGGCAGATATACGTCGCCCCATTTGGTTGACTGGTGTGAACGCATTTCTATTAACAATAGATTGATTACGCCAGCGGATTTACTGGAAGCAATTCAGGTTGTTCAAGCAGTTATTGAGCCTCAATGTATGCCCACCCAATTTGAAGTGATTACCTGTGCTATGTGGTGGTATTTTGCCCAACAACGGGTAGATATTGCTGTCATAGAAACAGGCTTAGGAGGAAGGTTAGATGCTACTAATGTTTGTGATACGCCACTAGTAGCAGCAATTACTTCTATTAGTCGCGATCACTGGCAAAGATTAGGGGATAGTTTAGCTCAAATTGCTACAGAAAAAGCAGGTATTATTAAAGCCAATTGCCCCGTTGTAATTGGTAAATTACCGGAGGTAGCCCGGTCTGTCATCCTTGCCCGTGCCCAAGCCCTTCTATGTCCGATTACAGAAGTTACCGTTCCATTACCAGATACTTATGATGTGGCTTTGCCTGGTGTTCACCAACGCTTAAATGCTGCTATTGCCGTGGCTGTAGTACAACAATTGAGGGGTTGGCATATCACAGAAGCAGCTATCTATCAAGGTCTGGCACATACAAAATGGCAGGGCAGACTAGAATGGACAACTTACAAAGGTAAACAAATATTATTAGATGGAGCACATAACGTGGCAGGAGCAGAAACATTGCGCCATTACCTAGACCAAATTTACTGCCAGCGATCTGTTGCTTGGATTATTGGCATTCTTGCAACCAAGGATTATAGTAGTATTTTACACACTTTAGTGCGGTCAGGAGACTACTTATTCCCTATAGAAATTCCAGGGCATCATAGTGTTAGTCCCGCCGAATTAGTTGCTGCCGTATCTGTACCAATTCAATATGAAATCCAAGCAAACTTATGGGCAAGTCTCGATCGGGCAATCACTCTAGATTTTCCTATTGTAATTTGTGGTTCTTTGTATCTGTTGGGAGAGTTTAAGCGTGAAAGCGATCGGGGTGTTAGGCACGGCTTCTAATGTAGGCAAAAGTTGGTTAGTGACAGCTTTGGCAGCCTGGTTGCGGCGACAGGGCATTAGAGTTGCTCCCTTCAAAGCGCAAAATATGTCCAATAATTCCTATGTCACACTAGAAGGAGGAGAAATTGGCAGAGCACAAGCTGTACAAGCCCAAGCCTGTGGATTAAGACCGATCGTGGCGATGAATCCTATCCTACTAAAACCCAGTCAGGGCAAGTCCCAATTGGTAGTTTTAGGGTCAGCCCAGGGTCATTTCACAGCGGTTGATTATTACGCACAAATTCCTGAACTATGGCAAGTTGTAGTGGATTGCTTAGAGTTTTGGCGACAAGAATGCGATGTTTTACTGTTAGAGGGAGCAGGCAGTCCTGTGGAGTTAAATTTGATGACAAGGGATATTGTCAACCTACGCCCGATCGTTTACTTACAGGGAAAATGGCTATTGGTAGGGGATATTGAAAGGGGAGGAGTATTTGCCCAGCTAATTGGGACATATTACTTGTTGCCTGCTCGTGTCCAAGCTGAGGGATTGGGTGTAGTTGTCAATAAGTTTAGGGGTGATCTCAGATTATTTAGGGAAGCAAAAGACTACTTTGCCCAATATATCCCTACCAAGTATTTAGGCGTTATACCCTTTGCTAAGGATTTGCAGCCAGAAAGTGAAGATAGTCTATGTTATGACCAGGAAGTGGGAGGGAATGGAGAAATCATCGCCTGTGTGCGGTTTCCTTATCTTTCTAATTCCCAAGATATTTTGCCCTGGCGACAAGATCAGGGAGTAAAAACTGTTTGGGTACAATCACCAAACCAACTGCAAAATGCTAAAGTAATAATTCTGCCAGGAACAAAAGACACGATCGCTGATTTACTGTGGCTGCGGGCAACAAACTTAGACCAAGCAATTATGGCAGCCTATCAGAATGGTGCGGTAATTATTGGTATCTGTGGTGGCTATCAAATGTTGGGACAGATAATATCCGACCCCACAGGCAATGGCGGTGTAGCAGGAGAAATAGCAGGGTTGGGGTTACTACCAGTACGCACTGTATTTCACAAACATAAAATAGTCAAACAAGTGGAAATAGAGTATAAATCTGATCACTGGCAAGCTTATGAAATTCACATGGGAGAAACTTACCCATTAGCGGATATGGAATGTCTGCGGGAGTGCAATCAAAAAATCTACACCCATAATCAGCGAGTCTGGGGTACCTACATCCATGGCTTATTTGAATCTCCGCATTTGCGTACTACTATTGCTCATTTAGCTCACCTTGAGAACTATCGAGCGCACCCCCAGCCTTGGCAAAAACAACAGGCAGAACTTTACGATCGGATGGCAAGTTTTATAGAATACTATTTAGACCTAGAACCGATTTGGGCTTACGTAGAAAATTGCCATTGACTTGACTATCATAGAATAACGCTAGCTGGTTGTTGGAGCTATCCAGTTCTCCCCTGTTCAGGTTTTTACTCCCAGAAAATGTTGGCAGAAACACCGTGCCACAAGGCTACCCCCAACATAACCTATTTGTCTTCCGCAGCAGCTAAACTAGTTATGTAATCGTTTTGGGCTCTACAGTTGCATAAACGATCGAGGCTAACTTCCACTATCCCATCTGGCTAGGGTTTGTTACTTTGAGGAGAACTAATGTTAAAACCCGGAGACAAAATCCAACTTACTATCTCTGATCTAGCTGATAATGGTTGCGGTGTAGGGCGCGATCGGGGTTTTGTTATTTTTGTCCCCAATGCTGTACCAGGGGATGAAGTATTAGTGCAAGTTATTTTATTGAAGCGTAATTGGGCCGAGGCTAGGTTAGTAGAAATTATTACTCCCTCCCCCCACCGTGTGCGTCCTCGTTGTATTGTAGCGGATAAATGTGGCGGTTGTCAATGGCAGTTTGCTTCTTATAACTATCAGTTACAGGCGAAACAAAATCAAGTTTTACAAGCTCTCGTCAGGATAGGTAAGTTCCCCGAATCCCAAGTCATAGCAAAGTTACAACCTATTATCCCTGCTCCCCAAGCTTTTCATTATCGTAATAAAGTAATCTACCCTATCACTACTAATCAAGCAGGTAAAATTAAGGTCGGTTATTATCAGCGCAATACCCACAAAGTCATCAATCTAAACCAGTGTCCTGTCCAGGATGAACGCCTTGACGCTCTATTGAAAACTGTCAAACAGGATTTAGACCGATCGGGCTGGTCAATTTATAATGAGGCGACCCACCAAGGTAATTTACGCCACATAGGATTTCGGATTGGTAGACATACAGGGGAGATTTTAATCACCATTGTGACGCAGTCTTGGGCTTTGCCGGGGGTAGAACAGGTAGGACAATCATGGTTAGAATTACCAGGGGTAGTGGGGGTAGTTTTGAATCGCAATGCCCAGCATAATAATGTGATTTTAGGGGAAGCATCCCGCTGTATAGCTGGCAGGGACTATGTGCGAGAAAAATTTACTAATTTGGAGTTACATCTAACTGCTGATACTTTTTTCCAAATTTACACTGAGCAAGCTGAGCAGCTAGTAAAAATCCTGTTAGATACCCTGCAGTTACAGGGGACAGAAATCATTGTGGATGCCTACTGCGGTATTGGTACGTTTACTCTGCCCCTAGCTCAACTTGTGCGTCAGTGCTATGGTATCGAAATTCAGCCCCAAGCTGTGCAACAGGCGCAAAGAAATGCTACCATCAACAATCTAACCGATCGGGTAAAATTCATCCCAGGCAAAGTGGAAGCAGTATTGCCACAGTTGCAAATTAATCCCGACATTCTCCTGCTTGACCCCCCCCGCAAAGGTTGTGAGCCAGAAGTGATTCAATTCATAGAGGAAAGTAGGATCGAGCGTATCATTTACATCAGTTGTAACCCCGCTACTTTAGCACGAGATTTACAGTTGTTGTGTAGTAGTGGCAGTTATTCCCTAGAAAAAATTCAACCGATCGATTTCTTTCCCCAGACGGCCCATGTCGAGACGATGGTTTTGTTAGTCCGATCGTAACCCCGCATAGACAATACCCCGATCGAAATTGACAGTGAGGGGGTCACCATCACGGATTTGCTTGGTTGCTTCTTTCACGCCAATTAACAGAGGAATATTTAACTTCCTGCCAATTATGACAGCATGGGAATCGAGACGGTCCTCTTCGGTCACCACCGCAGCAGCTTTGCGCATAATCTCCACAAAATCCGCATTCGTCTGTTCTACAACCAAAATTTCGCCCGCATGAAAATCCTTCACATCCAAGAAATGCTTAGCGACTCTGGCTCTACCTGTGACTAAACCTTGCCCGATTGCCAATCCTTTGCCCACCTCTGCTGACACACATTCCACCTTGATCAAATCCGTAGAACCGGCTACGCCTTGTACTGTACCTGCTGTCATCACCACAATGTCTCCTGGTGCAACTAGATTGTGTTCTTGGGCCAGATTGATAGCTGCTTCAAAATTCTGTTTTGCTGAGGGTAAATCCAATAGAGTCAAAGGCTGCACCCCCCACACTAACTGTAACTGACGGGCTACGCCCACAGAAGAAGTCACCGCTAAAATAGGCGTAGAATGACGAAATTTTGACACATTGCGGGCAGTGGCTCCCGTCTTAGTCAAGGTGATAATGGCACTGGCATTGAGTTGTTCGGCAATTGTCCCCACCGCTTGACTAATAGCATTGGGAATAGAGCGGCTAGGAGCAAAATTTCTAGTGTATTTGTATTCCTGTTCAATGCGCATAGCAATTCTTGCCATCGTTTCTACTGCTTCGATCGGATACTTGCCTACCGCTGTTTCGTTAGAGAGCATGACGGCATCCGTACCATCTAAAATTGCATTTGCTACATCAGAAATTTCTGCACGGGTTGGTCGGGGATTGTTAACCATGCTGTCTAACATCTGGGTAGCAGTAATGACGGGAATACCCAAGCGGTTGGCAGTTTGAATGAGTTTTTTCTGCACGATCGGTACATCTTCAGCAGGGATTTCTACCCCCAAGTCCCCCCTGGCTACCATTACCCCATCGCAGACTGACAAAATTTCCTCCATGTTGGCAACTGCCTCGTGCTTTTCAATTTTGGCAATTACCCCTACATTTCTGCCTGACTGAGCAATCAATTCCTTTAACTCTAAAATATCTTCCCGATAGCAGACAAAACTTAAAGCCACCCAGTCTACCCCCTCGGACAGTCCGAATTTGAGGTCTTCTTTATCCTTTTCCGTCATGGCTTTAACGGACAGATGCACATTGGGGAAATTCACACCTTTGCTGTTCGATAAAACCCCAGGAATGACTACGCGGCACTCCAGGGCATCCTCAGCCCGATTTACTGCTTCTACCAGCAGCTCCACCTTGCCATCATCCAGTAAGATAGTGGCTCCCTCTGGTACGTCCTCTGCCAACTTGTCATAGGATACGTAACAAATTTCCTGGGTACATTCCTGGGGGCGGCTAGTGAGAATCAAGCGATCGCCGCGACGCAACTGTACTGACCCATTGGCAAATTTACCCAAGCGGATTTTTGGCCCCTGCAGGTCTTGGAGAATACCCACTGGCTGGTTCAACTCGGTAGAGATTTGGCGAATATTGCAGATATTGCGGTGGTGGTCAGCGTGGGTGCCGTGGGAAAAGTTCAGGCGTAAGGTAGTAGCTCCCGCTTCAATCAACTTACGGATCATGTCGGGGCTGCTAGTGGCAGGACCAAGGGTGGCAACAATTTTAGCGCGACGAAATTGCTTCAGCTTAGTCATAGTGGGACATGGAGGGTGTAGGGGGCATTTTAACATCTTCTGTGTTATGATGAAAATTTGTGTGGGGACGGGTCTCTGTAGCTCAATTGGATAGAGCATTCGCCTTCTAAGCGAACGGTTGCAGGTTCGAGCCCTGCCAGAGACGTTAAAGAATCTTAATGATTGTGCTATCCCAGGCGGACATCCTTTAAGCTGGAGGGAATAGCAAATGTTTTTTAGTATGTACCAGCCCTTTTTAGCTTTTTTAGAATCCTCTCTGTTTAGTCGATTCCAGTTACGCCAACGTCCTATTCCCCCTGGGTTGGAGGAAAAAAGGAGCGAGCGGGGTCGCCACCCGGCTACGATTAAAAGCTGGTGCTACACGTGTGACCAGTTGCGCAAAATTCGCTATACCTATATTGATGCGGGGGCAAGCGCCCAAATTTTTAACAGTGTCATCTATCCTGATTATCGCTACGACCTCCCTCTTTTAGGAATTGATTTCCTCTCCTTTGGGCAGGTAAAAAACTTAGTGGTGATGGATTTTCAACCCCTTTTTCAAACCCCCGAATACCTGGAAAAATATATCTCTCCCCTCAAAACCCTCCACGATCGCTATCCCGACCTGTGCCAAAATTTAGAGATGAAGTTCTACGATGCCAATCAGTACTTTTCTAAGTACTTGTTGTTTGCCAAAACCGATCGGGAAACGGTGCAGAGCAGAGTGTTTCAAGCATTCCAGGACTACTTAGCTCTCTACTGGGAATTAGTTGAGCGGGCAGAACCAGTCCCCAACCCCGCCGTTGTGATGCAAGCCCAGAGAGATTACGACCAATACAGCGCCGATCGGGACCCTGCCTCTGGGCTATTTAGTAGTTATTTTGGGCACGAGTGGGCAGAAAGGTTCCTCTACGAATTTTTGTTCGAAGATGCCAGAGCCTTATCTGTCTCCCGCTGATTAGCTGCAGGGGTTGTAATTAACGGACTTTTGCCCCAAGCTAGCCTACAGAGAGATCACTTGATCGGGGGGATTAGCCGCCAATGCTGTGTATAGATCGGGAAAACAACCCACTGTCACCCCCTCCACCACGTCTTTGACTGTACAAGTAGCTGGTTCTTGGCGCCCCGTCCCATCAGGATTACACCAACGGGGTTCACCCACTGCTAATTTGCGCTCTAAAGCACACATATCGCACATCATCAACAGGATGTTTTGCTCCTTAGCCACTTTAGCCAGACGCTCCCCGATCGGGTCTCCCCGGCGCAGGACAAAGCAGTTGTCATCAAAGAAAAACATCCCCACCACCTGCACCCCATGCACCCCTGCCTCTAACTGAGGTAGGATCATCTGCCCCAACTTGTATGTCCCACAGCGGGGGTGAGTGAAGACATAGGCTACTTTCATCCCTACCTTTCCTCAAGAGGATGATAATCGTTATCAATTTTAGTAGCGGGGTACAGAGGGGTCAATCTCTTGCGCCCAAGCTAGGATACCACCTTTGACATTTATGCCTGGGATGCCTGCCTGTTGCAGGATTTTAACTGCCTTAGCCGATCGTCCTCCTGCTTTGCAATGGACGAGCAATTTGTGACCCGCAGCGAGGGAGCGGATTTTTTCGATGCCAGGACCCTGTTCAATTTCTGGCAGAGGGACAAGAATGGCACCAGGAATCGCCGCAATTTCATATTCATTGGGATTACGGACATCCACTAGGACATATTCGCCCGTATTGCGATCGAGAATCTCCTTGAGTTCCCGCACCGTTATTTCAGGGACATCGCTAGAGGACTGTTGCATTTGGGGAATACCGCAGAACTGTTCATAATCTATCAGTTTTTCTATCACGGGGCGGACAGGGTTGGGACGCAATTTTAGCTCGCGGAACTTCATCTGCAGCGCATCGTAGAGGAGGAGGCGACCGCTCAGGGTTGTACCTTTGCCTAGAATGATTTTGATCGTTTCCGTAGCTTGGATAGTACCAATTACTCCAGGCAGCACGCCCAACACGCCACCTTCGGCACAGGAAGGCACAAGACCAGGGGGGGGTGGATCGGGATAGAGATCGCGGTAGTTAGGTCCGTCCTGGTAGTTAAAGACTGTAGCCTGCCCCTCGAAGCGGAAGATAGAGCCGTAGACATTTGGTTTACCCAGGAGCACACAGGCATCGTTAACCAGATAGCGGGTGGGGAAGTTATCAGTGCCATCGACTACAATGTCGTAGGGAGCAATAATATCGAGGGCATTAGCAGCAGTAAGGCGAGTTTCGTAGAGGTCAACTTGACAATAGGGATTGATGTCCAGGATACGTTGCTTAGCCGATTGAATCTTAGGTTTACCCACCCAGGAAGTGCCATGAATAATCTGCCTTTGCAGGTTGGAAGCATCGACAACATCAAAATCGACAATGCCTATGCGCCCCACCCCAGCCGCTGCCAGGTAGAGCAAGAGGGGAGAACCCAGCCCCCCTGTGCCAATACACAAAACTTTAGCTGCTTTCAGTTGCTTCTGTCCTTCTAAACCAACTTCGGGCAGGATGATGTGGCGGGAATACCTTTCGTACTCGTCTTTGCTGAGGGTTACTGCGTCCATTACTTAATAACTGTAATAATTGCTGGTGTTTTAGTTTAACCGATTGGCAGGGTGAGTAGACTTAACTACAGATAAACTTTGGCATTGTCCCCCTGGAGGTGTAAGGGCAGCTGCGGATTATTCGTTATCCTAGAAGTGTAGGCAAGAGGGAAATGTATGGGCTTGTTTGGCTTTGGTAAAAAATTAACTATGCCTTCTCCCCAGGAGGCGCTACCTGGTAGACCAAACCCAATTCCCGTTACTGATTTTCATTATGTCAATGGCAATCGCATCAAGCCCCCCTTCCCCCCCCAGATGGAGCAAGCTATGTTCGGTATGGGTTGTTTCTGGGGTGCAGAACGCAAGTTTTGGCAGTTGGCTGGTGTCTATGTGACGGCGGTTGGCTACGCAGGGGGTTATACCCCTAATCCTCTCTATGAGGAAGTCTGCACGGGTTTGACTGGTCACAATGAAGTTGTGTTAGTGGTGTTTGACCCGCAAAAGATTGCCTATGGGCAGTTGCTGAAAGTATTCTGGGAAAATCATAACCCCACCCAGGGTATGCGCCAAGGAAATGACGTGGGCACGCAATATCGATCGGGTATCTACTACTATTCGGAGGCGCAGCGAGAACTAGCAGAAAAAACAAAAGATGCCTATCAAGCAGTTCTCACCCAGGCTGGTTACGGGAAAATTACGACGGAGATTCTGCCTGCACCTGAGTTTTACTACGCCGAAACCTACCATCAGCAATATCTTGCCAAGCATCCCAATGGCTACTGTGGGTTAGGGGGGTGTGGTGTTGGTTTGCCAGAGGAGGCTGTAGTGGTCTCCTAGAGGTGCTAATCACTCGCAGCAGGAACTACTTCCAAGACGGGTGTTTTGCCCTCTTTCTTGGGAAAGTTTATTAGAAAGCCAACTTTGCAGGATTGCAGTTGGGGGTCGGCAGAGTGCTTCATAGAAACAAGATAGGCTTTGACCTGGTTTCTGTGGTTCTCAGATAAAGAGTCCACCGTCTTTAACTCTAGTACGATGGGAGTAGATAAAACTATTTCCCCTAACTTACAGGGTCTGATGACGAAATCAGGTCGGTCTAAACCAAGGGCTACCCCCTTGTAAACAATTTCGATATTAATCTCTCTTTGAAAACTCACCTGTCTTTTTCTCATTTCGTACGCCAGAGCGCTCTGGTAAATAGCTTCATCAAAACCTGCTCCTAGATGACTGTAAACCTCATTTGCCAGTTCCTGTATTAGGTCTCGCCAAGCAGCTATTTCTGTACTATCCACAGCTATGCCTCTAGTACTTCTTCCGCCCCATTATAGTAAAGTTGTTCGCATTCCTCTAAACTAAGGCGAGAACGTGCCTCGATCGTCAGTGGGGAAAGGCATCCTTGGCGCAATCTTATACCACCAGCACAGGCAATCATAGCGGCATTATCAGTGCAATAGCGAAGGGGAGGGAATATTACCTTAATCTGGTGTTGTTGCCCCTGGCTGATCAAACGCTGGCGTAGGAGACTGTTAGCAGCTACTCCCCCCACTGCTACAATTGTTTTCATACCGTATTCCAGGGCACAGGCAAGGGTGCGGGAAACCAGGGTTTCAGCCACTGTGAGTTGAAAACTAGCAGCAATGTTAGGAATGGGCAGAGGAGCAGGCAGTTTTTCCACTAGACGCAGGACAGCTGTTTTTAGTCCGCTGAAACTAAAATCGTAGGGAGCATCACTAATTTTGCCCTGGGGTAGAGTGTAGGCATGGGGATTACCTGTTTGGGCTACACGATCGATAATTGGTCCACCGGGGTAACCGAGGTTGAGCAGTCGTGCTACCTTGTCAAAGGCTTCCCCTGCCGCATCATCCCTAGTTCTGCCCACAATTTGGTAGTTGCTATAGTTTTGCACTACAATCAAGCTGCTGTGTCCGCCCGAAACCATCAAACATAAAAACGGTGGTTCTAAATTTGGTTCCTCCAAAAAACAGGAACAAATGTGCCCTTCCAGGTGATGAATACCAATTAGGGGTTTTCTATAGATCAGAGCCAGAGTCTTGGCGCAAGTTACCCCCACCATAAGAGCGCCAATTAACCCCGGCGCAACGGTAACAGCAATAGCATCAATGGCTGACCACGGCAACCCACTTTGTGCCAGGGCTTGGTCCAAAACGGGGTTGATTAACTCTAGGTGACGGCGAGAAGCTAACTCCGGCACCACTCCCCCAAACTCGCGGTGGATGTCAATCTGGGATGCTACTACATTGCTAAGGCAAACCCGATCGCTAACCACAGCTACAGCGGTTTCGTCACAACTGGTTTCTATACCCAATATGACTGCCATCAAAACTTCTGCAAGGGTCGTACCTTATATTATCAAGACGGACAACTATCCCCACAATTTTTGGAACTCCCGCCGATCGGTCAGAAACTGCAAAAAATCACGGCATTCAGGCGAGTTATCAGGGAAAATAGTTAGGAGTTCGATGTATTCCACGCTCTGACCATTCAACTTGAGGGTTTGTCGTTTGCCGTCCACCATGTCTATAACCGGAAACATCCGATGCCACAGCCGCCCGATCGTGCCCATCCTGCCAGTAAGAAAAGTTCTTTTAATTGACTTGCCTCTGGCATACTCTCTATGCAGCCAATCAATAGCCAGAGAATCTTCTCTATTTTCTGCCAATCTACCCCAAACCCGCACATTGCCCCTACGCCATGCTTCCCGCCAATTGCAACTGTTACTAAACTGGACATTGTACATACTCAACCATTCCCTCGCTGTGTTTTGTAATGTGTCCAAAAAGTTAGTGATTGTCGCCAGACCCGATCTAGCTAACTTACTTTTGAGGGGATTTTCCAACCACTGCCAATGACAACCGATTAGAGGTCTATTGTTAGCTTGATAGTATTCTTTGTAAAACAAGCGATGGTCAGCTCTGCGCCAGGACTTGCCAAATCCACCAAAGGTTACAGCAAATATATTGAGCTGTTCAATTAGTTGTTGCAAGACGTTTCTCTTCCTAGGATCATCCACCGACTTAGCTAACAACCATTCCAGGTCACCTTCTACCTTGTAGGTAGGGACTTCCCAATTACCACTGCCAAATCTCCCCATCTCTAATCTATGAGTTGTGAAGTTCATCAGTAGGAGTCCCACCGTCCCATGACCGCTGACACCGCCAAAGAGTCTTTCCACTTCCCTGGTAGCAGTTCTTTCATCTGTTAGCCCACCAAATATGCGCATGGCATGACCCCGCAGAGCTGCACGGAACATGTTGGGACGAAATTCTCCCTCTCCACTTAGCAACTTACTGGCCATCCCCTGACCCTTAAGTGAATGCACAACATACAGCCTCTCTCCTGCCACGGCTTTAGCATGACCATAACCTGCACTGACACGACAACCAATTCCTTTAGCAAAAGCTTTTTCCCATATCTTCCAAATAGTTTCCCATTCTTCATCACTCAGAGGTTCTGTGCTAGAGATAGCAAACCGTAACTCTGGTTGATAAAGAGAGATTTGGACAAAAGCTGAACTCCCTTGACTTTGATTCCTGCTAATTACTTGTCTCTGTTGTTGAGGATGGACAATATCAACTAACTTATTTCTCCAATTATTACTGGTAGGATAGCCCCCGTGAAATCGCAAAATACCTGGATGCAACTCTCTACTATTGGCTGGACTACCACAATAACGCACTGCTTGTTCCCTAGTACAAGCTCTTCTGAACGCCCCTTTCATACTACTGCCAGGGTAGAAAGGATAGCCCCGCGCACCAAGCACAGGACGAATAACACCTTCGTCTTGCCCTGAATTAGTTACAAATCGCCAGGTAATCTGATACGTACGGGTTTGTAGGTTTGGGAACGCTGGCGGTTGCGGATGTATTTCCCTTATCAGTTCCTCTGCCCACAATTCTGCATCTTGTTTACCCTGGCGGTGGGGGTCAAGGCGCTGAATTTGACATCTACCTTGCACTTGGGCTCGGTAAGCCATCGGGATTTTGTTCAAGGGATCAGGTACTGGCATATTGCCTCCACATTTACTACAAGTGTTTATCAAGTCTGTCTAGGACAAAAACGTTATCTTCAAAGTGTCCATATAGACGCTTAGCATCTAGGTCTGACCAAGCATCCATTTCATGGGTAGAAGGGGGATAGGGATTTTTGATAAGTTTGAAATCCAAAGAATTTGGATTAGGCTGATCTGGTCTTTCTAAATAACAAGCTAGTTGATCTATCCTGCAATTGAGAATGACATACCGATCGGTCATCAAACCTTTTGTACTGTCTAAAAATCTATCTCCATACCTGATCTTGGGACTGGGTGAAGGTAGTATTTCTTGACTGTAAATAGAATCTTTGATTTGTCGCCATTGTAGCTCCCCCCACGCAGAGAAACCATACCTGCCGTCTATTTCTAATAGAAGTATATCGGGGATACTGCTTACCTCCTGTTCTGTCACTGGTAAATTTTCTGCTAAGCGTCTGAAAGTCTGCAGGTTGTTTTTTATCTCTTCCTCAACGATCATTCGTACAGGCATGCGCGGTATGCGCAGGAGTTCAGTGGCATTCTCAAAAATGTAGATTGTCTCGTCGGCATAGAAGTTTGCTAAAGCCTGGAGAAATCCTTGTACACTCTTGAACCCACCTGTAAGATTAAAGACTATCTGATAATTACTGTTTCTATAGCCTGTGACCGTTTCATCTATCCATCCCACTAACTCAGACAGTGCAAATTGAAACTCTAGTAGATTGGCAGTGCGTAAATCCTTTTGGCGATAAATCTGCACTTGGGATGTAACTTTATCCAACAGCCATGTCTGTACAAGTTCTGCTGTAACTTCCCCTAGCCATGTGTCAGTACAGACTAAGTAGTGAAAGTCTTGCTTTTGCTCTACCTTTCTGCTGTAGAAAGTGATGATACCATTTAATTCAGCTGACATTTTTGCTGCTGTCTCTACATCTGCTCCAATCAACTTCTGTTGCACTTCGTCTATTCTACTGAGGAGAACCTGCCGATCGGTTTCTGATACTTCTTCTGGTTTCCTAACATTGGCATGGCAAATACATAGTCGTCTTTGTTCTTCTGTAGCACCATTTGTGAGGATGCTAGTACCACAGGGAGAAATTATAAACCTTGGTTTCATACTAATTTCCTCCTCCTGTTATTTACCCTGATGGTGAGAGTTGAGGCGTTGAATTTGAAATCTGACCTGTAGTTTGGTTCGGCAAGTCATTGAATCATGCTCCCTCCAAAATACCGACCAGAATTTTTACTAACTCTATCACATTATCGGGCACGGTGTAAATAGAGATATCCTCTGTAATTGTTTGATTGTGGGCATCTAAAATTCCGAATAGCCAGGCACTACCTAGTGTTACTGCTCCATATATCACTCTATTATTCTCTTCCCACATGGATAAGGCAATCATTTCCACTGCTAATTGAGTAAACCCCCGTGTTAAATCATCCCGCTTTGCCTCCACTACAATCAAGGTGTTCTCACCCCTGAGCAAATAATCTAAACTACCTTGTAAAAGGTTATTAACTTTTAGGGGATATTCTATACGCAGTATCTTTTGACAAATTACAGCTACTCGACTCAGTATGGGAGCGACTAAAATTTCCCTCCTTGCTAATTCACTGTTGAGCATTACATAGGGCAAAGTTTCCTCCAGATTATGTTTAAGTTGCTCAATATTCTCAAGATGTCGATTAGTTTTAGGCAGCTTCACTCTAGTTTTCACTAGCCTGTAATTAAACTCTGCCAAAATTTCATCGGTGTCGTTTGGCAGTTCAAAGTAGGAGCGAAAAGTGTAGGTACTGTTTTGGTCAAGAATCTTCATATCTAGCTACTTATATCTTTGCGTCCACCACACGATCGCATCACACAGTTGGGTAAGCACTGCCAAAGTTACTCGCTGGTCATCTAAACTTAAAGACCACAACCTTTGTGCCATATTCCTGATACTTGTAGTGTTGTTTGGTTGTACTTGGTCATTCGGAACAGTGATCCCAGCTTGTCTCATAATTTCCACTAAGGCTGTCCATGTTTCCCTCCAAAAAGTGGCTTTTGCTTGCGTCCCATGATGCCCCTGCAAACGCAAATGTTCACCCCAAAACCTTTCTAAGCCATAGGCAGTGGTCATCCGCATCTTGTAGGCTTGATTAAGACTGTCAGGGTCTCTCTGCTTGGCATCCAAAACCAGTTTTTGTGCCCTCCGATCGAGTTCGTAACTACGCCATGCCATTGTAGTATTCTCCTCCTAGAGTAACTTTACATCTACCAAAACCGACTGACTCTAAACCACCGAAGTACATTTCACAGGTATTGGTGTCAATGAACGGTTCCCATCCCTTTTCTTTGATAGCTATAGGGAAAACAAAGACGCTCCCTTCGGGAATTGCTTCCACATTGAAAAATGCTCCCCCTTCCACTTTTTTCTCACTGTCTGCTAATTTCACTCGACTCTGGCGATAAAGAGCCATGTCATGGAGCAAAGCGATGTCATTGTCTCCTACTACAACCAGGCTACCTTCTGCTAGGTTTGTGCCTGGGGGAATCCATTCTTGTAGAGAACTTTCGTGCTCAATTTCCAGGAAGCCCAAGTTAAAAAAGAGAATTTTTCTTCTGTTTTGACCTTGGGTATCGATCTGTCTTGCCCTTAAGCTACGTGCGGCACAGTAGGGTGGGGGAATTTCTGCTCTAATACCCACGATCGCTTTATATCTTGCTAGCAACCGAGGACAGGAAATCCACACCACAGGTTGACCAGGACAAAACACAGGTAACCACACCAAAGATGCATATTCAAACTTCACCAGTGCTTCCGTAGTTTGCTCATTCCCTGCCTCGCTGCCATACCATTTGTTGACATGACCTTTGTTATCCCCATTGCGCATATCAGCCCTAAATCTACCGCGAATAGAACTGCCAGGAATAATCCCCGTGCGTGTAAATTGATCACAAAAGATGAGATTAAGGTTGCCTGTTTCCTCCCCTGCGCTTGCTCCCACGTGCAAAGGGGCGAGAGTTTCAATGATACCGTAGGCTTTGTAATACATACGTACCTCCCAACTAATTTACAAACTGATGTAAGATGTCCAGAATTTTGTCAACTTCGTTAACATAGTATTCGTCCCATCCGATCGGGCTCTTTCCCTATCACTGGCAAGAGCTAGGGGTGTAGTTTCTGCTAATAAATTGCCTAGAAATTGACTGGATGCTTTGGGTGGTGTTTCCCGTAGCAGGTGGGGGCGATCGTTTAGTTCTAACTCAAATTTATTAATCACCATCTCCAAGGTAAAATCACTATAAACCATAATCATCTCCCCCTAAACTGCCAATGCCAATCCGCAGCCCCATCGCTTGTAACTATAAGCAGATTTGGGGAAAATATTCTCATCCCATGCATACCAACTTTCTAACCCTTCATTTAATACATACACAGTGCCTGGAGGTGTGGCGTAATGCCCCCTAGATAATCTACCTCCTAAGCGGTAACGAAAAGGGATAGGACGAGCGGTTAGCAAAGCTTCCAACTTTCTTTCCCATTCTTCAGGATAGCGTAAAGATTGGCGGTTAGACCCCCACACAGCCGCAGTAATCAGAGCAAAATTACCACCCACAGGACGATCGAGAATTGCTTGCACAGCGGCAGAAATTTCCACACATTCTACATTTACTAGATGTCCTTCTCCCCCAAACCGATACCAGCCATTGTCTAGCCTGTCCGTAGCAAGGTAAATTAAACGACAATTAGGGGGCATTTGCACTGCATTTTCTAAAAATAAACTTCCCTCTTCATTATCTTGCCTAACAGTTCTCTCCTCTTCTGCCAAGCGAGGATGGAGATGAGGGATGAATTTCCAGGGAGCTGCTTCTACTGTTTGTGGATTTTGCCATTGTTTGATTGGTAGCCATGTATTTTCTGTAAATTTACCACTGATTTTTGCCCCTTCACTGTCAACCCATTTAGTACCATTCCAGACCAAGCGATGGACTACCTTGTTGCCTTCAACCAATAAATGGAAAGGGGTGGGCACAAAGAAATTCTGTAAATCATTATCGTATGCCCAAAATGGACCTGCCACTGCAAAATTACTATCTTTTAGAGCCATAGACTCCCTGTGGGCAAATAGACCTGTAATGGCTACAGCAAGGGGGGGAAAGGCAGCCCCTGACCTCCCTACCAAATTTTCAGGTGAGAGAAATCGTCCCCGACTACCATAGAGGAAGCCTAGGGGATTTATTGAGATTATGTATCTGAACATAGATGCCACCCTACCTTTGCCAGATTAATTGTCCAATCAGTCAAATCTGCTGGTTTAATTTGCTTTTCTACTCGTGACAGAATATCTGTATTAGGGAAATAGACAGAAAGTAGTGCCTTGCTGATTTGCTCCCCTCCCCGTTGGAAGGCATGACGACTCTCCAAAGTTGCAATGTCTTCATATACATGGTTCCAGTTCTTTCCCCCCTGTCTGTCCCTATAACTGGTGAGTGTAGATTGCAGCAAGTTCCAAGGGCAATGCCACTGTAAATAGTTTCCCCCATTGAATAACACCCTGATTCCTAGGCGGTCTTTCCCCTTGTCTTTGGCATATTTTTCTGTTTCTCGGCAATGTTGGATAATATCTCTTTGGGGTACTCCTCCCGCTGCTACTACTAAACCCACACTGACAGTAATATCCTTTCCGTGTTTGCGCCAGAGGTTAGGAAATTCGTAGAACCAAGTCAAAGCAACTTTACCAATATCTGTGGATTTACTTTCCTTTTTATTTGTCTTTTCTGGGAAGATAACTCCTAGAAAATCATCTCCACCGGCGTAAATAATTCTCCCCTGGTCTTCAGCCAAGCTAGGACGTAGAACTTTATCCCCCCAATCCATCAAGGCTTGACTAAATTCATGTAATCCTTCTGCTTCCCTATCTTTTGGTATCCCTTTCTGCAAAAACTCACCGATGCGATCGCCATCTCCCTGAAACCATCCTGTCCAAACATTCTCTTCCCAACGACTTAAATCAGCAAAAGAACTGGGTATATCTAATCTGTCAATTCCTAATTTGTTAGCGATCGGATAATAAGTTACCATGCGTTTAATCAATTCGGGAATACTCAGTTGTTCTCTCCCCTCTGGTTCAATAAATGACTCCCCTAGCGCAGTCTCTGCCAATCTTTTGTAGAAAACCACAACCTTGTCATTTATTTCTCCTAATCTGCTTGTCGGAGACACACTCCCCATACCGTACCAAGCGATCGCGTCTGCTCCCGAGAGAGTTGAACTCTCCCCCTTCCAGTTAATCCCTACCCAATCTCTTTTTCTCTTGTTATCTGTGAGGTTTTGTCGTGCTTGACTGATTGTATCCCCCTGTCCCCAGAAAAATTCCCAGGCATAATTTCCCCACAAGTCCCAGTCCCGCTTCCAGGAATAAGTATACTGCGGTAGACGCGCCTCAATCCATTCCCGACAGACACGACAGATAGTCTTCCATGTGTTGATGAATTCTTCCTTTGCTAATTGACGGGGATAATTACCGCGCAAGATAATTTGATTGGGCGTTCCCTGTACCACATTTAGCAAGGCGGGGGAAACAACTTCACATCCCCTTTCTTTTGCCTTTTCACAAATCGACTTAGCTAGATAGGAGAGAATAAATGAACCACCGTATAAGTCCCGCAGCTTCCGCGACCTTTCGATAAATCCTTGGACAGGTGCAAAACTAATTGCCGTGAACATAGTCCTGTAAGTACTCCTCAACTAATAAGCGAGCGATCGCTCCCGTTTCTGCTTTATTTTTTCCTGTTGTTTGTACACATAAACCTAAGCCTTGATCTGTTCTAGTTAGAACTAATTCCAACTTACCATTGTCATAAATTCTTCTAATTGGATTAACCCACCTGGTATTAAATGGTAAAGAGTTAATAATCTCTTTGACATAGGGTGATTGACATAATTTTCTTGCTACTTGCCCCAGGATTTCCTCTCCGTGATCATGCCTAATACAAATTCTCTTTTGGCTCGGTTTAGTATAGTCTTTGTGGATATGTTGGATGAGTACAGACTGGTCTCTTTGAAAGTGTAAATTACATCGCTCATGGAATAACAGTCCTATGGGAGTTAGGCTAACTAAAGATTTGCCATCTACTACTACTTCATCAACTAAAGCATCATAATATTCGCCTTGGTAGGGATCAACTAAGTCATCTTTTGCTATGGTTTCTTCCTCATACAATTGTTCAAAGAAGGGATAGTGTTCAAACCAAAAAGTAAGATTCAAATCTACAGGCTGGGCAGGTAAAGCAATAATTTCAGGAAATTCTTCAAACATGTAATAGACAGGGATGTCTAACGCCTGTCCGATGATCCCTGCAAAGGAAATCTGCGCCTTGTAGCCCCCAGTAGCATTGATGGCAATAGTTTCAGGGGTAAAAATTCTTGCTTTATTGCTAATTTCTTTAACCAGACTCTTCAGACCCCTAACCTGAAATTCTCTGAAACTTTTGCCGTTTAGACCTGCTAGAGTAATTACCTCTACGTTATCAAATCTAATGGGATTTACTTGATTTTCATAGTATAGCTTCAGAATTTGTCCCGTAACTTTTCCTTCCTCTGTGTCTGACACTAAAAAAGTCAGTTCTGTTAATCTATCCAAGAAACCTTTTTGGCATATACTAGCGATCGAGTTAATCTCTGCCCCACAAACTTTATCCTTATTAGATTTCTCCAGTAGAAAAAGAGATACGTTTCGCCAACTCTCTGGCTGCTTAATTGACCCAGTTTCTAGTCCTACTTTATTGTTTAAGTTACTTAACAAGCTTGTACCAACAGTACATATAAGTCGCTGTCGCATAAGCTCTCACTTCTCTATAACTTAATAATACTGATTTTGCTGTATAATTTAGTGGAAGAAAATCTTAAATTACTTCACTTCCACCCCTTTATTTCTATGACTCGATCGAACTTTCTCTATGCGGTTACTGCCAAGCAGTGTTTGTTAAGAAACATTACGCTTGCTATTTGTAACGGGGCTGTCAGTCTAGTCATATTGCTGATTGCTCCACTGGGTCTAGCGGCTGTAATTACCAACACGTTTTTAATTATGGTTGCCACCTACGGAGTAAGTGTGATGTTTGACAGAATTTTTACCTGGTTGCAATCTCCCCCGAAGGGTTTGCACTCTAGCAGAGACAGCGCGTCCCTCTACAGGCAGGAAGATGTCCGAGAAATAGAACGCGATCGGGGTGTGTGAGGACTCTCTACCTGATTGAGCAGGGGACGACAGTGTTGCTGCGGGGGGAGAATCTGTATGTAAAAGACGAGGCCATTCCCCTTCCCTATTTGGAATGCATCTTGGTCTTCGGGATTGTCCAAATTACTACGCAGGTGGTACGGGCTTGCTTAGAGCGGGGTATTCCCATTGCCTATTTGTCCCGATCGGGTTTTTGTTATGGCAGGACCTTACCTCTGGGTTGGTACGATTGGCGAGTAAGCGCCCACCAGCAAGCTGTCAGTGAGGAAGTACTACTGAACATAGCCCGTCAGATGGTAGCTGCCAAGATAGCCAACGGTCGTGTGCTCCTGCAAAGGCAACAACGTAAGCGCAATGTCCCTGACCTGGCGCTGGCTATTGACTCTCTGGGGCATTTTGTGGGCCAAACCCGATTTGCTACTTCCAACGCCCAGCTGATGGGGTTAGAGGGGGCAGGGGCATCTGTTTATTTTTCTGCTTGGGAACACTTGCTAACTAATCCTGACTTTATTTTCATAGCGCGCTCTCGCCGCCCTCCTACTAACCCAGTTAATGCCATGCTCAGTTTTGGCTACCAAGTTTTGTGGAATCATCTACTGTTTGCTATAGAACTGCAACAGCTCAACCCCTTCTATGGATGTTTGCATTCCTCTCACCATGGGCATGCGGCTCTGGCTTCTGATTTACTAGAGGAATTTCGTGCTCCCATCATAGATTCATTAGTAATTTGGCTGGTCAACAATCGGGTTATGCAGCCTGCCAACCACTTTGAGTATCGGGATGGGGGGTGCTACCTCAATCAAGCTGGGAAAAAGAAATTTCTACAACATTTTGTTAGCCGCATGGAAGGTAGACTAAAATTAGACGAGCAAGACCAACCCCGTTGGGCACTAATCCATCGTCAGGTAAAGCTTTATCGTGAAGCTCTCCAGACAGGAGTCTATCACCCCTACCGCATAGATTGAATATGCTCTATGTTGTCTCCTACGACATTCCTTGTGATAAGCGTCGTCGCAAGGTAGCGGAATTACTAGAGGGATACGGACAGAGGGTGCAGTATAGTGTTTTTGAATGTGACCTCTCGGAAAAGCAGTTAGAGGCTCTCAAAAAGCGCCTAAGTCGTCGCATCAACCAACAAGATAGTGTTCGTATTTACCCTATCTCCGCTTATGCTCGCCAGAGAATTGAAGTGTGGAACGGGGTGGATGTGTTTACTGCCCCAGGATCATTTATTGTCTAACCGATCGCCCCTGGGGAAACCCCAAAATCCTGTTTTTCTCTTGGCAGTGCTCGGTTGTCCCTGGCATCAGGGTTTCAGGGGTAGGAAGAACCTAAAAACGATCGGGGAAACTTTACTTACCAAGAGGTGTTCGGGATCAGTCCCTGGAAGCTATACTAAAAGCTGCTCCCACAAGGAGGAGGCTTTCCGTGTGCCTAACACGGACTTGTTGGAAACCCTACCGCGCGGCATTGGCACTGCTCAGGGCGATTTAGGAAAGGCTTTCCGTGTGCCTAACACGGACTTGTTGGAAACTGGGGCCACGCCGCCCGGTCCGTGGACGGTTGGGGTCGGGCTTTCCGTGTGCCTAACACGGACTTGTTGGAAACTTCATACTCCCCTCTAGGGAGCTGTCCTCTTCTGGGGCTTTCCGTGTGCCTAACACGGACTTGTTGGAAACCAATGATTTTCTCTAGCATGATTGAATCTAGCCGCGGCTTTCCGTGTGCCTAACACGGACTTGTTGGAAACTACGCAGTTGCCTTCCCTATTGGGCTGTTATTTCTTAGCGGCTTTCCGTGTGCCTAACACGGACTTGTTGGAAACCCACCAGGTGGGTGGCAGCTATCTCCTCCGCGTAGAGGCTTTCCGTGTGCCTAACACGGACTTGTTGGAAACCTGGTTTCTTTCTCATGCTCTTCCTCCTGGGGTCTCGGCTTTCCGTGTGCCTAACACGGACTTGTTGGAAACACGATCGCGCCCTGGAGTATGGGCTGACGATCGAACGGGCTTTCCGTGTGCCTAACACGGACTTGTTGGAAACCCTGGGCTGCTGGCGGTGGAATCCCCTATTTCTACGGCTTTCCGTGTGCCTAACACGGACTTGTTGGAAACCGGAAAGCCGTGGAACCTCCGGGAGGCGGCTCGGCGCCTGGCTTTCCGTGTGCCTAACACGGACTTGTTGGAAACTTTTGGAGCTCTCTTTAGTTAGAGAGTAGCTACGAGTCGGGCTTTCCGTGTGCCTAACACGGACTTGTTGGAAACTTTTCGGGAGGTTAGTACCTCTTGGACTATCTGCAGGGCTTTCCGTGTGCCTAACACGGACTTGTTGGAAACTACTATGACCAACTACTTGCTCAATGCCCTCCCCAACTGGCTTTCCGTGTGCCTAACACGGACTTGTTGGAAACACCTTTCTTTTTAATTTCTCTAGTGTTTCCATACTTTCGGCTTTCCGTGTGCCTAACACGGACTTGTTGGAAACTGGCGGCTTCGACCTTAGCCGCTTTGGTGAGACTTTCTGGGCTTTCCGTGTGCCTAACACGGACTTGTTGGAAACTTTCAAACGAGCGGCCTTGTTTTCCCGTGTGGTTCTGGGGCTTTCCGTGTGCCTAACACGGACTTGTTGGAAACACTACGGCGGCCCTCCTCGATGGACTTCCAGTCAATTTTGGCTTTCCGTGTGCCTAACACGGACTTGTTGGAAACCCAATAGGGACTACCTGTCTTTAGCTGACTTTTATCCCGTGCAGGGGTTGGGCCGTGCAATGAGGAGAGCAGCTCAAAGATGGGTAGTAACACCACTTCTTACCCAACTAGGAAGTGGGATTGGGTATCTCTGTCGCTATAAGCAACTACCCACAGCATCAATAATTCTCGGCTCTCAGTGTGCCTAACACGGACTCGTTGAAAACCACAAACAACAGTTGCGCTGGCTCTCTGTCTACCTGTACCTATTTCATTTCAAATAAGACTAAGACACTAACTTGCGCAATAGGTTGCAGATTCAATAGTACTCCCTCGTTGATAAAAGCAACTACTGTTATTTTCTACGCCTGATTTTTGGCATAATTTTTGTCAACGTATATAGTCGGCGGGAGCAATAGGGGTTCAAGTCCCCTTACCCCCACTGTAGCTACTTAACTAAACCCGATCGGAGCGCTCTGACAGCCGCTTGGGTACGGTCATCCGCACAGAGCTTGTTGAGAATATTACGTACATGAGTCTTCACTGTGCCGACGGTAATGTAGAGACGTTCAGCAATCTGAGCATTGCTATAACCGTTGACAATTTCCGTTAAAACCTCCAGTTCTCTTTCTGTAAGGGGGGTAGAGGCTAAGATTTGCTTATATTCGGGGTCAGAAGCCTCGATCTGAACAGTTTTTACATCCGCTACCTTACGAACCTGATTGAGGACAATCTTAGCAATAGCAGGATCGACCCAGGAATTACCCTCTGCTGTCAGTCTAATTGCTTGGAGGAGGTTCTCTGAACTGGTATCCTTAATACAGTAGGAATCTGCCCCCGCTGCAAAGGCTGCTAGTACTGTCTCCTCTGTATCCGTCAGGGTCAAGATCAGTACTCTAGGAACCTTTTCTGGCGGTAACCCCTTAAGACGCCTAGTTACTTCCACACCATCAGCATCGGGCAGACCCAGATCAACAATTACTACATCGGGTTGGAGGGACTCTACTAAACTGACACCTTCCGCGGCGGTAGTGGCTTCACCAATAACCTCAATCCCCTGCTGTTGCAACGTAATTTTCATACCGACGCGGGTCAGGTCGTGGTCTTCGATTAGAACTACACGAATGGGACTCATAGCCACAAAACTAGCTTTAGACTAGTATACTACCTAACATTCATCGTAGGGTTCATTATCTAACAAATAGACGTATGGCTCTACCAGTTCAGGACGCTGGAGGAAAATTGCCCGCAGGAGGTGCCAGTCTTGCAAACTCTCAAACGGGTTGTCGTACTCATCCCGTTCTAGCCGGGCGGCAAGCTCTGCTACATCCCTGGCTGTGATTTTAGAGATGTCCACAGCTTTCTTCATAGCACGCTATGCCCTTCTAGCTACTTAGGAGCGGAGAGAGAGGGATTCGAACCCTCGGTACGGACTTTCGAACCGTACAACAGATTAGCAATCTGCCGCTTTCGACCACTCAGCCACCTCTCCCTATCCAGGACTTTTATCATAGCAGATTTTTTAGAGGAGGAAAATTTTTGTTAGGATGATTAGCATGCGCAGGCTCTACGCTTACTGGGATTTACTGTGGACTCTGGTCAGCCGTGATTTGGCGGTGAAGTATCAGGGGGCAGTGTTAGGGAATTTGTGGTCTCTGCTGAACCATTTATCTCAACTACTTATTTTTACGTATGTGTTTTCGGTAGTGCTGCAAGTCAAGTTGAATTTGCCGACATTGCCAGAAAATCGATTCACCTTTGGTTTGTGGTTATTTGCGGGTTTAGTGCCCTGGACGGCATTTACGACGGGCATAGTGCAAGCAGCGGGTTCTGTAGTCAATCAGCCTAACTTAGTCAAAAAAGTGGTATTCCCCTTAATGTTGCTCCCCCTGGTACCAGTCTTAGCAGCCTTCTTGGAAAGTCTGTTAGGGTTAGCGCTTCTCTGGGTGGCGACGATCTTCACTACGTCAGTGGTGCATGGTGCTCTGCTTTTACTGCCTTTTGTGTGGCTAACCCAGCTGGCGTTAACCGTCGGGATTGCTTATTTCGTCGCTGGTTTGACTGTGTTTTTACGAGATATTCCCCAAACGGTGTCGGTAGTGTTGAACTTGTGGTTTTACTTGACTCCCATCGTTTACCCCGTTGCTAAGGTACCAGTAGAATTTCAGCAGTGGATTTTGTGGCTAAATCCTCTAGCAACGATCGTGGAGGTCTACCGTGACATTATCTTGGTAGGAAAGGTACTACATGGAGGAGAATGGCTAGTGGCGACTTTATTGTCTGTGACAGCCCTGTATGGAGGAGTGCGGTTATACCGCCATTTGCGTCCTGCTTTTGCTGATGTTCTCTAGGGGGAGGGCGAAAGTATGCATAACTGGGAACAGATACTGCAACAAAAGCTAGAAGCTACCTACATTCATATACAAGATCAAAGTCAGCAACACCGTCATCATCCAGAAGGGGGTAGTGGGCACTATGCAGTAACGATCGTTTCTCCTCTCTTTCGTGGCAAAACCCTCCTACAAAAACATCGTTTAGTGTATGAATCCCTGGGATCAGAGTTGGGGACAGTAATTCATGCCCTCGCTATTCGTGCCTACACTCCAGAGGAGTGGGAAAACAGGGAGAAAACCGATCGGGTAGGGAATATGTCTTAACTCGTCTTAGACCAGAACTCAAATTAGTCCAGGTTAGCATCGCCTTTACAGAGAGTCGTTTCATGTATTTGCAAACGTTACTCTTGGGCTGTCCAATAATTAGACCCAGTTACAAGTGCCTCACAGGGGGGTACCCAGATTTACATGGACATTACTTCTGGTAACTTTGCCCCTACTTTCTCTTTACCTATTAGCAGAGAAGGTAGTCAAGATTCGCCAAGGTTGCAAAAAGCAAAAAGAGTAAATATTATTCTTACTTTTATGATTACTTGTTTTGAGAGTTTCAGGTAATCTGAATTTGCAAATAACCCCATAGTTAACTCCGCCATTTCCTTACTCTTTGATACTACCTTGCTCTTCCGTCCGAACCTCCCAAACCAATGATGGTTATCCTCTTTGTCTCCACTTTTGTGTGGACAGGATGAGCTTCAGGGTGTTTTTCCACTTCTGGTGAGCATGTCACTTCCCATCGAGATAGTCGCTTCATCATTCTCTTGAGAGGTTGACTATCACAACCTCCCACTTCCCCGTCAACGGGTCTCCCATTATCACGGTCATAAATTTGAGGCTACAAGGGCTAGAGTATAGTAACAGCACGACAAGGGTGAGATAAATGAGCTTTGAGATAAGTTAAGATTTTGGTGCTTTTTCAAGTATCAGTTGACTTTTGTACGCGCCCTGGAGGACTCGAACCCCCGACATCCGGTTTTGGAGACCGACGTTCTACCAACTGAACTAAGGACGCTCATACCTTTATCTTATCACTGCTTGGTACCTTTGCCACTACTTTCTATGGGACGATCGAAGCGCTGCTTGATTCTGGTTGCTTTACCCACTCGTTTGCGCAGATAGAATAACTTAGCCCGTCTTACCTTACCTCGCTTGAGAACATTGATATAAGCCACCTTAGGGGAATGGAGTAAAAATACCCGCTCAACTCCTATACCCTGGAATACTTTTCTGACGGTAATTGTGGCATTGACCCCTGAATGCCGCTTAGCAATCACCACTCCCTCATAGGGCTGGACCCTTTCCTTTCCCCCTTCAATAATTTTTACCCCTACCTTCACTGTATCCCCCACATATATCTGGGGTACATCTGACTTGAGATATTTTGCTTCTATCTGCCTGATAATTGTGGCGGCATCCATAACCGTGAAAATAAGCGACAATCCTTAATTGTAGGAAACCAGAGAACCACTGTCAACCACCTTTACTTTGAAACTGTGGTCTAGGAGTGCCAGTATTTTGTTGGGTTCAGCCAATTCTATAATCACATAGTCAGCCGCTGTACCCACTACTGTCCCCTGCATTTCCTGGCTTTGAGACAAAATGAGTACAGTTTGACCAACTTTTACCTCAGCGGGGTTGAGGAAAGCAATCACTTGCAGGTCATTTATATTTCCAATTTCTACTACGGAGTTGAGACGGAGAATTTGTCCCCCGATCGGTGCTCGAACTTTTGTTTGCGGTAACTGGGGACTAATCTGTTCCCACCGATGTGGTGCTGCCTGTAGTTCTGCCATTAGCTGCTGGTACTTCTCCCTCAAAAAAATTACTTGCCCCGCTTCTACCTGATCCCCTACTCGCACTAGGGTACGACTAATATCAGTAGGGGGGACGAGAGTAACGGTTTTGCCGCTACTGCGAATTTCCCCTGGAGCACTGACGTTCTTGGTACTTTTGCGAATGATAGGAATGTTGTTGGAGTTAGCAGGCGAGGGCTGTTCAATAGAGAGAGCAAGGCTACCCAGTCCTACCAGTCCCAACACGATCGATGTCTGCCAGCTTAGTTTGACCATACTAACGGGGGTGTGTAGACATAAGATGTTGCACTTCAGCGGCATGATAGGAACTGCGGGTCAGGGGGGAAGCCACCACTTGTAGAAACCCCAGCGACTCCCCGATTGCACGCCACCGATCGAACCGAGACGGCGGGATAAATTCCACTACCGCTAGATGTTTAGGGGAAGGTTGGAGATACTGCCCGATCGTGAGAATATCACAACTTACACTTCTAAGATCAGCCATAACCGCTATAATTTCTGATTCGGTTTCACCTAAACCCACCATAAGCCCAGACTTAGTATAGAGTTTGGGTGCCATTTCCCGTGCAGTTTTAAGCAAATTTAAGGATCGCTGGTAGTTCCCCTGTGGGCGCACTTTACGATACAAACGCGGTACTGTTTCTGTGTTATGATTAAGAACCTCGGGCTGGGCAGCAACAACAGCTCCTAGGGCATCCATATTGCCACAGAAGTCTGGGATCAAGACTTCAATAGTGGTTTGAGGCATCCTCTGGCGAATAGCTTGGATACATTTGACAAACTGACTAGCTCCACCGTCGGGCAGGTCATCCCGATTGACGGAAGTAATCACCACATGGCGCAAATTGAGACGGTAAACTGCCTCAGCTAGACGATCGGGCTCTGTGGGGTCAAGTCCTCTGGGAGTCTTATCAAATTCAATGTCGCAGTAGGGGCAAGCGCGGGTACAGGCAGGACCCATGATCAAAAAAGTAGCAGTGCCAGCGTGGAAGCACTCCCCGATGTTGGGGCAAGAAGCCTCTTCGCAGACTGTATTGAGGTGCAAATCCCGCAGAATCTCTTTGACTGCTCCTACTCGCTCTCGTTGGGGAGCTTTTACCCGTAACCAGTCTGGCTTAACAGTGGACATTTAGGTAAATTAACTTAATTATTTACAAATTTTAACCCAAACATCTCTAGCCTGCCAAGATTTGCAAGAGCCAGTAGGAGGGCATGTAGCTGAGGAGGGCATCGATCGCTTTCGCCATGGGTACTTCCAGGTCTCGGTTCTGCACTGCCACAATCAATTCATAGCACAGGTCAAACCGCACGCGGTCTTGGCGGTCCATAACAATAAATTTACCCTGGTTACTTTGGTTGAGCTTAGTAATTTCTGCCCGTCCTACCTTAGCTGTCTGTCTGATTTGGGGTTCCCGCACATCACGGATTAGGATAAATTGAGTATTGGGAAATTCAGGTAACAATTGGTTCCAGTTCTTGATGCGGTTGGTGAAATTACTGACATTGCCATAGAGAAAACCAATGGCATATGCTTTCTGCTCCCACTGCAGCAAAATATTTTCAGGCAGACTTTTCTTGCGGATAGGTAGAACGGAAATAGTAAAACCAGATTGCTCCTGGAAAGTTTCAGCGATCGTGCGTAGTCTACCAATATCATTTGCCTCAGTAATAATAGCATGGGGATTGTAGTTTGCTTCTAATTTTTGCTCTAAATCCTGCAGAAATTCCTTGATTTCTATTTCTATATCTTTGGTTGCTGCTACAGGTGGAGGGGAAATAATGATGTTTTCTGTATCTCCTTCATCTACTGCTGTACGGACCTGGGGTGTAAATATCTTATCCAGCGGCTCTTCTTCATCATCAGGTATCACTAGGGGCAAATTTGCTTGCATCTCTCTGACAGTATTTTCTAGGTTCGTCAGTCGTTCTTCAATTTCTGCTAACTTACTAGATGGTTCTGTATCAATCCCCTGGGTAAAAGTAACCTCTAGGGGGGGTAAAGGTAATTGGTGAACTTTGTGTTGAAAATACTGAGAAGCCCGTTTTAACACCGATCGGATGGACTTTTGGCTGAGGATTTCTGCGCGCTCCCCAGGTGTAAATAGTTCTTCTAGGTTAATGCCCGTTCCCTGATTGCGCAGTTGTAAAATTGCCCACATTTGTTCATCCGAGGGACGATTGAGTATCACTGTATCGGTAATTCTCTCCGTAACTGAAGGGTCAAACTTGTGTTGGAAGGACTGCCAGCGATCGGGGAATAAATTGAGAATCACTAAACAGTTAGGCACCTGGGTGAGAAATTCCTTAATGACATGCCCAAAAGAGAGGAGTAAAGCTTGATGATGACTGAGCCACAAACCTTCTAACTGGTCAAAGACAAAAATGAGGGGTTCATCTAATATGGACAAACGTCCAATCACCTGGAGAGCCTGAGTAGCAAAACTTTCTTGACTGAGTTCCTCTTCCCAATTAGGTAAGTCCACATCTGTTAATTCCTCCGGCAACATCACTTGTCCCGACAACCAACGTCTAACTACCTCCCGTTTTTGTACGTCCCGATAGCGACAGAATTTGACAATACCGCGCAAAATACTTAAACCAAATCCCCCTGCTCCATAGGTCTCACTCCACCAATTTAGGGTTTTGGTCTCGATGTATTGCCAAGTTCTAGCATTTTGCACTGTATCCCGCGAAATTTTGCTATACATACTGAGGGGGTCATGGAGTAGTTCTTGTAGAATAGACTGTCCTACTTTGGTCTGCTTATTCTTTTCTGAAGCTGCCACAATGTGAATGAAAGCATTTGCCAACAGATATTCTATCTGGGTATAGTTGGTGTCCAAAACTTTGCGAAACAGCGATTCCAATGTACAGCAGTAAATGTGATAAAAAATTGTCTCGTGGTTGTTGGGCTGGGGAATAAACAATAGACGATTTGTTTTAATGTAGGTCTGGGCAAGGCGCATCATCAAGTGGGTTTTACCCGAACCCGCTTCCCCAACAACAACTACCCCCCGACTCTGTTGGTTACTATCCGACCGCACTGCCTGCAATAGATTAGCCAACTGCTGGAATTCAGTAGCATAAACTGCACTGAGGTCAGCGTGTTGTTGGAAGGGATTATCGACCCTGGTGCTACTAAAAGGATTGATCGCAATCATAGACAACAAATGGGTGTAAAGTTGATAGGTGAATAGGGCATCATACTTAGCAGTGTGGGCTAGTTGGGGATTAAAATAACGACCGTTGACTTTGAGGTTGAGATGCTTGCTCAAATACTCTAGCGAAAAATCCGGCAGATAGGGTAATAAATTTTTGGCTTTGGCACGGGTACAAGCAGTTTGGTGAGGAGGATAGGGCAATTGCCAAAATTGAAAACTCCGCCGTAAAACTTGCAAATCGTGCTCAGCGGAGTGAAACACTAACAGCTGATTCCTAATGATGGCGCTGACTTCCTGTAAAATTTGCCCTAGCCCATTGGGGCTACCCACTTGTTTGTTGTAAATGACTTCCCCCCGATCGTTGACAATGGCAATATCAGTGAGATGGGGATGCCCTTCGGTATCAATTACGAGGAAACTACTCTCCATTTGTGTAACTAATGTCACTTGGTGCTAACGGCAACCTGTGGCTTATAATATAGGGACTGTGGCGAATTCAAGGCAAGGGTGTGCGCGAAAAGTACGAAGCGGTAATCGGTCTGGAAATTCACTGCCAACTGACAACGGCGACGAAAATCTTTTGTAACTGCCCCAATACTTTCGGTGCCCACCCCAACCAAAATGTCTGTCCCGTGTGCTTGGGCATGCCGGGAGTGCTACCTGTCCTCAATGGCAAAGCCCTGGAATATGCGATCAAGGCAGCTCTAGCCCTCAACTGCACGATCGCTCCCTTTAGCAAGTTCGACCGCAAACAGTATTTCTATCCCGACCTACCGAAAAACTACCAAATTTCCCAGTATGACCTGCCCCTAGCTACTAATGGCTGGCTGACCATCTACACGGAGGAAGGGGGGGAAAAGCGTATCGGTATTACCAGGTTGCACATGGAAGAGGATGCTGGGAAGTTAGTTCATGCTGGCTCAGACCGCCTGGCAGGCTCTAGTTACTCCCTGGTGGATTATAACCGCGCTGGTGTGCCGCTCTGTGAAATCGTCTCTGAACCGGATATGCGATCGGGGGCGGAAGCGGCTGCCTATGCCCAGGAACTGCGGCGAATTTTGCGCTACTTGGGAGTTTGTGATGGCAACATGCAGGAAGGGTCCCTGCGCTGTGATGTCAATGTCTCTGTGCGTCCCAAGGGCAGTACCAAATTGGGGACAAAGGTGGAAATTAAAAATATGAATTCCTTTAATGCCATCCAAAGAGCAATTGACTATGAAATCGACCGCCAAGTGGCAGCGATCGAGGCAGGAGAGAGAATTGTGCAGGAAACACGCCTGTGGGAGGAAAACAGCCAACGCACTATCACCATGCGCGTCAAGGAGGGGTCAAGTGACTACCGTTATTTCCCCGAACCGGACCTACCCCCCATTGTTGTGACCGCTGACCAAATTGCGGAATACCGCGCTTCTCTCCCTGAACTGCCCCGCCAAAAACGCCAACGCTACCAACTAGAGTACGGCCTCAGTGCCTACGAAGCCAACTTAATTGCTGACGATCGGGCGGTGGCGGAATTTTTTGAAGCAGTAGTGGCCACGGGAGCGGAACCCAAACCAGCTTTTAACTGGATTATGGGGGACATCACCGCCTACCTCAATGAAAACAAGCGCAAGATCACTGATATTCCCCTCACCCCCGCTGCCCTCGGGGAGATGATCCAACTGATTGCCGACCAGACGATTAGCACTAAGATTGCCAAGGACCTCTTGCCTGAACTTCTGAGTCAGCCACTGCAGGGAACAGTGAAGGATTTGGTAGCAGCTAAGGGACTAAAGGTAATGACAGGGGCAGAATTAGAAGCGATCGTGACGGAGGTGATCAACAGTCATCCCAAGGAGGTAGAGCAATATCGGGCGGGTAAAACGAAATTACTGGGTTTCTTTGTGGGTCAGGTGATGAAGCGCACCCAGGGCAAGGCAGAACCCCAAACCACCAATGACCTCATCAAAGCTAAGTTAGAAAACTAATCCACAAACACTCGTTTAGTGAGGGTGAGAGCTTCCACATCGATCAATCCAGGGGAACGGGAGCCACCCCTTGCTTTAATACTACTCATGCCCAAAGCTACAGAGAAGTAAGCGTTTTGGTGGGAGCGCTGGAAAGGAATGAAATGGTTGATATAGACAATGCCGCTGTTGACCTGACTGGCAAATACTTGGCTTTCTTTGAGGGAATCCGTCAAGATGCAATCACAGTGCCCGCTACTGTTTAAGTTAATCCAAGCGATCGCTTCTTCTAGTTCATCCACCACCTTAATCGCCAGAGTATTGTCCAGATAGGCTTCATGCCACTTGGTTTCTTCCTTGATCAAATTGTCAAAGGGGTCACCCAAATTCCAGGTCGCCGCCCGTACAATTTCACAGCCCCGTAGAGCAATGCCCTTATGATGTAGCTGCAACAGGAACCTGAAAAAGTCTTGATTGCCCAACCACGATCGGTGTACTATCACTTTTTCAATAGCACTGACGGGGTCTGGGCAACGCACCCGACTGTCTAGGATGATGCTTATGGCTTTATTGAGATTGCCAGTGGGGGCGATATAGAGATAGCAGTTCCCCATAGCGGCAGGCAGTACCGCCACGGTTGCCTGTTTCATAATCTGCTGGACATAACTAGGGCGACCATAGGGGATCACCAAGCGCAGATACTTATCCTGGGTGAGAAAATCTTTGAGCGCTGTTCCCTTGGGTACTTCCTGCAGTACAGCTGTCGGCAATTCGTACTTAGGCAAGACTTCCTGCAAAATACTCACCACTGCTTGCTGCGTCTGAGACACTTCACTGCCACCCCGCAGGAGGAGAGCATTGCCCACCTTCCAGCACATTCCCGCCGCCACAATACTCAATTCCGGAATCGCTTCATAGACCAAAGCCACTGTACCTACGGGAATACGGCGATAGCCGGAAGGACTCGATCGTTGGGAAATCGGACTGGGCAAATCCGCCAATTCGTAGAGGCAGTCGATCGCAGCTTGCAGCCGCTCGGGTGTGAGTTTCAGCCATCCCGTAATCAGCTCAGGGACCGACATTTCACGGCTGGCTTCTAAATCAAGAGTGTTAGCTTCCAGGATGTCAAGGCGATATTTTTTAAGGGCATCCGCTGCCGATCGGAGCAACTGGACATGGTTAGTAAACTTGGTGAATTCTTGCACACTGTTATAGGCACTTGCCAGACAAGAAGCTAAGTCCACCATATTACCAGCGCACCTGTGCCAGCATGTAGGTAAACAGAACAAATACCATGAGCATCATCATCGCTACAACAATCGGGGTCAACTTGGGGGCGATAGGCAGGAGGAGGATAACAAACAACAACGCCATAGCCAAGGCAATCTTCCCCGCTGTGTAAAATCTCAGCCCCCCTTTTCCCCCTTTAACCCGCTGCGCCCGCCAACATTTGCCATCCCAGTGCCAACAGCCTTGAAAGGGGTCAATGGCATCCAACTGCACTAAACTATTGCCATCCTCTGCCACCGTAAAAATGGAAGCACACTTATCGCAACCGAGGGCATCAGTGAGCATGATGGGATTTAGTCTGCCTTTGCGGGGACAAACACAGGGATAGGATTGTTGTAGGTCAATCTTCTGGGGAGGCACAGCAGCATTAACTCTATCTTTGGTTATTCTAACACTGCTAAAATGGACTATAATAAAAACTCTGTTAAGCGGACGTGGCGGAATTGGTAGACGCGCTGGATTTAGGTTCCAGTGTCTTTGACGTAAGAGTTCGAGTCTCTTCGTCCGCATCCTAGGGGGGGAGGCAAATCCTAATACCCTTGATGCTACTATGAACCTAGCCTGATTCAGGGGAGCTAGCTATGTATCGGTTTCAAGTGCGCGCCCATACTCAACCAGGGGAGTATATTGCCATAGTCGGTTCTGTACCCAAGCTAGGTATGTGGTCACCTGCCCAAGCCCTTCCCCTCGCCACTAATCCTGATATATACCCCCTCTGGCAGATCGAACTTGACCCCGCGCACCTTGTCCACGCAGAAAATCGCCTCGAGTACCAATATCTCCATGTCAAATCCCCAACTAAGGTGGAATGGGAATCAAAGTTAAAAAATCGCGCTGTGCCCATCGAGCCTACGCCTGAGATGCTGGTGATTGATAACGGCTATTGGGGCACGATCGAGCCCTACGCCTATAGCTATTACGAGTATGGCACTGCCCCTGTAATTTTGCCCCAAAGGGAAGGGAGTCTGAGGATTGTGATTGTGGGTAGCTCGGTGGCAGCGGGCTGCAGTGCTTGGAAGTTGCGGGGATGGGCATGGCTATTACAACAGGAATTACACAGGCGGTTTGGGCATCAGGTCTTACTACACGCCAAGTTAGGGGCAAACGTTACGAATATTATTGACTGGTTTCCCGACTTGGTGGCTAATCACCGTCCGGACATCGTCATCATTGCTCTATCTTTGGGGAATGAAGGTTTAGCTAGCGCGCCTAACTATGAATACAAAGCTATCCAAAGGCGGTTTGAGAGTGGCTTGCAGAAGTTGCTGGATATGACTAGAGCGATCGGAGCTTTGCCGATGTTAGGGGGTGTTTATCCCAACGGCCACTATAACCAGGATCACTACAACATTTTGTTGGAAACTCACCATCGCATGCTCTGTTGGGAAGTACCTGTGTTTAACTGGCTCAGCGCTTTAGATAATGGTCAGGGACGTTGGAAGCCAGGTATCTGCTTTGATCACGCCCACCCCAACAGTGAAGGTCATCGCTTGATGTTTGCTGCTATCCCTTTAGAGCTATTTGACCTCAATCGCCAACAGTTGCAAGACAAACAAAAACAGCTACAACTGCCGGACAAAGTGCCAGTTTTCTCGGATGAACAGGGCTTCCACATTATGGTCAATCCCCAGACTAAAGCCCTCCGCCTTATCAACGCTACTCGCTATCCCTACATCGTTTCCCCTAGTTGGCGAGAGTTACAGGAGGCAGTGCGCACAAAAGCTAATCTCTTACCAGGGATTTACACCCTCAACCACCCCAAAGGCAATACTCCTTTGTCTTTCTTTGTCAAAGTGGATAGAACGATCGAGACTGTTTTGGAAATTCCCCCCGGCAGTGACAGTGAATATACAGCAACTTTCCATCTCTTTGCCCCCAAAGCCTGTCAAATTCTCTACTACGATGGACAATTGGGCTTACTGAAAGAGAGTGATCAACGCCTGCGTATCCTCAACGAAACAGACCACGAATATAACATCCATCCCATGTGGCAGGAAGTGCGCAGCGCCCTCAAAGCCATGCCCCCTGGTGTCTATAAAGATACGCTCGAGCCGGAAGCCCAGTTCCGTACTATGATGATCGGTAAAGATGGCTTAGAAAGTCGCATCAAAGCTAGACCCAAGTCTTCCATCGTCTATGAATACCGATCGCCTTTATCTGCTATCTCGCGGGTGGGAATTATTCCCTTGGGGGACAGATGCGCCGTGCGGATGTTGTTGTACAAACTGGAGTGGGACGGTCCTGCCTATCCCTTTGACCTGACACGGACAACAATTTTGAGTGATGTGGCAGATATTATTGCCAATCGGTTTGAAAATATGTGGAACCCCGACTATCTGCGCTATAACCCCCACGAAAAGAGAATCTATCACACGAAATGGTCGGGTCTGTCCTTTGCCCATGAAGTGGAAGAGAATGACCAAAATATGTACCCTGTCTTTGAACGGATGAAGATGCGCTATTCTAGCCGCGCTGCTCGCTTCTGGTACACTATCAAACACGCTAACGAGTTGTTGTTCATTCGCACAGGGGTAGCCGATCGCAATAGTGTTATAGACATGGTGCAAAAACTAGAACAAATCTGTCAAAATAAACCCTTCCGCTTTATGCTCATCTCTCTCCAGGATGCCAGGGATATAGTTGATATTCCTCACGTTTTGCATTATTGCTTTGACTTCAATCCCGATCGGATGTACAACGACGAGCACTACTGGCGGGAATGCGCTAAGACCATGGGGAGCATTTTAGAATCGATCGGAGTTTCCAGCAAAAATCTGTTCTGGTGTCCCCCCAAAGTGCCCAAAGAAGATTAACGTGCCAGAGTGCGAACGGCAAGGAAAGCAAAAATGAGGGCGGCAAGAGCTTTTAACGGACGGTCTGGTAGGAGGTAGGCGACCCCATCCCCTAGAAGAACACCTAAGCCACTGGTTAGCAGCAAGGCACTGGCAGAACCAAGGAAGATATACCAGGGAAAGCGAGAATTACTAGTCATGGTGAACGTCACCAACTGACTTTTGTCCCCCAATTCTGAAATGAAGATAGTGATAAAACAGGCGAAAAATAATTCCCAGTTCATCAAAAATAAATGTCTAAAATTCTGTCGCTGATCCAAGAATTACTATACACAGCCATGGCAGCCTGTAGCAAGACTGGCAAGTATTTTGGGAACAGCAGTTTTTGACATGCTCGCTGGGTTGAAGCCCAAGAATTTTTTCTCAGGTGATCACGTGAGCTACACCGAATATGCAGCAGTCGGCAAAGAAGGATGGCACAGTAGCGCCTGCACTATTGCACTACCCGCCGGAAGTACACCACGGTTTGGGAAAACTCTCCAACCTCCGAGGGACACTGAAGGGCGGGGCTTTTCCTGGTCAGCCAAAAAGAAACCCGCCTCTGCATCCATTAAATTAATTAGCGCCCAGACAGTTGCCCAATACCAGCCAAGGGAGCTACAGGAGAGAAAGGATAAAGAATATTAACTACATCCAGGGCAGTGCCAGGGTAATCGGTGAACAAGCCATCTACTCCCAAACCGTAAAATTGGACATACTCCAGCTGGGGGTCACGGTTATAGTCTTCTAGGAGGGTGCTTGCCTCGTTGCGGAAGGTGTAGGGATGTACCAATAGCCCAGCACGGTGGGCATCAGCAATGACATTGGTAGGCGGCAGACCCCGATTATCCGCCGCTCCGACAATCAAACGCTTCGAGGGTCCAATGCCATCAGCATAGGTGGCAATTTCGGCTAAGCCCTGGGGCGTGAGTAAATCAGCATAGGTACGTCGATCGCCACTGACAACAAAGTCAAAGGGACGGTCTCCCACTACCCGTCCGTCAGGTAAGGTGGTACCCACGCCAATCAGTTGTACTAGCGGCAGCTCGGTTAGACGATTGAGTTCTTTGAGGATGCCCACTTCAAAAGATTGAATGAACACAGGGTCAGTGCGACGGGTATAGCCATTGCGACTGAGAACATCCACCAATCTCTGCTCCATCGCCAAACCCAAATTGCGAAAGTAAGTGGGATGCTTGGTTTCGGGGTAAATACCGATCGTTCTGCCTGTCTCGGCACTCTTACGTTTCACCAAGTCGATAATTTCCTGCAGGGTGGGCACCTGAAACAGTCCATCGAAGGCCTTACTCCGATCGGCACGGGGTTCAATTGCCCGCAGGGTTTTCAATTCTGCTAGGGTAAAATCTTCCACGAACCATTCATTTGCCACTGTCACACCGTCAATCACTTTGGTCGTACGGCGATTGGCAAATTCTGGACGGCGAGCCACATCTGTAGTTGTGCCCAAGAACGGCTCATGGCGAGCTACCAGCACCCCATCTTTCGTCACCACCAAGTCTGGCTCCACATAGTCCGCACCCAAATCGATCGCTAATTCATAGGCTGCCAAGGTATGCTCCGGTCGTTGACCGCTAGCACCCCGGTGGGCAATCACGATCGGTCTGGGGGGAATGACAAAGAAATCATTGGCAGTAGGCACAGCATTTTGCACCGTCGCCAAGACCGCACCGCCTCTGATCGCGATGGTAGTGTTGTTACCCGTTGTGGTGATTGTTAAATCAGCAAAAGTGAGACCTTTGCCTAGGGCAAATTTATCGGTACCGGGGGTGAAATCGGTGATGATGTCATTACTGGCAGTTTCGCGTCTGAGGACAAAGGTATCTCTCCCAGGACCACCAGTGAGGGTGTCGTTGCCCAAGTCACCACTCAACCAGTCGTCTCCCTCCCCACCGATTAAGATGTCATCCCCCTTGCCGCCGAAGAGGGTATCATTACCGCCTAAACCAGAAATGGAGTCATTGCCTTGGTTGCCGTTGACCCGATCGTTGGCAGCGCTGCCCGTGATTGTGTCATTGCCATCGAGGGCAATTAGTCCGCCGAATTTACCAGAGAGAGTGGTAGGTTGAATAGTAAAGCTGTTGTTGCCGTTGTCGAGGGGAAAGAAGGGATTGTTAATTGTCATACGAGACCCAATGCAGACAATAAACCCAATTTCCCACACTGAGGTTAAGGCAAGATTTAGGGTAGGTTAACAAGGGGTTACCCTACCGGCGGGGTAGTTCTAAATAGATGCGTTCTCCTCCCGTCAAGCCGCTGAGAATTTGGGTTTGTTGATTAAAGGTACTCCCGATCGTCACTGGTCTAAACTCTGGCTTGCCGCCTTGATCGACATACACTCCCGTTTGTCCCCCTTCTGTGACAATGGCGACGGTGGGCACAACGATCGCTTGGGGAATCTCCCTGCCCTTGAGTTTTAGTTCCACGTTCATACCCGATCGGAGTTGGTCCTGCCCCGTGAGTAAGTCGATGCGCACCTGGAAGGAAGTGACATTTTGCTGGACAACCGCTTCAGGAGCAATCAGACGGACTTTACCTTGATAGACCCGATCGGGATAGGCATCAGCAATGATCTCTACGGCTTGACCCACTTGCACCTGGCTAATATCAACTTCCGGGATTTCTGCCAGAATTTCTAAACCCCTAGCAAGGGCAACGATCGAGGTGGATGTCGCAGAAGAGGTAAGAGTTGCCGTAGTCGTAGGAGTGACAAACGCACCAACATTGGCGTATTTCTGAGTGATAATGCCAGCAAAGGGAGCACGAATGATAGTATCTTCCAGCTGCACTTTCACTGCCGCCAGGCGAGCTTGGGCTTCCTGTAGTTGGGCTTCCGCTTGGGCGATTTCTTCTGGACGCGCACCATTGAGCAACCTTTCCAACTGCTTCTGTCTATCCCGCAAATTCGCCTGGGCACTGTTGGCTTCCGCAATAATTTCATCCATCCGATCGGTAGGAATCACTCCCTCTTTGGCAAGGGCGACAAACCGATCGAGTCTTTTTTGCGCTAACTCCGCTCTAGCCTGGGCAGCTGCCACTTGCGCTTTGGCGGCATTAATTTCCTCCGGGCGGGCACCATTTCGCAAGCGCGCTAAATTAGCTTGGGCACTGGCAACTAGGGCGGCTGCCTGCTGCAGTTGCGGTTCAATACTACTGCTGTCCATCCTGGCCACAATTTGCCCTTCTACAACCCTGTCTCCCTGGTCTACCAAGAGTTCAACTAGCTTTCCCCCCACTTTGGGACTGAGATTGACCGTCTGACTAGGGACAACTTTGCCACTGGCACCAAGGGTGACTGGCAGGGTAATCCGCTCCACCACTGCTGTTTTTGCTAAACTGACCGCCGGTTCTCGATTGGGGCGCAAAGACAGAAGGGCTATTGCTCCTAAACAAACGACGCTACCCCCTAGCCACCATAGCCAGTAAGGAGTTCTACCCTTAGAAATAGTGACTGCCATGAGTGTTCCCCAATGTAGGGCTACTTTATATTAACATTTGTTTCTAGCAGCAACCCAATACCCATAAAGTTTATATTTTCCCTCGGTTAATAACAACTGTAGGAAACTTAAACAATTGTTTAACTATCTCTGCGGGATTACAATAAACATTAGTCATAACAAATTATTTTTATGAAGCATTGGAAAGCTAAAGGGCAGACAAACAGTAACCGCCGCCCTGCAAAAGAGCTGTGCAGTGAATGTGGTCTTTGTGATACATACTACATCCACTATGTGAAAGAGGCTTGTGCATTCTTACATCAACAATTTGATCATTTGGAAGCAAATACCCACGGTAGACCAAGGGATTTAGCCAATGACCAGGAACTATACTTCGGTGTGCACCAGGAAATGTGGATGGCAAAAAAGATAGACCCCATCCCAGGCGCACAGTGGACAGGCATCGTCACTACGATCGCTACTGCCATGCTCACCCAGGGCAAGGTGGAAGGGGTAATCTGTGTGCAGTCCGACCCCACCGATCGGTTTCAACCCAAGCCTATTCTGGCTACCACCCCCGCGGAAATCTACAAAGCCAGAGTGAACAAACCTACCCTTTCCCCCAATTTATCCCTGCTGGAACAGGTGGAACGATCGGGGATGAAGAAACTGCTAGTAATTGGTGTGGGCTGTCAGATTCAGGCTTTGCGGGCAGTGGAAAAACATCTAGGTTTGGACAAGCTCTACGTTTTGGGGACGCCCTGTGTCGATAATGTGACCAGAGCAGGCTTGCAGAAGTTTTTAGAAACTACCAGTCGGTCGCCCCATACAGTTGTCCACTATGAATTCATGCAGGATTTTAATGTGCACTTCAAACATGAAGATGGTTCCGTGGAGAAAGTCCCCTTCTTTGCTCTCAATACGAAAGAACTAAAAGATGTGTTTGCTCCTTCCTGTATGACTTGTTTTGATTATGTCAACAGTTTAGCGGATTTAGTAGTGGGCTATATGGGGGCTACCTTTGGTTGGCAGTGGATCGTTGTGCGCAACGAGCGGGGGCGGGAGATGCTAGAAATAGCGAAAGAGGTGTTGACGTTCCAACCTGTTATTTCCCAGGGCAATCGCAAAGCAGCAGTCCAACAATCGATCGCAGCCTATGACCGGGCTGTCACTCTGCCCCTGTGGTTAGGGTGGCTGTTGGGGTTTATCATCAATCGCATTGGTCCCAAGGGTTTAGAATATGGGCGCTTTTCCATTGATTCCCATTTCATTCGCAACTTTTTGTATGTCAAACGCCGCTATCCCCACAAACTCCTGAGCCATGTGCCTGAATTTGCCCGCCGCATCATCAGTCAATATCAGCTACCCGCCGACTAGACTATCCTGCCTACCCCACCTATCATAGGTCTTATGATCTCTTAAGACTCCATGGTGCGGGAACCCTTACCCTTTCTTGTGGCATTTGGTCTGTCGGCAGTAGTTGTGTGGGTAACTACTCCCTTGGTGCGTACCATTGGTCTGCGCCTAGGTATCGTTGATAAACCAAGCAGCCGCAAGATGCACAAAGAACCTGTAGCTAGGATCGGGGGGGTATCTATATTTTTGGGGACAGCTACGGCTTTATTGTTTTGCTGGTGGGCGGGGTGGTTTGGCGTGTTGCCCACACCTAAGGAATACGAGATTTGGGGCGTAACGATCGGGGGATTGTTGTTTTTTGCTATTGGTCTAGCGGATGACTTCCTGGACTTGCCTGCTCTGTCCCGCTTGGTCGGGCAATTGTTGGTGGCGGGGTTAGCATGGTGGGTAGGTGTGCGCATTGAGTTTATCACCTTGCCCTTTGTCGGGCTAGTACAGTTGGGCGTACTGAGTTTTCCTGTGACAGTGCTGTGGCTGGCAGGAATTGCCAATGCGGTGAATTGGATTGATGGGTTGGATGGCTTAGCGGCAGGGGTGTCAGCGATCGCGGCACTGATTTTGTTGATCACCAGTCTGTTTATGAAGCAATCAGGGGCGGGTTTGATTGCCGCTGCCCTCTCAGGAGGATGTGTAGCATTCCTACGCTACAACTTCAAGCCCGATCGTCCGGCGGAAATCTTTATGGGGGATGGGGGAGCCTACTATTTAGGCTTCACCTTGGCTGGCATCAGTGTGATTGGTGTGGCAAAGACAGTGGCAACGATGGCAGTAGTTTTACCCTACCTCATTCTGGCTGTACCTCTATTTGATGCCTTAACAGTAATCTTGACACGGCTTTATAGAGGACAATCACCTTTTGTAGCCGATAAAAGGCACCTACACCATCGTTTGGTAGCTGCAGGAGTGTCCAAGCGCCATACGGTTTTGTTCATCTATGCCTTGACCCTTTGGGTTGGGAGTTTAGCCCTGGCTATTTCAGGGATGACGGCCGGGGGAACCTACGCTGCGATCGGGACAGGGATTATGGTCTATGCGGGCTGGCGTACCTGGCAGCGGATTCGCCGTAACAATAACGCTACCTAACGGTTCTGTAAAGTTCTACAAAAGTTAAACAATTGCTTAACCCTTCTTGGGTAACATGACTTAGCTGAGTTAGCTAGTAGGCAATGAGTCTACCGCTGTTCATAACTACTTTAGTGCTCCTCACCGTTTTAGTGTTGGCTGCTTCCTTGCCTAATCGGGTCTACGCTGGCAACGATCGGGTCTTTGTTATCATTACTCTCATCTTTTGCTTCCTTACTTTAGGAGCACTGGTGATGTTTATCAAAATCTAGCGGAAAATGTTAGGTTAAAATCTACCCAAACTAGGAGGTCAAGCCTTGCTCTTCACATCTGAATCCGTCACAGAAGGACATCCAGATAAAATCTGCGACCAAATTTCCGATGCGATCGTGGATGCCCTGCTGGCCCAAGACCCCCAATCCCGCGTGGCGGCAGAAGTGGTGGTAAATACGGGGTTAGTGTTAATTACAGGGGAAATTACCTCCAAGGCACAGGTAAATTATGTAGAGCTGGCGAGAAAGAAAATTGCCGAAATTGGTTACATCCATGCGGAAAACGGTTTTGCTGCCCATAGTTGCGCAGTCATGGTTGCCCTCGATGAGCAGTCCCCTGATATTGCTCAGGGAGTCGATCGGGCTTTAGAGGTGCGCCAGGGTAGCGAAGATGACCTACTAGAAGCGATCGGAGCCGGCGACCAGGGAATCATGTTCGGCTTTGCCTGTGATGAAACGCCGGAACTGATGCCGATGCCCATTGCTCTCGCCCACCGCATTGCCCGCCAACTCAGCTACTGTCGTAAATCGGGGCAGCTCCCCTACCTCCGTCCCGATGGCAAAACCCAAGTGACTGTCGTCTACGACCAGGGCAAAGTTGTAGGCATAGACACAATCCTAGTGTCCACCCAGCACGCCCCCGCCATCGACGGTATCACAGACAATACCAAGGTACAAGCCCGCATTCGCCAAGACGTGTGGGAACAAGTAGTAGAACCCGTCTTTGCTGACCTAGAAGTAAAACCTAGCTCCCACACCCGCTTTTTGGTCAACCCCACGGGCAAATTTGTCATCGGCGGACCCCAAGGGGACTCCGGTCTCACGGGGCGCAAAATCATTGTTGATACCTATGGCGGTTATGCTCGCCATGGCGGCGGTGCCTTCTCTGGCAAAGACCCCACCAAAGTTGACCGTTCCGCTGCCTATGCCTGTCGCTATGTTGCCAAGAACATTGTGAAAGCGGGACTTGCCCGCAAATGTGAATTACAAGTGAGTTATGCCATCGGTGTTGCCCGCCCTACCAGTCTCACGATCGAGACCTTCGGTACAGGCAAACTAGACGATGCCAAGCTCCTAGAGTTGGTCAAAGCGGAATTTGACCTCCGACCCGCTGCCATCATCAAGAACTTTGGTCTAACCGACCTGCCCAGCAAACGCCAGGGGCGCTTCTATCAAGATGTGGCTGCCTATGGTCACTTTGGCAGAACTGACCTAGACCTACCCTGGGAAAAAACCGATCGGGCTGCCAGCCTAGCCAGTTCTTAAGAAGTTAAGAGGATTGAGCTACTCCTACTTTTTCTGCCGAACAGCGCAGACTGGGAAATAGGAAGTGGTTCTCCTCTACATACTGGGCACCAAACAAGCCCTTCTCTGCCCAAAAATAACGATCGGTGGTGTGTTCATTGCGACGCACCAGCAACAGAGCAGGGGGGACAATGTTAAAGGCTTGAATGAACTTGCGCGCAGCCGTTACGGGTTTATCATCACCACTGTCGAGGCAAAATTGAGGTACATTCTCCAGAATCTTTCTCCCTTCTTGGCGACGCTTACTTTTGCGCTTACGTCTTCTTGCCAACTTACTACCTCCTCGTCACAGCAATTTGGAATCACACCCCTTAATTATTACGCCAAAAGAGGGATATTTCAACTTTTCTTTACAAATTTTCGCCACTACAGTCTGCCTAAAGCAATGCGAGCTTTTTCCGTCTCCTGTAAAGCCCTCGTCCACAGCAGGCGCAACACCCGCTTTTGTTCCACCGCGGGGATGTATTCCACGGTTTCCCGCAGGGAGACATGGACACGGGTATTGACCCAGGGTTGGGGGAATTTGACAGCAATTTCGGCGGGGGAGGCAATTTTCTCTGCCATACGTGGCTTGGCATAGAGGCGCAGCACAGCCGCTACTGCGGGGCGATTTTCATCACAGAGGAAGTCATCAGGTTTGAGATAGCAGGTCTGCCAGAAATCATAGGCAAGAGTGTGGGCAGCTAGGGCATTTTGCAAAGGGGGAATACCAACTGCACTAGGGTCAAGGAGAGCAGTCCCGATCGCTGCCCGCGCTTTCTGCAGGGCTAACCCGTATTCAAATAGGGAAAATTCTGTTTCCAGTAGCTTGTTGAGGGCTTCCATGGCATCTAAGGCTTCTAGGTCAGCCGTTGTCAGAATGGGAGTTGTCGGCAGGTACTGGGGCAGTTGAAACTTACCCTGTAATTGCTGGGACAGGGGTGCCGTCTGGGGCTTGCCTTGGGTCTGATACTCTAAAGGCGCTGCTATCACCCCATAACTAAGCAATAAGCAGCTCAAACCGCAACCTAACCACCGATTACCCATACTCAATCCTCACAACTCCTACTAGAAGCATACTCCCATCCCTCCAATTCCCTGACAAGGAGTTAACTGTTCCCTTGTACCAGATATTGACAGAAAAAGCCTGATTCTTGAATTCAGACTATTTTAGTCGGGATTACTTGGGGGGTAGTTGTAGTTGTGGTAAACTGAGGCTTGACCTTGATAGAAATAGCCATGACTGCGACCCTAACCCGTACAGAGAAGACCTTTAGCTTGCTCCGCTGTAAGGAGTGTGGTGCTACCTATCAACCCAAAGCAATGCATGTGTGCGAAAAGTGTTTTGGTCCTTTGGAGGTGGTTTACAACTATGAGGCGATCGGGGCGAGGGTAACGCGGTCTGGCATTGAGGCAGGGCCCCATTCGATTTGGCGGTATCGGGATTTCCTGCCAGTGGAGACGGAGGATTATATTGACGTGGGGACGGGCATGACTCCCCTGCTGCGGGCATCACGGTTGGCGAAAAGGCTAGGGCTAAAGCGTCTTTACATCAAGAACGATGCGGTGAATATGCCGACTTTGAGCTTTAAGGATAGGGTTGTCTCAGTAGCCCTGAGTCGGGCACGAGAGTTGGGCTTTACTACCGTGGCTTGTGCCAGTACCGGCAATTTAGCTAATTCGACAGCAGCGATCGCTGCCCATGCGGGGTTGGACTGTTGTGTATTTATTCCTGCCGATTTAGAAGCGGGTAAGATTTTAGGTACGGTGGTCTATGCCCCCAAGGTGTTTGCTGTGCACGGCAACTATGACCAGGTGAATCGCCTTTGCTCGGAGGTGGCAAATACCTATGGTTGGGGCTTTGTCAACATCAATCTCCGCCCCTATTACTCGGAAGGTTCCAAGACCCTGGGGTTTGAGGTGGTAGAGCAGTTGGGATGGGAATTACCCGATCGGATTGTGGCTCCTCTGGCTTCAGGTTCTCTCTTTACCAAGATTTACAAAGGCTTCCAAGAATTTATCAAGGTGGGGCTGGTAGGGGAGAAAGCCGTGAGATTTAGTGGGGCACAGGCAGAAGGATGTTCCCCTATTGCCCAGGCATTTAAGGAAGGGCGGGACTTTATTGCCCCGGTTAAACCCAAGACCATTGCTAAGAGTATTGCCATTGGCAATCCGGCGGATGGTATCTATGCCCTAGAAGTTGCCCGCCAGACGGGAGGGGAAATTGAGTCAGTCACTGATGGGGAGATTGTAGAAGCCATCAAGCTCCTAGCGGAAACAGAGGGTATTTTTACGGAAACCGCAGGGGGTACCACAGTTGCTGTCCTGAAAAAGTTAGTGGAACTGGGCAAGATTGAACCAGAGGAAACAACAGTTGTTTACATCACGGGCAATGGTTTGAAAACCCAGGAGGCGGTACAGGGTTATGTGGGCGAGCCTTTCCAAATTGAAGCTAAGTTGGACAGCTTCGTACGCGCCTACGAACGTTCCCAGACCCTCGATCGCCTGGAGTGGCAAACTGCTCTGGTCTAAACCGCTGGTAGGGGTTAGACTAGAAGAAAACCTAAAGAAATTATGAAGCCCATCACTCTCCTTGGTTCGACGGGGTCGATCGGCACCCAGACCCTTGACATAGTGGCGCAATATCCCGATCGGTTTTCTATAGTGGGGTTAGCGGCGGGTAGCAATGTAGAGTTACTAGCCCATCAGGTACGGCGTTTCCAGCCAGAAATAGTGGGGATTGCCAGGGAAGAGAAACTGGAGGAGTTGCGGGAGGCACTCACAGGGGTTGACCCCATGCCGATTGTGGTAGCAGGGGGGGAGGGTTTACAAGTGGTAGCCAGCTATGGGGCGGCGGAAACAGTAGTTACAGGTATAGTGGGTTGTGCGGGATTGTTGCCCACGATCGCTGCCATCAAAGCAGGGAAAAACATAGCCCTGGCTAACAAGGAGACTCTGATTGCTGGTGGTCCAGTCATCAATCCCCTAGTGGCAGAGTATGGCGTTAAGTTACTGCCGGCTGATTCCGAACATTCAGCCATCTTTCAATGCCTCCAGGGAGTGCCGGCGGGGGGGCTAGCCAGAATTATTCTCACTGCTTCCGGGGGAGCCTTTAGGGATTTGCCCGTGGAAGCCCTAGCCCATGTCACTGTCGCCGATGCCCTCAAACATCCCAACTGGAGTATGGGCAAAAAAATCACGATCGATTCTGCCACCCTGATGAACAAGGGGTTAGAGGTAATTGAGGCTCACTACCTATTTGGCTTAGACTATGACCACATCGAGATTGTTATCCATCCCCAGAGCATTATCCATTCTTTGATTGAATTGCAGGACACTTCTGTGCTAGCCCAGCTAGGTTTGCCGGATATGCGGTTGCCCTTGTTGTATGCCCTGTCCTATCCCGATCGGGTGACCACTAACTGGGAACGCTTAGACCTGGTCAAATGTGCTAGTTTGACATTCCGTGCCCCTGACCATCGCAAATATCCCTGCATGGAATTAGCTTACAACGCAGGCAGAATCGGCGGGACAATGACCGCAGTACTAAACGCAGCTAATGAAGAGGCGGTTTCTCTCTTCCTGAGTGGCAGAATTGCTTTTATGGACATTCCCAAACTGATTGAAGCTACCTGCCAAGCCCATAGCTGTATCTCCCAACCCAGACTAGAGGACATCCTAGAAGCCGATCGGTGGGCGCGCAACTTTGTGCAAGCTCAACTACTGAGGGTGTAAGGAAACTGGTAGCGGCAATTTCCGTCTAAAATAGTGCTCAGGAAGTCGTGGGCTATGAGAAAGTTACTAGCGATCGGTCTATTAACCACTACTTTGTCTTTGGGAATTCCTCCCCATACTTTTGCCTTTACCAACGACGAACAAATTACAATCAATGTCTACAAATTAGCTGCGCCAGCAGTAGTGACACTAAGGGGAGGTGGTAGCACAGGTTCAGGCAGTTTCATTAGCGCTGATGGGTTGATACTCACCAACGAACATGTAGTTGGCAGAGCTAGTCAGGTAGAAGTTCGTACCCAGGATGGACGTAGATTCATCGGCGATGTAATTGCCACCGATCGGCGTAACGACCTTGCCCTAGTGCGTGTGCGCAGTAATGAGCGCTTTCCCTTTCTCCGCTTAGCAGATTCCAGTGGTATTCAGGTGGGGCAGCGGGTATTTGCCATTGGTGCTCCCTTTGGCTTAGCAGGCACGTTGACAACAGGGATTTTGAGCCGCATTGCCCCTAATGGCGATTTACAGACCGATGCCGCGATCAATCCTGGGAATTCCGGTGGACCGCTCCTTAATTCCAAGGGGGAACTGATTGGGATTAACAAAGCCATTGTCGGCAATGGTCAGGGGATAGGTTTTGCCACTAGCGCGATTGCTGCCCGCAATTTCATCCATCAAACGGCTAACCGTCCCACTCCCCCACCAGAAAGCAGAGGGCAAAGATTAGGGGTAACGATCGATACCCAAACTTTTACCATTCAAGAGATCAATCCCAACTCCATTGCCAGCCGTGTGGGGTTACGACCGGGGGATAGAATTTTAGCTATCAACAATCAGCCTCTACGGGATGTCCAGGAATTGCTGGCTGTATTGGATCAGAATCCCAAAATCCTAGTACTGACAATAGCCCGCGAGCGGAGAATCGGTAAAATTCTGATTGAGTTTTGATGGCGCGTCTAGTAAGAGTACGGGAACACGTCAATCCCCTGGCAATTCAATACCAAAAACCAACACCGCCCCCTGACTGGTCAGCGGTCTATCAGGACTGGTCACTGCCCTTAAGTTTGGATTTGGGTTCAGGACAGGGGGAATATTTACTCCAAATGGCACAGAAATATCCCGATCGGAATTTTTTAGGCTTAGAAATACGCCAGCCCCTGGTAGAATACAGCAACGATCGTCGAGCAGAACTGGGTTTAACCAACGTTTACTTTCTCTTTTGCAACATCAATCAAACCTTGCCCTATCTCTTACCTGCTGACAAAAAGGTGAAGGAAGTCACTATTCACTTCCCTGACCCTTGGTTCAAGCGTCGCCAACACAAACGCCGTCTTGTCAATAGGGAATTAGTCAATACTTTAGCGCAAATTCTGTGTCCCACAGGACAGGTACTAGTACAGTCAGATGTTTGGGATATAGCCCGCAGTATTTTACAGCAATTTGAAGCTCACCCCGATTTCATAAACCTGGCAGGCGCAGGGCAATTTAGCGACCACTACCCTGACCACATTCCTACGGCGCGGGAACTCTGGGCAGTCCGCCGAAACCGACCTATCTATCGCATGGTGTTCCAGTTAGACAGTGAAAAAAAGGGAGGCATTCCTCCCCTCTCCTAATCACTTCTCCACAAAACTAGGGGTCGTAGGGTTCCTTCCCAGAAAACTTGATACTGCCGGGACTGGGATTGTCACCGATCTTGCGGGGCACGCTGCCCACAGCTACACGACCTTGGTTGACTTTTTCTGGGAACACGCCATCGGCAGGATGGAGGTACACCTGGTCACCGTTGGGGAACTCCCGCCAGATTTTGTAGTTGGTGATCTTGAAATTGCGCAGTTGCCGTCCCAGAGCCAGGGCCTGTTCCTTCTTAGCAAAGTAAAGCATGTTATCGCCTTCGTGCATGATGGCGGCACCACCGGTCGGCATTTCAAAGTATTGCTGCTTAGGGCTGTTCCAGGTGATCAGGTACTTTTCCTCCGTGAAGGCGGCAGAGAGTAAGCCCCCCGTACTCCCACCCCAAATGGGCACCTTGCCCGTAGGCTTTTGGGTTTCTTCAGACATAGCGTCGTCTCCGTAAAAGAATTAGGATTAAAGATAACATTTCCCGATCCCTTCTCTCCAAGACAACTTAACTTTCCTTTACATTGGCAGTAGGGGCTAGACCACTCTGGTGTTGGGGACAAAGACGAGGTCGGACAAGTCTAATTGCACATCAGAAAAAGCGGCAATCATGACTGCACCAAAGGGGCAATTACACCGTCTTGCCAAGATGGTATTGGGAATGGCACTAGTATCTGTCGATCGGTGTTTCAGAAAAGGAGCATTCTTGTTATCCAGCCAGGCGTTATTGTCCTCCACAAAGAAGTAGTCGTTGGCAGTCCCGTGCACAACCACTTTATCCTGACCTTTTTCAAAATCCCAAATGACGGCAAAACTTTTACCGATTTGCAGACCATACTGATCTTTCAAAACAAACGCATCATTCCCCGGTCCGCCGCTAAATTGATCCATGTGTCCAGATTCTCCGACTAAGGTATCATTCCCCCAACCGCCATACACCCAGTCGGGACCGTTATTAGAGGCATAAAAGACTAGACTATCGGCATTCGTATATCCCAATTGGGGAAAGGAAAAGTGATGATAAACACCGCCCGTCACACTCAGGTATGTACGGGAATTGTTGATACGATCGGTACCCAAAATGACCAGACCACCTTTTGCCAAATCCACCCTACCATCACCATTAAAATCTCCTACTGGTGTAAAGCCTGTACCAATGAAAATGCCGTTTTTACCGTCTACTTCTGCATCCTCTAACCGTCGAATTAATGTACCACCAAACAAAATCTTGTCGTGGGCATAGAGGTCAGTTATGCCATCACCATTAAAATCACCAATATTTTTTGTCTGGATAGCAATCCCTTGCGGTTGTGAAAACCCCTGTAATCCCCCGAAGGCAATATAGGTGGCGGGGGACCCAGACTGTCTAAAGGCGGGAGGACTACTATGGGTAGCCATTAACAAATCAACAAACCCATCATTGTTGAAGTCAGCAGCATCGTAAACACCATAACCAGGGGGAAAGGAGAGGCTAGAATCCTTGGCAGTAATCTGACTGGGATTAGCACTACCGAAATACAGAGTAGTTGTACCAGCTTCAGTAGACCATGGGAGATTTATCACGTAGGCAAAGTCAGCAAAGCCATCCCGGTTTACATCTCCCAAGGGGCGAATTCGTGCCAATGCCAAGGGGGTTGACGGTGGCATTTCTATCAACAAACTAGGGTTGGGGACAGTTAGATCAAACACAGGCGGATAATTACTCGAGGAGAGCAAGATGCGATTAGGAGCAACAATCAGATCACTCCGTCCGTCTCCATTTACATCCTTGGCATTTCTAATGAACACAGTATTGTTACCGTTTTTGATCAGAAAGCCATTGCTGCCGTCAATTAAGCCATGGTGTAGAACTGGCGGAAAGTCCCCTCTTGTACCAAAGAAAACAAAACCAGGACCAGCCAGATCAACAATCCCATCTCCGTTGACATCCCCATCAAAATCACTATAAACACCAGTGGCAAGATAAAAATCATTATGAACACCAGTAGCAAGATAAAATCCTCTCTTGCCATCTAGTTCTCCTGGGTCAAGCAAAATCTCATTGAGAGTAAAACCCTCCTTTTTGCCAAATAAAATGTAACTTCGTCTGTCAGAAGGTAAGTCACTATTAAAAACCACCAGTTCTTTGAGACCATCGCCATTGACATCCTGCCCCAACCGAAACGATCGACCTCTACTGTCGTAGGACTGAAAAAGGGGCTTATTATTGACAAGGAGAGGAGCGGGACGATCGAGATCAACAGGCACAGCCGCCGCGAAAGGAGAGGAGTTAGGGGAATTTTTGGGTGGTTTACCTGGAGCATGACCGTAGACAATGTACTTGTCTGTACCATTAGTATTTATGAGAAGGTCACCATAGCCGTCGTTGTCTAAATCACCGATCGGTTCAATCCAGAGAGCCTTTCTGGGGTCGCTACCGAAGAAAAACTCTAGTCCATTGTAACCGGTCAGTTGACTAGGGCTGAAGGGAGTACTCAAGGTCACAGGATTAAACATACTTACTCTCCAATAGTGTTGAATGACAGCCGAACCTCAAATGAAAAAGGCATAAAACATGCAAGCTCTGCAAAGCTTAAAGCAGTCAATGATTAACCCAAACTCAAAATAATTTTTAAGTCCTGGCAGATGTCAGATGTCCAACTAAGGGTGAATGGCAACATCAATATACATACTGCGTAATTCGAGGTCATCATTACTAGCTTGAAACCCACTGCTCCGGCAACCAACATAGTTAGTATGGACAGCTGCTATAGCGGGGTTTAAGCCTTTGGGGAGCAGCTCCGTAACAAATCAAAATAGAGCGTTGATGGCACTGCCACTGCGTTCGAGGCGATTATTGTCCAAGCGACAGTCGTCATTGTGGGGGTTGTTGTCTATACGAATGTCTGGGTCATAGCCCACCTCTACAATATAGCTGGGGGGAAATTCTCCTTCAGCTGGAGAGGAGCGATGCCAATTGCGCTCAAAAACCACCCTAACTTCCTGACCAAGACCAAGGTTTTGGAAAGGCTGTTGGGCCAGAAGGCGGGGCTGTCCACCAGGATTTTGTTCATACAAATAAACCATCTGCTGGTTGGCATTGGATAAGTAAGCGGTTGTCCCCTGGTTGCGAATTACGCCAGTAATCCGTACCCGCCCCTGAAAGGCATTGGTGCGGCTGAGGAGGGTGAAATTGATCCCTTGTGCCGCCAAATCAGGGCATGCTAATACTTGGGCGGGATTGGTAATCGGGCGTATATGCTGTTTTAGCTGTTCAACGGTCTCAGGACGAATGGGAGTCTGAGCTACAACGGGACATCCGACGGCAGTCAATGCTGTCAGTAGGGCTGCGGTCAGTTGGCGCGTCATCATTGTGAACCTCTGTGGATACATGATTCAGGAATACTTCCTTAGTCAGTATTGTGTCGGGAGTACTCCGATATGACAGTGTGATCGATCATTCTCCATCAGTTATCCAAATCACTAAGTTATTTTGTTGTCACTCCCAGTCATACAGTGGTAGGTCAGCCCCGTTGCTCACTAATGCCCCTGAAACTGGGCAGCAGTCCTCCGTCCAAAGAGCTAATCTCAGTGTCCGATTATTCTTTATTCTTTTTATTACTGCCAGTGACTAACTGATTGAAGCAGGCAGGGGCGGATGTGATTGAACCCTGCTTTCCCTGTTTTGACTCTTTCATGCAAGCAGCTGCAAACTAAAACACTGAAAAGGGAAACGACCCTAGCTCAAATTCTCCTGGAAATAGTACAACTATTATCACCCTTTGTTTTTACTTAACTGGGAGTTTCGACTTTCTAATGATATAGCTTATTTTGTTAAAAAAACTCTGACTTATGAGTCAACCTTGTCTCTCTTGTCCCAGACGTAATCATCACTTTCGTCTATTGATTTTTCATGAAAACCTCATCTTGAGGTACTAAGGGGGTATAACTAGAGTCTCTACTGCCTTAGCACTAGAAACTTCGATCGTTTGTCTTGCTAAATCTGCCACTGCTCGATCGCCCCTAACCTGAAGGTCACTGCGAGCCTGCTGATAAAAAACATTGCCCTCGGCAGTGACTAGTTGTTGGGGGATATTCCAGGTTGCCCGATCGGCGTTGACCTGAGATTGGTCAAAGGTAGAAATAGCCTTAACGTTGCCAGAGAGCTGAATAATCTGTTGTGCCAGATTAACTACACCTTGTTGACTAGAGACCAGGTAACCGCGGGAGGGACTTTTAATTTCCACAGGTTGGGGGAGTTTCACTAGACTTTCTTTAATATGCCACTCTAGATTACGGGAATTCAGTTCCCATCCCCTTTTAGTCGCTACAAGTCTGGCAGATTGGGGGAGTTGCAAAATTTGCTTCTGAATTTGCCAAACACCTTTTTGCGCCTTAAGCGTTAAATCTTCCTTTTGGTAAGTAGCTTGGAAAGGTACATCAATGCGGACTATCTGCTCAGGTGCTGCCCAAGTTAAAGCAGGTGCTTTGATAGAGATAGGGGGTTGTGCACTGCTAATTTGTACTGCCTCCGCTAAAGTGAAATGACTTTTACTAGGAGTAGCACGCAGAGATTTGCCCACAAGAGTAATTTTCCGATCGGGTTGTTGAATTTTGATATTGCCTGTAGCTGTGAGGAGGTCCTCATCTGCTTGCCAAACTAAACGATCGGCTTTTAGTTCAACATTTTCATCCAGGAGGCGGGCTTTAATGTCCCCATCAATAGTGATTTTGCGCTCCTTTTGATTGACCGAACCCGCCTTACCCTCTGCCTCAATTAAAACCTTGCCCTGGCGATAGAACTTACCTGAGACGGTGACAATTGTAGCGGTGAAATTTTCTTCGTTATAGTCTGCTTTACTAGCTTTGATTTCCCAGATTAAGTTGCCCTGACTATCAAATTCTGTCAGAGTGACATTGCCGAGGGTAGAACCAGGGGGAGGGACAGGCGTAACTTTTTGCTCTGTGATGGGGTTCAAGTACACCCATAGCCCCGCTCCTATGGCAACTCCCACTGTCGTTAGAGTTAAAGCCAGGGGTAAAGGTCTCATGGGCTGGCTGCCTCGATCGCTCGATCGATGAGGTCTAAACCCTCCTGCAGAGTGTCAAAGCGACAGAGTTGATCCCGCAGGGTGGCAGCACCGGGAAACCCCTTAGCGTACCAAGTCATGTGTTTACGCGCTTGTCTCAGCCCGCTAGTGCCCTTGTATTCGTAGAGAGCTTGTAAATGTTCTCGCGCCAACAGCAGCTTCTCCTGGATAGTGGGAGGAGCTTTTCTCTGACCCGTTTGGAAAAAGTAGTCAATCTCTCCCACCAAATAGGGATACCCCATTGTCCCGCGTGAACACATCACCCCATCTGCCCCCGTCTGCTCCAGGCAAGCGATCGCTGCTTCCAGGGAAAAAATATCCCCATTAGCAATCACGGGAATCCTGACTACCTCTTTCACCCGCCGAATCCACTCCCACCTGGCACTGCCATTATAGCCCTGGGCACGGGTGCGAGCGTGGACAGTGATCAATTGCGCTCCTGCATCCTCCATCCGCTGGGCAAATTCCACAATGTTAATCTCTTGGTCTGACCAACCAATGCGGGTTTTAACCGTGACAGGTACAGGAACCGCTGCTGCCACTCGCCGCACAATTTCTTGGGCAAGCCGTGGTTGCCTGAGCAGAGAAGACCCCCCCCCATTGCGCGTAATCTTATTCACAGGACAACCCATATTAATGTCCACCAAGTCTGCCCCCTCTGCCACCGCCTTCTCTGCTGCCTCTGCTAAAAAATCCGGTCGACAGTCAAATAACTGGATGGCAATGGGTGTTTCTGCCTCCCTGTCCACCTCCATGATCTGGGGTAAACCTTTGACATAGTGCAGTCCCGTAGCGTTGACCATTTCTGTGTACATCAGCGACCGGGGGGCAAACCGTCGGACAAAGCGCCGAAACACCATGTCTGTTACTCCCGACAGGGGGGACTGAAACACACGGCTGTAGAGAGTGAGGTTGCCAATTTTAAGGGGCTGTTTGACATCCACCATAGGGTAGCGCTTTTGCGATTTCTCTGCTATTATAAAAAGTCCTGGGCGGATGGCGAAACTGGTAGACGCAGCAGACTCAAAATCTGCCGGTGGCAACACCATGAGAGTTCGAGTCTCTCTCTGCCCATAGACACAAAATTCACTTGTTCTTTGTAACCCACTTTGGTAGCTCCAGCCATGAATAACGCAAGGCTACCCCTGCCAAACCCAAAGCACTGCAAGCCCCCAGATGGGGTTCTAGCAAAGCCAGAAGTAGTAATCCCAAACAGCCACCCAACTCCATCGTCGCGAATAACCCGTTATTAATTCCCCCTGTTCTCTTGGTAATATCTGCCCTCAGCAGCGTAGTGGTTATTTTTAACAGAAGGGCGACTCCCCCCCCTAGAAGTATGGCAATCAACCACTGCCCCCAGTTAGGGAAGTTATACAGTACACTTGCCATGGTCAGACTCCCAACTACAGCAGAGAGGGGAAGGGCTACGGCATCCAGTAAATTGTCCCAGCGAGGACGGAAAAAAAGCATAACTTCTACCACAGCCCCGATCGTGAAAATACTGAGCAGTTGGAGGGAGATTGACCAACTCTGATCAATGATAATTAAGCCCATTTTGCTAGTTATTGCCCATACCAGTAAAGCCACAAACACCCTCAGTCCCGCGGCACTGGCAAGACAAAGACCGAGTGCTATTTGTCCCAGAGTGTTCATACTTGTTTGACTAGCTCCTGGGTGTAAGGGTGTTGAGGATTAGTCATAATTTGTGCCGCTGTACCAGTTTCTACAATTTGCCCCCTATACATAACTAATAGACGATCGCAGAAGTGTCGTGCCAAGTTCAAGTCATGGGTAATAAATAGGAGGGAAAGATGGTATTGTTTTTGCAAGTCTGCTAACAGTTGTAAAATCTGCCATTGCCAATTTGCGTCTAGCATACTGACAGGTTCATCACAGATGAGAATTTGGGGCTGTAAAATTAATGCCCTAGCGATCGCTACGCGTTGCAGTTGCCCCCCTGACAGTTCCTGGGGATAACGATGCATGAATTGGGCAGATAAACCCACCTGTTCCAATAAGTTACGCACAGATTGGTAACGGTCACAGTCAATGTTGTGAATCATAAGGGGGTCAGCAATGGCTTGCCCGATCGTCATTTTGGGATTGAGGGAAGCCCTAGGGTCTTGGAAAATCATCTGTACTAAGCGAGCTAGTTTTTTGCCAGATAATTTTTGGTTGTGAATCAGGACGTTGCCCCCGTCGGGTTTAATTAAATCAGCCACCATTCTAGCGGTGGTACTCTTGCCACTACCACTAGCACCAATTATGCCTAACACCTCCTGGGGGTACAGCACAAAACTAACATTATCTACTGCCTTAAATTGCCCGTATTTTTTCGTCAACTCCCTTGCCACTAGAACGGGCCCATCGCTATTTACCAAAGATTGTCTGGCATAGGGACGACAACTCTCCACTAACTGGCGGGTATAGGGATGCTGGGGCACTTTGAGCAACCGATCGGGACTGGCAACTTCCACTATTTTCCCTGCTGCCATGACTGCTACACGATCGCAATAGCGCCTGACCAACTCCAAATCGTGGCTGATCAGTAGTAACCCCTTCTCCTGCTGGCGACAGAGAGAGGTCATCAGGTGTAAAACCGATCGAGCAGTTTGCCCGTCCAAGCTGGTGGTAGGTTCATCGGCAATCAACAGTTGGGGTTGGAGCAGGAGTGTTAAAGCAATCATCACCCGTTGGCGCATCCCCCCACTTAACTCATGGGCATAGCTGTAGGCATAGCGGGGATCAATTTGCACTTGTAGCAACGCCTTCTCTAGGCGGGACTTGACCTCCCTTGCACTGATCCCATGGGCAACCAGCATTTCCCTGGCATGGGCTATGACTGTCATAAAAGGATTAAACCTAGTCATGGGGTCTTGCAAAATTAAGCCTACCTTCCGCCCCCGCCAGTTGGGTGACCAGGACTCTCCCCCTAGGCGTATTTCCCCCGTAACCATTGTTCCTTGGGGCAGAATCCCCACCACTGCCCGTGCCAATGTGGACTTGCCGCAACCACTTTCCCCCACCAAACCTAATACCTCCCCCTCCGCCAATGTCAGGCTCACCCGATCGAGGACTTTACCCCCCGCCCGATAGGACACCGATAACTCCTGCAGCTGTAACAATCGTCCTGGGAAAGTTTATAGATTTTAGGATGACAGAAATCTATGATATAGGAGGGAATCAATCAAGACTATGCGCCTTCTCCAGTTTCTCAGTCTTCTCAGTGGCGAGACCAGCATCCCTCCTGAGGGGCGTAAAGACTTCATCAGGGAAGTCACCTTTAGGAATTATGCCCGATCGAAGGTCTTAGTTTGGTTTACCTTTATCTTAGCAGTAGGAATTTGTGTCGGTGTTGTCTATATTACCAAGCGCTTACCTATCCTAGAGTTCAGTTTGGCGGGGTTTGTCATTTGGCTGCAGGTATTTCTGGTATTTAGCTCCTCAGCGTTTTTGTACCTATCCTCCGTTGAAGATGCTCTTACTGTTCCGGAATTACAAGCTCGCCATGAAAAACTCTGGTATAGCTATGGCATTGCCCTACTGTTTTATACCAATGTCATGTTTCTGTTGAACTGGATACAAACGGGCTTTGTCACTGCTTACATCATTGGTATTTTTATTTTTGCTGTTTTCTTCTACTACCCCAACCGATCGGGGTTTTTAATTTTTAGTCTCAATGCTCTCTTCTACTTCATCTGCATTACTTTTATTCCCAGTCAAGCCACCATGAATAAACCCATTTACTTAACTAACGCTTGGCTCTCGGGCATTGTGGTAACAGGAGCAGCTTGGTTATTTAATCGATTGTTACTGGACTCCCAACTGCGGGATTTTCGCAGCCGTAAAAAAATTGAACAACAAGCGCAAGAACTGCGCAATGCTAACGAACAATTGCAACGCCTAGCTATGATTGATGGCTTGACCCAGGTGTCCAACCGCCGTCTGTTTGACGAAAAATTGGAGCAGGAATGGCGCAGACTCAGCCGATCGGAAAGTCCTCTGTCCATAATTCTCTGTGATGTGGATTACTTCAAAAAGTACAATGATACCTACGGGCACCTGGCAGGGGATGCCTGCCTCAAGGAAGTGGCAAAGGCGATTCAACTGGCTGTCAGACGCCCCGCCGATGTTGTTGCTAGGTACGGGGGGGAAGAATTTGCCGTCATTTTGCCTGAAACTGGGGCAGCGGGAGCATTACACGTAGCCGAAAAAATTTTACAGCAGGTCAGTAGCTTAAAAATTCCCCACCGCACCTCCAGTGTTGCTGACCATGTCACTGTCAGTGTGGGGATTGCCACGACTATACCCAGCATGGATATGCAGCCCACCCAACTGCTACAAAAAGCGGATGAATCCCTCTACCGTGCCAAGCAAGGTGGTAGAAATAGAGTAGTACATCAGTCATTGACCCTAGTGCCATGAAGGACTTTTTTGTCAACGTCAGTCGTTACCCCCGCTACCTAATTTCCATCATGTTGGGGGTGATTTGGTTTGCCCTCCAGCCCCTCGCTCCCCTACTGCGAAAACCTGTGACCGCAATTGCCCTCATCAGTGCTACCATTAGTGCCACAATTTGTCTAGTCCTAATTTTACGGGCCATGTTGGGGCTAGATAGTCTCTAACTTGTTATCCTAGGAGTAGTGAGAAGGAGAAGTTATGTCGGTACTGGAGGACATTGATCAACGGCTAAAGCAACTGGTGACGGTGGTGGAAAAACTAACCCAATATACGGGAGTTTATATGGAATTAGCTCAAGCCCAGGGCGCGCGCCTCGATAAGATTACAGAGGTAATTATCACCCAATCCCATAACATGGAACGATTGTTGCACATATCCATCTCCCAGCAGGAATCCCTCAACACCACCTACAAGACCTTTAATGAGCAAGCCTGTGCTATTTTGGAGCTGTCGCGGACAATGCGGGATGCTATGGAATCTTCCCGAGAACTACTGCGCATGACGGAGGTGGCATCGGATTTAGCTAAGAACAACCAGGCAACCATCCGCGACCTGCTGGAAGAACTGCGCCAGTCCCGCAATAACTAGTCCCATGCCTAAGAAATTACTGTTTGTCTGCCTCGGCAATATTTGCCGATCGCCTGCAGCCGAGAATATCATGAATTTCCTCATAAAACAGCGGGGACTGGAAGGGGAAATCATTTGTGACTCAGCGGGGACAGCGGGTTACCACATCGGTGCACCTCCCGATCGGCGGATGCAGAAAGCGGCTAGGGCAAGGGGAATTGAGATGGTGGGGTCAGCTAGGCAGTTAGAACCAATGGATTTGCGGGAATATGATTTAATTTTGGCGATGGATTACAGTAACTATCGCGATATTCTCAGTCTTGACCCCCAGGGCAAGTATCACGATAAGGTAAGGATGATGTGTAGTTATTGCCGCCAGTACAAGGTGAGGGAAGTGCCAGACCCCTACTATGGTGGGGAGGAGGGTTTTAATTATGTCCTGGATTTGCTGTTGGATGCCTGTGAGGGCTTATTGGAGTCGTTAACTAAGTAGATGCACTTATCCCGTTTTTGGGGGTATTGGTTTTTATTACCCCTCTACCCCTATAGTCAACGCCCCACTCTCTGTCGGGAAATTGTCCCCGATCGGGTTTGGGTGTTCGACCAGTTGCAGGGAATTTTGTACGCGGTGGTGCCAATTCGCATGACGGTTGTGGCGTTGGGGGGGGGAGGTTTGCTAGTCTATGCCCCTGTTGCTCCTACCCAGGAATGTCTGTCCCTGTTACAGCCCTTGATCGATCGTTACGGTGACGTCAAGCACATCATACTGCCTACCACTTCGGGGTTAGAGCACAAGGTATATTTACCCGCTTTTCGCCGCCGCTTTCCCCAGGCGCAGGTATGGTTAGCCCCAGGGCAGTGGAGTTTTCCCATCAATTTGCCCAGCAGTTGGTTGGGCATACAAGGGGAAGTGATTAGGGAGGGGGTTACACCTTGGGGGACAGAATTTGACCATGCAATTTTGCAGATTGATTTGGGTAAGGGCAATTTCGCGGAGATAGCCCTGTATCACAAACCGACGCGCAGTCTCTTGCTGACGGATTTGGTGATTGCCTTTAGCCTGGAGCCACCGGAAATTCTCACGGTTGACCCTTTTCCTCTCCTGTTCCACAGCCGTGACACTGCTGCTGAGATGCCTACGGATACCCCTGAACACCGCCGCAAGGGTTGGCATCGGATTGCTTTGTTTGCCACCTATTTCCGTCCCGCTGCTGTACAATCCCTCTCCCTGTGGGCAACTGTCAAGCAAGCCCTTAGCTCCCCCGATCGTTCTCCCCGTAACTACTTTGGTCTCTATCCTTTCCGCTGGCAACACAATTGGGAGGAGTCTTTCTATCACCTGTGGGGGGGCGGCAGACCGATCGTGGCTCCTATTCTGCAAGAGTTAATATTGCCCCAAGCTCCCTATGCTGTGAAAAATTGGCTTGATCGGGTATGTCAGTGGGATTTTACCCAGATCATTCCCTGTCACTTAAAGGCACCCATCCCTGCTACTGCACAAGATTTGCGTCAAGCCTTTGAGAATACCAAGTTGCCAGACTCTGACACTAAATTTGTCATGGAATTGGAAGCGTTTCTAGTAGAAAAAGGGATTGCTAGACCAAGACCGAAGTCTTAAGAGGCAGCGGTTGGTGTTGTGCAACACAGTGCTATCCAGCATAGGCGAGTGCTAGGATAAAGGCAAGGCTCTGGCGGGGATGAGTTATGGTACAGGTTTTTGGCAAAATTGGTGTGGTTTTGGGTTGCGCTTTTCTGTTAGCTAGTCCTGTTCTATCTGATGTGATGTTTGTTAGTCAAGCTACTGTCAGTCGTCGTGCCACTGTTGTGAGAGTTAGTTCTCCCAGAGATGTGATCAATCGTTTTAGTCCTAGTACTGCTATCTATATCCAAGGTAACCCTGTCAGTGCCAGAGACATCGATCGGTTACAGCAGTTAGTGGAACGTCACCCGAATTTATTCTTGGTTTTGGTGGAATATTCTTCCAACTTGGCGCAAGACCAAACTGCTATTACTGAGGCGGTTAGTCGTCATCCTGGTTTTTTGTCTGTTCGGAATCGGATCACCAATGAAAGGGAGGGAGTGCTAATCACTGTTTATTTTGGTAGTAATGAAGGACGTAGGGTTTTCTTTTTAACAGACCAGCTACCCGATCGGCTCAATGTAGGAGAAAACAATCCTGAACTATTGGAAATTTTTCGTGCCACTGTGCAGTCTGGGGGGGACATTGCCACCGCGATCGAGAGAGTAATCAGCCGTATCAATGGCAGGATTAGACAGGCAGTAGGGTCAGCAGTACAGAGTCAGCCTATTTTCGCCCAAGTCACAGGTGGTCGTAATAACCGTGGTTTGCTACTAGGAATAGGAGTGGGGGTAGGAATTCTCCTTCTGGGTGGTCATGCTTGGTCGATCAGTTATACAGGTAAGAAGAGAAAAGAAGCGATCGGGCTTTTTCCTGATATTGAACGCAAACTGCGGCAGAAGACGGAAGAACTGCTAGAACTCATGCAGACAGCTGATTTTAATGTAGTGGCTAACTACGCCGGTGAGACAGGAGCAATAGTACAGAAGGCAGTAAATGATTTGAATGACTGCTTGTTGTTGCTAGAGATGGGGAAAAAAATTCTGGCAGAGGCAAAAGCAATCATCGATCGCAAAGACATCCTGAGTCAGATTTATCCCTTCGCAGCTACTAAAGCTATCAAACTCCTGACAGACCGCAACACACAGTATAGATTCACTCCCACTGAAAGTCCCTTGGTGGCAGGGGCGGGAGTAGGTTGGCAAGAGCAATTAGCTAACTACAGCAGAGAGACAACGATGGAGAAATCTTTTCCCGATTTGATGGAGGAGTTGGTACAAAAACAGAGGCAATCCCACCAGGTGCTGACAGAGGTGATGCAAAAAGACGCAGAGATTGCTGGATTTCTGACCCAGATAGAGGAGAAAGGGAAGAGACTAATACCGATCGTGCAACCTTGGCAGAGGGCATCTAGCCCTGAATTTACAGCGCGGCAATTGTGGCAAACTTTAATTCCTAACGTCATTGGGGAGCAAGGATTGATTGCCGAAGCGAGGCAGATGATGCAGAGAGACCCCGTCGGTGTCTGGAATAGGCAGGGTAAGACGGCAGAACGGATGCTACAAGAAGCAGAGAGAATGATTGCCATCTGTCAGCAAGCGCAGTCAGTATTGATACCGCAAACACAACAAACAGAACAAATGTTAGCGAGTAATGGCATTACTACAAACTGGCTGGTTAACATACTGCGGCAACTCTCCGATCGGTTAGAAACTTTTGCCGTCAACTCCCTCAACAGTCCCTGTGGTGAAGGCTTAGCTCAGTTGGAACAGGATATTGTGTCTTTTCGGGAACAGCAGCAACAAGCGATCGCCCAAGATGAACAACGAAGGGTGATTCTACCCCAACAGATTCGGGACACAGAAAACATTATCATCAATAGCAGACAGGAGATTAGTTCTATCTATCGGCAGCGAGGCATATCTTTCACTGAACAGCAAGTTCTGGTAGAAACTGACCGTAACCCCAGCCACAGAGTTACCCAAGCGCAGCAGGAATTACTCCCCCTCAAGGAGAGTCTCGATCGGGGGGATGTCCAAAGGGCTGCCACTTGTATCAACAAGATAGAAGGACTGCTAAAAGATGCTAGGGACATTTGTTCTGACAGTTTGACTTTCCTCAATAACTACACCAATGAAAGCAACAAAATCAAAAACTACAAGAAGTCTGTCACTGATAAAATTCCCCTGACTTACAGACCCATTGCCGATCGGTTGCAGCAGACTTATCATCCCGATGCCCTGGCTTTAGTTGCCAATGAATTAGAATGCCCACCCACTGTGGCTAACATCTTAGATAGAGTAGATGTAGAACTAAAAGAAGTGGAGAGGCTGACGCAGGAAGCCAACGATCGGTATGAACAGGGATGGTTACTGACCAGTCGAGATTTAATTCAGACAGGTACACAGAAGTTACAGGGAATAGAAGTCTTGCTAGAAAAACTCCCCCGCGCTGAACAACTCCTCCAGAAAAAACAACAGGAAGCCAGACAGGCAATCCAGCAGATGGAGAATGACATCCGCTACACCCTCGATCGGCGCCATGAGTTCTATGCCCGCGAACAAGCCCGTAACCTCTGCAGTCGTCTAGAAATCCAAAGAAGAGATGTCAACAACATTATCACTTTAACGCCGCAAAACCCCTATCGTGTGGAGGAGTTAATCCTGCAAATTCGCCAAACGCAGGCAGATGCCCGTCGCTTGTTAGATGAAGACCAAGAGGCTTGGCGGGATGCTGAAAGAGCGATCGAGGAGGCAGAGAGGGAGTTGTCCTATGCTGAAAGTGCCATTTCCCAGGCAAGAAGTGCGTCTTTTACCTACGCGAGAGTGAACTACCATCGTTACAACGTAGATGATGAAAGCTATGAACTGAGAGAAATTCGTAGTTCGTTTAATAGCAAAGCCTTTGAATCGGCCCGCTCTCGCGCGGAAAGCCTAGCCCATAGCCTACGCAGAATCACAGAAGAAGCAGAAAGAGCGATCGAGGAAGCCCGTCGTGAAGATGAAAGGCAGAGAAGTTATTACAGCAGTTCCAGTAGCGATTACGGTGGTTCTTCTGGCGGCAGCTGGGAAAGCAGTAGTTCCTCTTCTGACGATCAGGACTATGGTGGTTCCAGGGGTGGCAGTTGGTAGAAATGGGTAATCGGCGGGATGCTAGCACCTGTGGATTTCTCAATATCAATAAACCCCTAGGGATCACTTCCCATGATTGTCTGCTACAGGTGAAGAAAGCTCTGGGAGTTAAGAAGGCAGGGCACAGTGGTACTCTCGATCCCTTAGCAACGGGAGTATTACCGATCGCTCTCAATCAAGCCACCCGTCTACTGCCCTATCTTCCTGGGGGCAAAGCCTATCGCGCCGTGATTAAGTTTGGTCTAGCTACCACTACAGACGACAGAGAAGGAGAAGTTATGCAGGACCAACCCTGTCCCCATCTGCACCTAGACGAGGTAGAGAAACTTCTACCCCAATTTGTGGGCACGATCGAGCAAATTCCCCCCGCCTACAGCGCTATCAAAGTCCAGGGGAAAAAAATGTATGATTTAGCCCGATCGGGTCTCTCAGTTGAGCTACGCCCCCGCACCGTCACCATAGACAAGATTGAGGTTTTGGCCTGGCAACCAGGGGACTACCCCCAGCTGACCCTCCACATCGCCTGTAGCCCAGGGACATACATCCGATCGATCGCGCGCGACTTGGGTAAATTGCTAGGTTGTGGCGGCATGTTGACTGCCTTGGAGCGCACTTGCAGCAACGGCTTTCACCTGCAAGACAGCACTCCTCCCGATCGGGTAACCCTCGACAGCCTGGTCGACCCCAAACAAGTGTTCTCCCACTTAGAGAGAATAGAGTTAGACCCACAGCAAATCCGCCAGTGGCAACAGGGACAAAAAATTCAACTGGAGATAGAAATAGGAGAGAGAATGGTACAGGTCTGCAGCTCAGACAAATTTCTAGGGCTAGGCAAAGCCAAAGGGGGCACGATTTACCCCCGCGTAGTGTTAGCGAACTAAGGCAGGTTCTGGTCTCTCCCGACCCATCAATTTAACAAAGGGCTTAATGGACTGCATCAGCTGGTCAAACTGGTCAAAATTGAGAGACTGGGGACCATCCGAAAGCGCCTTTTGGGGATTGGGGTGCACCTCTACCATAATCGCATCTGCCCCTGCCACGATCGCTGCCATCACCATCGGCGGCACATAATCCGACCAACCCGTACCATGACTGGGGTCAATCATCACCGGCAGGTGCGTCAACTTCTTCAACACAGGAATACAAGCCAAATCTAGGGTGTTACGCGTGTACTTGCTATCAAAGGTACGAATCCCCCGTTCGCACAGAATTACATTGGGGTTACCCGCTGCCAGGATGTATTCCGCTGCCATCAACCAATCATCGATCGTGGCTGCCATCCCCCGCTTGAGCAAAACAGGTTTGGGTTGCCGACCGATGCGCTTTAACAGGGCAAAATTCTGCATATTCCGTGCCCCTACCTGCAATACATCAGCGACCTCCGCCACCTTGTCAATATCAGGGCTATCCATGACCTCTGTAATTACCCCTAGACCCGATGCCTGCTTTGCCGCTGCCAGTAACTCCAGAGCACTTTCCCCATGTCCCTGGAAAGAATAGGGAGAAGTACGCGGCTTGTAAGCTCCACCCCGCAAAAACTGCGCTCCCGCTGCTTTCACCTTAAGGGCAGTAGCAATAATCATCTCCTCATTCTCTACTGAGCAAGGACCCGCTGTAACCACCAAGGGATGATGCTGCCCAAATACTACCTCCCCACTGGGAGTATGGACTACGACTTCACTATACTCATTGTGGCGGTACTCCAGGCTGGCGCGCTTAAAGGGCTTCTCTACCCGCAACACCGACTCTATCCAGGGGCTGAGTTCCTCAATGCGGAAGGGGTCTAACTCCTGGGTTTCCCCCACCAGCCCGATTACTACCTTGTGTTTACCGACAATCTTCTCCGGTGACAACCCCCAACTGGCTAACTCCGCACTGATACGGTTAATTTCTTCCTGGGGCGTACCCACCTTCATCACCACAATCATTGTTTTACCTCTCCTTTACTGCGCATAGCTTTCCAGGCATCCGTTAAATAGCCCAAATTCCTCTGAAACTCTGACCACCCCCACCAACTACCGACCCGATCGGCATCCCAGGAAGCAGACAGAGCGCCATAGCTCAGCCCCGCTACCCCCAAGCCTAAAAACAGCATACTAACCGCCACTACTGCCCCATTAGGTAACGGGAAGAGGTGATGGGAGACGATCCAATAACTAATTAGCAGTACCGCAAACCCAGTCAAAGTGGGCACACCACAGAATAGAGCTACCCGCCTTACCATGCGCCGACTAACCACCTCAGGCATCCTTGGTGTAGGCTCTTTATCCTGTTCCACCTTAGCTGCGGCAGGGGCAACTTTGGCTGGTTTCTTTTTTTTACTGCGGCGGGCAGGCTCAAAGGGTAGCTTGCTCATCTTACCCCCTGATCCCCAGCCGAGTAACCAGCTCTTTGTACTGGGCAGGATTTTCCCGTTTCAGGTAGGCTAGCAGCCGTTTCCGCTGACCAATGATTTTCAGAAGAGAGCGCCGGGAAGAAAAATCCTTGGGGTGCTCCTTGAGGTGATTGGTGAGTTGGTTGACCCGCTCCGAGAGTAGAGCAATTTGCACCACTGAAGACCCCGTATCCGTGGGATGAGCGCGAAAAGTTTTTATGATCTCTTGTTTACGTTCTTGGAGCAGAGGCATGGGCACACATACTAAAAAGACATCTAAGGATCATAGCACAACTCTAGTGGGCAGACCCATTGCCGTGGTACTTGTCCGTGTCGTAGAAACCATTCTGTGTACCAAAGAATAGGCAACTTACGCTGAAGAGAACACTCAGGACTAACAACAAGGTCTTGAAATCAAATAGGGTTTCCATAGGCGTTAATACGCAAAGCCATTTATCACTGTAGGTCACCTAGAGGCAAATATACGGGAAACTTTACACAACTTTTAAGTTCTACTGGTTAGTCTGGAGGTTGGAGTAAGCAATCACCCCTGTTTCGGCAATGTCTAGCCCTTCTACCTCCACAGCGGCAGGCACTCGCATACCCACAAACTCATCAAGGAGAGTGAAGAACCCAGCCGATACTGCATATCCCCAGATGATTAGCACTATTGCCCCAATCAACTGGGCGATAAACTGCCCCACGTCCCCATAGAGCAAGCCGCGTACTGCTCCCTCTACTCCATTCCAACTGCCCCCATAAATTGCTGTGCCATCGGCAAAAATCCCTACACACAGCACTCCCAAAATGCCACACACGCCATGCACAGAAATTGCCCCCACGGGGTCATCGATACCTAAACGATCGATCGTTTCCACGGAGTAGCACACCACCACTCCAGCAATTACGCCAATAACAAAACCCGCCGTTGCGCCAATAAAGCCAGAGGCAGCCGTAACTGCTACCAGTCCCGCCAAGAGACCATTGGCGATCATAGTGGGGTCAGGTTTGCCTGTGCGACAAATCATGTAAATAGCTGCTGATAGCGCCCCCCCTGCACTAGCCAGCATAGTCACTGTGGCAATCACGCCAATCCGTAGGAGACCGCCTCCCGCTGCCCCTAGTGTACTGCCCGCATTAAAACCAAACCAACCAAAGGCAAGGATGAACGCCCCTAAAATGCCCATGGGGATATTGTGCCCAGGTAGAGCATTGATTGAACCGTCAGGGTTGTACTTGCCTAATCTCGGTCCCAGACGTTGCGCCCCCGCCAAAGCGCACATACCCCCGATCGCGTGTACTACCCCCGAACCCGCAAAGTCCACGTAGCCATGACCCAAACCAAAGTTAGTACCCAAACTAGCTAGCCAGCCACCCCCCCAAGCCCAGTTGCCAAACAGCGGATACAAAAACATAGACATGAACAAGCCATAGATAGCAAAGGACTTGAGACTCCAGCGCTCTGCCATTGCCCCCGTCGGAATGGTAGCTGCCGTGTCCATAAACACCATTTGGAAGAGAAAGATGGCATAAACACCTATGTCGTAAGTGTCGCCCCCCAAAAACCAACCCTTGGTAGCAAATAGACCAAAAGACTTGCCTAAAATATTGATAGTGAACTCATGGGCTGTCCCCAGAGGTGTTGTTCCCCCCAAGGTAGGTACACTTGTCCCGCCGTACATCAAGGCAAAACCCGCTATCCAAAAACCTGTCATGCCAATTACATAAATTAAAAAGTTCATCAGCATGGTGTGGGCAGCATTCTTAGCTTGGGTAAAGCCCGTTTCTACCAAAGCAAACCCAGCTTGCATGAGCATCACTAAGAATCCAGAAATAAGTACCCACATTAGATTGATAGCTATGCGGTTTTGCCCTACGGCATCGGCCAGTTGCACAGCGAGCGGTTCCTGTTGCTTTTGTCTGAAGAATTCGAGACTACCCTCTGGCGCAATGATTGTTTCTCCCTGGGCATTCTGCACATCAACAGCCTTGCCTGTAGCAGTACCGCTGGGGTCACCTGCTAAAACATATATTCCTCCACCACTGAGGCACAAAATACATAAGAAAGCAAAGAAAGATTTGAGCCAAAATCGTTTCTTTCTCATTTATTTTTCCTGTTTCGGTTCATAGGAAATACTAGGATGTACTATTTGGGAATGTTTATTAGCAGCCACAGAAAAACGCGGCACTTTTACACCCCGATAGATAATATACTCTGTCTTTTCTTCAGGGCAAGATTCTACTGCTTGTTCCTCCTGGTCCTCTGTTGCTTTATCATTTTGTTCCTCTGCCTCTGTAGCTGCTTCAGCAGCAGCAGGTAGGGGGTTATACTTTGCCACTAGACCAAGAATAGTGGTTGTTAGCTCTTGCTTGGGTTCTCTGCCGATCGCTGCTAACACTCTGCTAATAGAGTCGAGGGCACTGCGGGTAGTTAATTTGGGTAAAAAATCGATCGCTCCCCGCCTTGTCGCCCACCTTCTTTCTAGTTCAGTTACTTCAATGCGCAGGGGATTAACTATGAAGACTTTTAACTCCTTCAAGTGTGCTTGCGCCCACCGACAGACAGAACCACAGATAAGGGTATTTTCCCTTTGAGCACTATAGTTTATCAGGAGTAGATGGGGATTCGTGTCACGCAGGTAGACATAGATATTGTCTAATTCTGTCTTCACTACCACGTCTAGCCCTTGTAGTTTCAGAATCGCTTGCCACAGCAGTCCCTCTGGGTTTTGTAAATATGCAATCAGGGCAGTAGGTACATCAGAGTTCATGGGTGAATTAGCTACTTTCACTCTATTAAAAACTGAATGTGAAAATTAAGTTTGTATTAAGGGTAACATTTATGTGCCGAAGGCGCGATCCCCTGCATCCCCCAAACCTGGTATAATAAAGCCTTTATCATTGAGGCTCTCATCAATAGCAGCGGCAAAGACTTGTAAATGGGGATAGCGATTGCTTAGTTTTTGCAGAGCAGGTGGCGCACAGATAATACTGATAATGCGCATTAGTTGGGGGTCAGCTCCCCGTGCAGTCAGCATCTCCAGCACTTGCATAATTGTCCCCCCTGTGGCCAGCATCGGCTCTAAAATTAATAGGCGAGTGGTCGGCTCTATAACAGAGGGAAGACGATCGAGATAACAGGAAGGTAGAAGAGTTTCCTCATCTCTGACCATGCCCAAATGATAGACCCTTGCCCCAGGAATAAGACTCTGACAGGGTTCCAGCAAAGCTAAACCAGCCCTAAGGATAGGCACGATCGCAAGGGGTACCTGGCTGGGAATGATTTTGCCCGTGGTTACAGCCAGAGGTGTCTCCACCTCTATGGTTTGAGTGGGCAGCCAATCTCTAATTGCTTCATAGGTCAGCCAGCGACTCAATTCCTGCAAAGCAGTGCGAAACAGGGGAAAAGGGGTGTATTTATCCCTCGCCACCGTTAGCCAGTGTTGAATCAGGGGATGGGGCAGGACGAAAACCTTGAGCTGGAGAACCATGACCTAGATTGAACTGTTCACAATCAAATTTTAACCCCCTGCAGGAACCAGCCGCGATTGCCAGCGAGTGACCTACTAAGCCAGAAATTCTACGTAGGGAAAACTGCCACCTAGGATGTCTACAGAATTGCCGTGCAACCACCGATCGATCGTTTCTGCGTACAAACTACGAAAGTCAATTTGCCAAGGTAAGTTGCCATTGACTAAACTGTCTAGGTTTGGTTGCCCACCCAAAATACCGCCTTTGAGATTGTTACCCAGGAAGAAAACAGGGGTAGCTGTGCCATGGTCTGTGCCCCCTGAGCCGTTTTGCGCTACTCGCCGTCCAAATTCTGTCTGTACCATGATCAACACATTGCCATCGCTGCCTCTGGTTTTTAGGTCATTCATCAGAGCTGCCAGACTGTCCCCTACACTTTTAAGCAACCGTTGATGTTGGGGTAGTTGGTTGACATGGGTATCCCACCCCCCCACTGTCAGATAAACGATCGGGGGTAAAGCTTCCAATACTACAGAAGCAAAGGCAAATTGATTGCCGATATTGTCCTGGGGATAGTCACCACTATTTGTCTTTTGATTAACCTTGCTTTGGAACTGATCCACTGCTGCTTGACCTGCTAAAACCGCTTGGCGGACAACTTCTGCTAAGGGGTGAGATTGGGTGACGTTGTAGGCAACCTGGACTGCCCGCCCAACTTTGTCCCCCGTTGCCAGCCTCAGATTGGGAGACAGTTGTAAATACCGTTCATCTTTTGCTCCCAGGAGAGCGAGGGGGTACTCGTCGCCGATAAAAACAGCATCCGCAGTATCAGCTTTGATAGTGGATAGATACCGCGCTAACCAACCACTGATGCTCCCTTCTGTAAGTTGTCCACTTTGCCAGATGTCCTGGGAACGAAAATGGGACAGACTAGGATTGGGATAGCTGACGTTTTGCACGATCGTTAGTTTTTGGGCATCAAACAAGGGTTTTAGCTTCTCTAAACTGGGATGGAGAGCGATTTGACTAGTGATGGGAATGCCGTCTTTAATGGCTAAACTAGGGCGCAGGCGGATATAGTTAGGGTCTCTATAGGGTATGCAGGTATTCAAACCATCGTTGCCGCCCACTAGTTGCACGACTAACAGAGTGCGTTGCTTACTAGAGAGATTCTGGGCACGGGCTTGCCAAATACTGGCAAAGGTAGTAAGAGCAGCGAGAGTGAAAAATGTACGCCTTTTCATAGCAAACCTCAAGCTAGTTGATAAAGGGGGGTAGAAAGCAAAACAGCAGCAAATTCGTGGACAGCTAAGTTATCCGTAGATGGGGGAATTGCACCTGCAGGGTTGTTGTCTAACAGTAAAAAGATGAGGTCTGACTGGGAGAACTTCTGCCGATCGAACTTGAATCCCCCCATATCACCGCTAGTAAGAGTTATTTGCCTAGCTATATTCAACCGACTGAGTAAAGATGAAGCGGTCAGCCATCCTTCGTCATTTGCCCAGCCCTTGACCGTGGGTGGATTATACATAGCCTGTCCCATCGATCGTAAGGCGCTGTTGACACGTCTGGGGTCAGCCTGCACCTGCAATTGCCGTAGAGCAGCCACCATAAACTCCTGGGGTGTGCGGATTTGACTGCGATAGGCTCGATCGCTATAAAACTCATCACTAGTAAAGATTGCCTCTAGCACCTTGGCAATAGAACGATCGTTTTCTTGATAGACTTTGCCTAGACGTTCTACGATATGGGGTTCAGGGTGGGGATGCACAAAGGTACGCCAGAGCTTTGCCCCCAATTGCCGACCTGTTTGGGGATGATTGGCAAGAATCTGAACAATATCCTCTGTACGGAAATTACCTCTTTTCCCTAGGAAAGTTTTCACCCCGTTGTCGTGTTGACTAGGGCGAAAGATAGCTGTAGAACTACCCTCCTGGAAGTTAGTTTGTATTGTCCAACCTGTCAAAGCCCGTGCCCCTTCTTGCACATCGGTTTCCGTGTAGTTGCCGATCCCAATTGTGAATAGCTCCATCACTTCGCGGCTGTAGTTTTCGTTGATGTTGCCTTTGCGATTTTGGTTACTATCGAGGTAGTGGAGCATGGCGGGGCTGGTTGTCACTTGCCACAATAAATCTTGAAAATCCCCCAAAGCATAGTTGCGCAGTCGCCTTTCGTAGTCCAATAACATGTAGGGGTTGCTGGTTTTGCGTAGACTGATGACAAAGTGATCGCGCCAGAAGCTAACTATACGCTCATGCAGGGGGTTAGTGGCAGTGAATGTCTGTTTTGTTAGCCAGTCTAAAAACTGCTGGCGGACTTGCGTAAGTAATTGGGGGTCATTGGCATTGCTGGGTAAACCAGGTAAGGAGGGGACTGGGTCAGGGGTGACATCGTTTAGCCACCGTTCTAGATAGTCTATGGGAGACCAGTTGCTGTTCAACTCCTCCAGGGTACCACCACCTGTACTGCGGCGGAGAAAGTGGGCTTTCTGTTGTTGGGGGTTCACAGTAGTCAAGTACGCTACTGTTTAGACTATACCCCTAGCTGTAGACCCAGGTAGCAGCTGCCTCATATTGACCGTCTTGCTTTTCCCTACTAACCTAGTACAGACTCTCAACACAGTGGCAATGACTAAACTAGCTCTCCTCAGTGTAGCGGACAAAACAGGGATTGTGGAGTTGGCAAGAGTCCTGACCGATCGGTTTCACTACCAAATTTTGAGCAGTGGCGGCACAGCGGAAGTCCTCCAGGCAGCAGGCATAGCAGTTACCAGGGTTTCGGATTACACAGGGGCACCAGAGATTCTCGGCGGCAGAGTGAAAACACTCCACCCCAAAATTCACGGCGGTATTTTGGCACGGTTAGCCCTGGCAGAAGATGTGGCGGATTTGCAAAAAGAGGGTATTGCGCCCATTGACTTGGTGGTTGTCAATCTCTACCCCTTCCAACAAACAATTGCCCAAGCGGGTGTGACAGAGGCGGAAGCGATCGAGCAAATTGACATTGGCGGTCCAGCTCTGTTGCGGGCAGCAGCGAAGAATTTCCACTATGTCACCGTCCTGTGTCAGCCCTGTCAATACAATCGTTATCTTAAGTACTTAGAGCAGGGGGGCACAACCCTAGAATTTCGCAGGGAGCTGGCAATAGCAGTGTTTGAGCACACCCAGGCATATGACCGTGCTATCAGCAACTATCTCTCTGGCACCCAGGATTTTGTAGTGCGGGGAACAAACCCCCAACCCCTACGCTACGGTGAAAATCCTCATCAACAAGCCACTTGGTATCAGACGAGTAATCAAGGTTGGTCATCTGCAATTCTATGTCAGGGGAAAGAACTCAGCTACAACAATTTGTTAGACTTAGAAGCTGCCCGTGCCCTTGCTGCTGAATTTGTTAACGATCGTCCCACTACGGTCATCATCAAACACACTAATCCCTGTGGTGTGGCCCAGGGGGAAACATTGCAGGATAGTTACTTGCGGGCGCTGGCTGCCGATCCTGTATCAGCATTTGGGGGAATTGTGGCGTTGACAAGAACGATCGATGTCCCTACTGCGCAAGAATTGACCCGCACGTTTTTGGAATGTGTAGTTGCCCCAGGAGCAGAACCAGCAGCATTGACAATTTTGCAACAAAAGCCCAATCTCCGTGTACTCCTTTTATCTGACTTCACTCAAAGCCCGTCGGAGTTAATTAAGTGCATCAGTGGTGGATTTCTAGTACAAACAGCGGACACTATACCTGTTGCAACCCAGGCATGGGAGACAGTTACTGATATTGCTCCCTCTGCCCACACTTTGGCAGATTTAGTCTTTGCGTGGCAAGTCTGTCGTCATGTCAAATCCAATGCCATTGTGATTGCCAAAGCTGGTGTCACTGTAGGGATTGGAGCAGGACAGATGAATCGAGTTGGTGCTGTAGAAATTGCTCTCAAACAAGCAGGGGAAAAAGCCCAAGGTGCGGTTCTAGCCAGTGATGGCTTCTTCCCCTTTGATGACTCCGTCCGAACAGCGGCACAAGCAGGAATTACAGCGATCGTGCAACCAGGCGGTAGCATTAGGGATCGGGATTCTATCAAAGCCGCTAATGAACTAGGAATTGCCATGGTCTTTACGAAAGTGCGTCACTTCTTGCATTGACCAACCATGTATCGCCCGCTTTGAATTAGCCAGTGTTTAATTTAGGCAGCCTTCAACTTGGGGCTAAGGAATTCCCTCTGTCTGCATACTTATGAGGTATCCCCTTCAATTCAAAGACACGTAGCTGTTCAATCATCTTGACTAGTGAAAATCTTAGAATACTTAGAGTCTATTGCTGACAGATAGGTAGGAATCTTATAGGTACTTTGGATGACGGCTCAGGGCTTTTCAGAATTGCAGGTCTGTTTCGCTTCAATAGGTCAACTGCATACTACCCGTACCTTATTTAGGGATGGGACTTATGCTTACACTGGAGATCAACAAACTTAAACACACCTTAACTTCTAGGTTGCGACTTGGGTATTATCCTTATGTAATTGTCTTTTTCTGCAGCGACCTATGCTTAAACACACTACTTTGGTGGCATTACCTGTGTGCCTGGGCAGCCTCATCCTACCAGCTTATGCTGCTACGACTCTACCTACTGGTACACAATTTACTGCTACCTCCAATTGTCAAGTTGCTAGTTCCATTAGCGGAATTAGCTCCAGCTCCCAAAGACTGGTTGTCAACTCCAAATACAATGCCCGTGAAATTAACAGAAGTTACAACGACTCTACCCATGTACGAATTGAATACAACGGTCAGCTCATGTGGGTGGCCATCAGCGGTTGTGGCAACTTGCCTGTGTTCCAATCCACTAACACCTGCCGCGTAGCTAGCAGTATCGCAGGTATTCCTACCAGCAATAAAAGGTTACAAAACGGTGCATTCTATGCCATTACTGCTTTCAATCAACAAACCAATCCCGAAGCTTCTACCCATGTGCAGTTAAATAATAGTGGTGTTTTGGACTGGACGGCTATTAGTGGCTGTGGCAATGTCATTCGGGTTGCTGCTTCTAGTAGTCCCTCTCCCAGTCCTACCCCAACACCTACTCCAGGTGGCAGTGGCATTCCTGGTACCGGCCCGTTCTTTGATACGGTGAATAATCCGGAAAACAATGCTTTTGGCGGTAATGCTGACCCCACCCCACCCCCTCCTACCTTGACTGCCTTCGATCGGGAAATGGCTGCTATCTGTGGTGCTCCTGGTACTGCTGTTAGCCCCACCACCTTCAAGAATGCCCTCAAAAAATATCCTGCGGAACTCAACCGCATCATGCAATTTACGGGTTATCGGGTCTTTGGTAATCGTCCCAGTCAATACACTAATCCTGACCAATACCTTGACCAATTGGCAGAAGCCTGGTTTGACCCCAATACTAAGGGTTTTGACCACATCTTCTGTGGTGAACCTGAGCCTGGGGGTAAGGTAGGAGGGTTGCACTTCCACGGTCGCTACCTAGACTTGCAGGAGAAGGGTTTGGCCGGTCGTCTCTTGAATAATAGTAGCAAGCAAGAAATTATGCCGCTAGTGATTTACACGATCGGGGTACGGATGCGCAATGCCAGCGGTGGTATTTCCGAGAGTGCTATCAAGGGCTACGGCTATACCCTCAGTGCTGAAGACATTCTGAAGTTTGTCACCAAAGCCTTCCGGGACAACCCTTCCAGCAACACTGCTAGTAGTGATGGTTGTATTCTGGATGTCAGCGATGATGGCAAGAACTTTAAGACCATGTTCTTCCGTCGTGCCTCTGGTATCCGTACTTTCTATCCTGATGCCACCCCTGAACCTGGCAAGTTTCCTGCCTGCAACGTTAGACCATAGTTTGACCTAAGAGTCCCGGGGAGATCACTTTGGTCTCCCCTTCCTAGTCAAAAATTTCTTGGACGGCGCAGGTGAAATTGGGGAGTAAGGGAGAAGTGAGGAGGTCGTTGTTATACAAAGTCATGGCTAATTTGAGAACGCCCCCTTCCCTTCTGTAGACCTCTATCTGCCTGGACTGCCAATCTGCCAGCCAATACTCTAAAACCCCGTAGACAGAATAGAGCTTCAACTTAACCTGCCGATCGCGTCTGACATTTTCTGCCCCTGGCGATAGCACTTCAATCACTAAATCTGGCGCTCCCCGTAGATGACCGGCTTCATCGATTAGAGATTGAAACTTTTGCTTGCTGACCCAAACTACATCAGGAATCACGTCATTCTGCTCACTAAAAATCACGCCTGGATTTAGGCAAACGTACCCCAAATTTGTTCGTTCAGACCACAACTTTAACTTGGTGTAAAAGTTGCCGCAGGTAGTTTGATGTTGCCAGTGGGGTGCTCTGGTCACAAACAACTCTCCCTCTACAATTTCATAGCGGCTACTGTCCTGGGGCAACAGCTCTAGGTCGGCACTTACCCAAGGGCGCAGGTCATGGTTTGGGCTAGATAGTTTGCTGGTAGTCATAACTGTAGTTAACCAAAAATTTCCTGCACAGGGCAAGTGAAGTTGGGTAGCAGAGGGGAAGTAAGCAGGTCGTTGTTATACAAAGTCATGGCTAGTTTGAGGACACCCCCTTCCCTTCTGTAGACCTCTATCTGCCTAGCCTGCCAGTCTGCTAACCAATATTCCAAAACTCCATAGACAGAGTAGAGTTTCAATTTGACCTGCCGATCGCGTCTGGCATTTTCTGCCCCTGGCGATAGCACCTCAATCACCAAATCCGGTGCTCCCCGCAGATGTCCTGCCCCATCCAGCAAACTCTGATATTTCTCTTTGGTCACCCAAACTACATCAGGGATCACATCGTTTTCTTCACTAAAAATCACACCAACATGCATGCCCACATATCCTAAACCCGTAGCTTGTGACCACTGTTGCAGAGCCAGACAAAAGTTAAGGCAAGTAGTTTGATGCTGCCAATGGGGTGCTCTCGTCACAAACAACTCTCCCTCTACAATCTCATAGCGGTTGCCGTTTTCTGGCAGTAAATCTAAATCTCCCCTCGTCCATAACTGTCGGATTGTAAGTTCACTCATATCGCTTCTGTCTCATAAATTCAGTGGCTATAGCGGTTGTAATGAAAAAACCGACCGGCAGATAACCGATCGGTGAGAAGCTAGACGAAGACAGACCTAAGCAGAAGGAAGCAGTTGCAGGTTATTGTCTGAACCTTCTACAGTTTTTTTCTCGCTGGTAACAAACACCTTACCATCGTCATCCACATCCACAACCACAGTTGCCCCTTCTACCACCTTACCTGTGAGAATTTCCTCTGCCAGAGAGTCTTCTAGCAGGCGCATAATGGCACGGCGCAAGGGACGCGCACCGTAGCTGGGATTGTAACCTTCCCGTACCAGTAAATCCTTAAACCGCTCTGTCACTGTGAGAGTAATGCCCTTCTCTGCCATCCGCTTGTAAACCTCAGAGAGCATGAGTTCGGCAATCTGCTTAACTTCATCTACCGTCAGTTGACGGAAGACAATGATCTCATCCACACGGTTGAGGAATTCAGGACGGAAGTAGTTCTTCAGCTCCTCGTTGACCAGAGAGCGGATACGGTTGTAGTGAGACTCTTCCTCGTTTTCCGAGAACTCAAAGCCTAGACCACCACCACCCTTCTCAATCACCTTAGAGCCAATATTGGAAGTCATGACAATCAAAGTGTTCTTGAAATCGATCGTTCTTCCCTTGGAGTCCGTCAAACGTCCATCTTCTAGGATTTGCAAGAGCAAGTTAAAGACATCAGGGTGCGCTTTTTCAATCTCATCAAAGAGAACGACCGTATAAGGTCTGCGTCTGACAGCCTCTGTTAACTGCCCGCCTTCGTTATAGCCCACATAACCAGGAGGAGAACCAATCAGCTTAGACACTGTATGGCGCTCCATGTACTCGGACATATCTAGACGAATCATGGCTTCCTCTGAGCCAAAGAAGTAGGCAGCCAACGCCTTAGTTAGTTCCGTCTTACCTACACCCGTCGGACCAGAGAAGATGAAGCTAGCGATCGGACGGTTAGGATTCTTCAAACCAACCCTCGCACGGCGAATGGCACGGGAGATTGCCCTCACTGCCTCGTCTTGCCCAATTACCCGCTTGTGGAGTGTGTCTTCCATCTGCAGGAGCATTGCAGACTCTGACTCGGTCAGTTTGTTGACATGGATACCTGTCCAGGAGCTGACAATGTAGGCAATATCCTCTTCTGTTACCACAGGCACCACATCAGATTGGGCTGCCTCTGCCTTCTTGGCTTGGGTAATCGCCCGAATCTGTTGCTTGATTTCAATCTCTCTATCCCTGAGAGCACCTGCCCGCTCAAAATCCTGCGCCCTTACCGCCTCATCTTTCTCTTTCATCACCTTGCGCAGTTCCTTGTCTAGTTCCTTGGCTGCTGGCGGGAGCTGGGAGTTGATTAGACGAACACGGGAACTAGCCTCATCAATCAAGTCGATCGCCTTGTCAGGCAGATAACGGTCAGAGATATACCGATCGGACAGTTGGGCAGCTGCCACGAGGGCGGCGTCAGAAATCTTTAATTTGTGGTGCTGTTCGTAGCGCTCCCGCAGACCAAAGAGAATCTCGATCGTTTCTTCTACCGAAGGCTCACCCACCATAACAGGTTGGAAGCGCCGCTCCAAGGCTGCATCCCGTTCAATATGCTTGCGGTATTCATCTAGGGTAGTAGCCCCAATGCACTGCAATTCACCACGGGCTAGAGCAGGTTTGAGGATATTAGCCGCATCGATCGCTCCTTCCGCTGCCCCCGCCCCGATCAGGGTGTGCACTTCGTCGATGACCAGGATGACATTACCCGCCGATCGGATCTCATCCATGATCTTTTTAAGGCGTTCTTCAAATTCCCCTCTGTACTTTGTACCTGCTACCAGCAGCCCAATATCGAGGGTAACTACCCGCTTGTCTTCCAAAATATCGGGGACATCTTTGTTGGCAATGCGTTGAGCTAAACCCTCAGCAATGGCAGTTTTACCTACCCCTGGTTCCCCAATGAGGACAGGGTTATTTTTGGTACGACGACCGAGAATTTGGATCACCCGTTCAATTTCCTTTTCCCGTCCCACCACGGGGTCTAGCTTGCCCTCCGCCGCCAGTTGGGTGAGATTAGAACCAAATTCGTCCAGTGTAGGGGTCTTCGTCCTGCCGCTATTGCCACCCACAGATACTTCTGCCGTTTCACCTAGCATTCTGATGACCTGCGTGCGGACTTTGCCCAAATCTACGCCCAAATTCTCCAGGACTCTGGCTGCTACACCTTCCCCTTCCCGAATTAGACCTAACAGGAGATGTTCCGTACCGATGTAGTTGTGCCCAAGTTGCCGCGCTTCTTCCAGGGATAACTCTAACACTCGTTTTGCTCTCGGAGTGAAGGGAATCTCTACCGCGACAAATCCAGAACCGCGCCCGATAATTTTTTCTACTTCAATTCTGGCATCCTTGAGGTTGACCCCCATAGATTTCAGGACTTTGGCAGCAACGCCAGTACCTTCTCCAATCAAGCCCAAGAGAATCTGCTCCGTGCCCACAAAATTGTGCCCCAGCCGGCGCGCTTCTTCCTGAGCCAGCATGATGACCTTGATAGCCTTTTCTGTAAAGCGTTCAAACATGGCGTTTTTCCATAACCTGCTGCGTTAAAGTAATGGTAACATAGCTATCTTATACTTGGTGGAGTTCGGGAAACCCCTCTGCCTAAAGTAAATTTTAATTTTGTTGGTCTGGACTGTTCCCTATTCTTAACTTCTGCTGGGAAGTAGGTATTTTTTTGTGCTACCAAAAAAACGTAAGGATTTATACTGAAATCGCACTGCAACCGATGGATTTCTTATGGCGAAATTGTTTGCCGATCGGCTGGCTTTTTTAGGGGGAAACGTATTTGCCACGATCGACCAAGTTAAACAAGAGAGACTACGACAGGGAAAGCCTTTAATTGACCTCTCCCTGGGTTCAGCGGACTTGCCCACCCATCCTGTTATTCTGGCAGCGATCGCTGCGGCTTTGCAGGATACTAGCACCCATGGCTATGTCTTGTTTGGGCAGACCAAATATTTTCGGGAGGCAGTGGCGCAGTGGTTTGAGCAGAGATTTGGTATCCAAGTTGACCCTGAAACGGAAGTACTTCCCCTCATTGGCTCCCAGGAAGGGACAGCCCATTTGCCCCTGGCTCTTTTGAATCCTGGTGACTATGCCTTGGTGCTTGACCCTGGTTATCCGTCTCACTACGGTGGAGTGTATTTGGCTGGTGGTGTGCCCTGGGGGATGCCTCTCCGATCGGAGTTCAATTTTTTACCCGACCTAGGAGCAATTCCCCCCTCGGTTTTACAGCAGGCAAAGCTGATGATTTTGAGTTACCCCCATAATCCTACCACCGCCATTGCGGATATGGATTTCTTTCGCTCTGCCGTTGAGTTTTGCCAGAGATACGGACTGTGGTTAATTCATGATTTCCCCTACATGGATATTGTCTTCGATGGCTATGTTGCCCCTGCTATGTTGCAAGCCGACCCCGATAAATCAGTAACGATCGAGTTTTTCACCCTCTCTAAGTCCTACAATATGGGGGGATTTCGGGTGGGATTTGCTATTGGTAATTCCCAGTTAATCAGTGCCTTAAGACAGATTAAAGCTGTAGTCGATTTTAATCAGTACCAAGGTATCTTACGGGGAGCAATTACTGCCCTTACCAGTGATGAAATTGTAGTTAAGCAATCAGTATTGGAGTTGCAAAAACGGCGGGATTTTATGGTGGATGCTCTGCAACGGATTGGCTGGCAAGTACAAAAACCCAAGGCTACTATGTATCTATGGGCGAAAATTCCCCATGCCAATTCTATGGAATTCTGTCGGCAATTAATTTGGGAACAGGGAATTGCTCTATCTCCCGGTGCAGGCTTTGGTAAACAGGGGGAAGGATTTGTCCGCTTTGCCCTCGTTCACCCCATAGAAACACTACAAGAAGTTATCGATCGGTTACCAGTTTTCTCACTCTATTAATATTGCTTTTGCTAACTGACTCTGTTAGATTTGTGTTGTCCCCCCCCGATCGAGCTACTTATGGTGCAATTACTCATTCCTGCCTGTGCCAAGCTTGCCGACAACACGCAAAAAATACTGGACTTACTCAAACAAGAGCCGACACTGCGTCATACAGACACAACCATGGTGCAGGCTTCTTTGCGCAAAATTACTAGTACTAGTTTTGAGGTGGTGTTTGCTGGTGCTTTCAGTGCAGGCAAGTCTATGCTCATCAACGCTCTGTTGGGGCGGGAGTTACTCTACAGTGCTGAAGGGCATGCCACAGGTACAGAATGTCGGATTGCCTATGCCGAAAGCCCCGATCGGGAACGGGTAGTTTTGACATTTTTAAGCGAAAAAGAGATCAAGAACTTAGTAGAAGCTCTATGTCAAGAATTGGGTATACCAGGGGGGGTAAATCTGCACAGTGATGACAGTTTAGAAAGATTACAACTAGAAGCGAAGGAAATTATCAGGCAGGCGGGGGGAGAAAATCAATCAGAGAAAGCGAAACGAGCTAATGCCTTACAACTTTTAATCAAGGGTTATCTAGCCAATCGGGAGCGCATACAACCCGAGAGCAATTCTATTTTTGCCATGGATAAACTGAACTTTTCTAGTTTACAGGAAGCAGCTAACTACGCGCGCCGTGGTGTCAACAGTTCTGTGCTCAAAAAGATAGAGTATTACTGTCATGACCCCATGTTAGAAGATGGGAATGTAATTATTGACACTCCTGGTATTGATGCCCCTGTCAAGGAAGATACCCAGATAACATTTAGAAAAATTGAAGACCCCGATGTATCAGCAGTTGTCTGTGTCCTTAAATCTGCTTCTGCAGGGGAGCTAACCGCACCGGAAACGGAATTACTAGAAAAAACCAAGGCAAATCCTAATATCCGCGATCGGGTCTTCTATGTCTTTAATCGTGTTGATGAAACTTGGTATAACACTCAACTAAGGCAGAGATTGGAGCGCTTAATCAACAGTGATTTCCGTAACTTACCTAGGGTCTACACCACTAGTGGCTTATTAGGGTTCTACGGTAAGCTTGTGCAAAATACTAGCTATCACGATCGGTTTGGTTTAGATTCGGTATTTGCAGAAAGTGTGAAGGGGGAAGGGGGCAAAGAAGAAACGCCCCAATTTGTTTATGCTTTTTTGAATTACTGTGCCAATTCTGGCAAACTACCTAGTTCGTTTCGGGTGGATGTACGCAGCTATGAGACTGGCAATGAAAATTATGTCAGGATTTTGCAGGAATGGGGTACACCTTTGTTACAGCAACTAATCTGGGACAGTGGTATAGAGCAATTTAGGGAAGCAGTTATTCGTTATTTAAGGGAGGAAAAAAGACCGTTACTGTTTATCAATTTAGCTGACGACTTGCAGCCTCTCTGCATTGCGTTACAAAAGCACTGTTTAGAACAATACCAAGGAGTGACAAGCCAGCCCCAGGAAGCAGAAACAATGAAGTCCCAGGAGCTGGGTAAAATCGGTCAGCAGTTACAATCGATCGGTCTAGCCTATAGCAAACACTTACAAGAGGAGCTAAATAAAGCTGTTGCTAGCGAGTTAAATACCAGCTACGAAAAAGATTACCGTGCACTGCAAGCGGCTATGGTGGCGCGTTTAGATGAGTTATTAGCTAACTTTTCTGTAGCCGATGTCCATCGCCGTGCCCAAGCTAGTCATCCCCGCAATTCCACTGTGCCTGTCATGGGTATTTTAGTGGAGGCTTTCTATTACTTAGCTAATGAACTAGAGGTAGTTTTGGTAGAGTATTCCCGCCGGGTTGTTGCTAACTTTTTTGACCAGTTAATTGATGCTGTTCAGAAACAGGACTATTACAAAGAAATTTATCGCTTGCTGGGTAATGACGGGGGTATAGAAGCAGAGCTAAGGCAGTTGCAACAGAGGGTAGAAATTGCTATTGAAAATGAGGCAAAGACGGAATGCGATCGGTACGTAAGAGAGCGACCAGAGATATATACAGCTACTGTATGGCAACTACGATCGGTTTTACAGCAGTCCTGTCGCAGTTTTGACTTCGATAGTATGATTGAGGCTGAACCAGCTATTAAGCAACTTCTAAAGATGGATTTTGAGCAGAAAGTTGGGGACACGATTAAAAGAACCTATAGGCAAACAATCAATCAAACCCTCAATGATCACATCCTTAAGCATGCCCAAGAGTACCCCCACCAAATACTAAATTATTACGATCGGGCTAGGAGTTATTTAGAACAGACCCTGGATAAAGAAGTTCAAGAAAAACTAGAGGCTAATCGTAAGTTACAACAGGAAATACTAGCAAAGGTTGACACTTACAATGCAGCGGTGAGTGGGATAAATGCCTGCCTACAAGCCCTGCAACTCGATCGGAAACAGCTACCACTAATTTCTCTAGATGAGTTTGAGTCCACTGAAACTTCTACGGGAGGTGAGGAATGAATCTACAGCCTACAGATTTGGTGCGCTTCAAACTCTTGGATCAGTCTGTGAATATCAATCTGCCGAATTTTAACAAACAAGACTACAATAGGAGCATAAGCAGAATGCTAAGTGATGAAATTGATACTATCTTTGAGTTTAAGAAAATGTCTAAACGAATTATTGAATATTATTTGCCTGATGACTTCCGAGAGTATGTCATGGGTTTAGGTTTAGTGTGTGAAGTTTTGCGGATTGGAGATCCGGGGTGGCGGCAAGGGAAGATTAAAGCAAAAGTAGTAATTGAATTTGAACCTGATGAACCAGATTCTCCTCTAGAAGATATTCGCCAGTCTCTATGACCGGAGTTATTGGAGGAACTGTAAGATACATGTTAAAATAACGGAGACCCAGTCAGAGGTGTAGCATGGAAGGATTAGAACCACAAGCTCTGATTCGTTTAGTAAATCCAGAAGAATACGGTGAAGTCGGGAAAGAAAACTACTTGAATATGGTGAATCAAATTGATTATTACTGGCAAAGTTACATATTTGAAGGAAAATCCATAACTTGGAAGATTTGGAACACAATTAATTACAATAAGTATTTAATTATAAAGGAGCTAGGAATTTGCTGCGAAAAATTGATTCCAGGAGATCCACGGGGCTGGGTCAGAGGTAAGATTAAGATCAATATGTGGTTTGAACCTGATGAACCTGAATCTCCCCTAGATGAGTTGCGTGATTCCCTATGACCCCTAGAGTGCCTATTCCTGAGGCAGTGAGGCAATATGTTTTCCAAAGAGATAACTATCGCTGTTGCAGTTGTGGTGCAACTAAAGATTTAACTATCGACCACATCATTCCTCTAGCTAAAGGTGGCACTAATGACATAAGTAATTTACAAACTCTCTGTCTCAGCTGTAATGCTCGTAAAAACGATCGGTATGACCCACGGTTTCGGCGCTACTGGACAGAATATTAGTTATGCTTAACCGCCCTGTAGTAGCTATTGCCCTGGGCGCGATCAGTGGTTCCCTCTGTCGTTATTACCTGCTGAAAACGATCGGGCATGTGCCCTGGAATACCCTAATTGTTAACACCACTGGCTGCTTTTGTCTGGGACTACTAGTGCCTCTTACTATGGGGCGTTTGGATTTAAGATTGACCCTCATCCCTGGTTTTCTTGGCTCCTATACAACCTTTTCTAGCTATGAATTGGACAGTGTCAAATTGTTATTGGCACGGGATTTTTCCCAAGATTTACTCTACTGGGGAGGGAGCTTGATACTGGGCTACCTGAGCTTGCACCAGGGGTTCAATCTAGGCAACTATATCCGCAACAAACTGCAAAAACAAATTGATGACAACTAACGAATTTTTACCCCTTTGGGTGGTTATAGGAGCAATTCCTGGTGCCTTGAGTCGTTACTATCTCACTCTATTTGTAGCAGAAAAGGTAAATTTTGATTTTCCCCTAGGTACTCTTTTAATTAATATTTCTGGTGCATTCCTGATGGGCTTTCTTGCCCCTCTCCTGCCTTCTCTACCAACCAACCAGTGGTTAAACGAAATAACGATTGCGGGCTTTGTCGGCTCCTACACTACCTTTTCCACCTATATCCTTGACCTTTTTTACCTCAGCCAAACTGGCAAGTGGCGAAAAGTTTTCCTCTATGGACTAGGCACACCCTTGGGAGGACTGCTAAGTGTGGAGTTGGGCATCGCCCTAGCTCAACTTCTCTCATAAGTAAACCTGAACACACTCATAAGAAACATTGAGGGTACCTGATATTTACAACTTCATAGACTGCATTATATGCTTAGCTTAGCCTGAATAGATGGAAGTCTATAAGGATTGGGCGCAAATTCATAACTGAAGGGAGTTGAGTGTTATGTCGAGCACTTCGCGTAGGCGATTTATTGGCACTTTTGCTACCACAGCGATCGGGTCAATCTTGTTGAAGGGTTGTCCGGGGAATCCGCCTACCACCAATGCTCCTACTGCTACGCCTACAACAACAGCAGCAGGGGGAGGTCCAGTTGGTGAACCACCGGAGACTACTAAGATTAAGTTGGGGTACATTCCTATTTTGGAGGCAGCCCCTCTGATCATTGCCCAGGAAAAGGGTTTCTTTGCCAAGCATGGCATGACGGAAGTGGAAGTGGCTAAGCAAGCCAGTTGGGCAGCGGCGCGGGATAATGTCGTTCTCGGTTCTGCGGGGGGCGGGATCGATGGTGGTCAGTGGCAGATACCTATGCCCCATTTGATCACTGAGGGGATTATCACTAATGGCAACAAAGTACCGATGTATGTCCTGTTGCAGACCAGTACCCAAGGAAATGGAATTGCCGTAGCGGGTATCCACAAAGGGAAGGGGCTAAACCTAGATGTCAGTAAGGCGGCAGATTATATCAAAGGCTATGCTAAAACTAATGGTCGTAAATTTAAGGCAGCCCATACGTTTCCCAACGCTAACCAAGAGATATGGATTCGTTATTGGTTTGCTGCAGGTGGTGTTGACCCCGATAAAGATATTGAGTTATTGACGGTACCAGCGGCAGAAACAGTACAGGGAATGCGCAATGGCACGATGGATGCCTTTAGTACAGGTGACCCCTGGCCCTACCGCATAGTTTCAGATAAGATTGGCTTCATGGCAGCTCTAACGGAACAAATCTGGGAATTCCATCCAGAGGAATATTTAGCCATCCGTGCTGACTGGGTGGACAAGCATCCTAAGGCTACCAAAGCCATTCTCAAAGCCGTGATGGAAGCACAACAATGGTTGGATGACCCTAACAATCGCCCAGAAGCTGTCCAAATTCTCGCAGCTAGGAATTTCTTCAATGTCCCCGCGGATGTGCTCACGCCACCTTTGCAAGGTAAGTATGACATGGGAGATGATCAACCAAAGATCGATGATTTCAAAGCGGGCCCACTTTTCTGGAAGGATGGGTTAGGTAGTGTTTCTTATCCCTACAAGAGCCATGAGTTATGGTTTTTGACAGAGACAATTAGATGGAATTTCCATGGTGGCAAGATCAAAGATTTTGCCATGGCGAAAGCCCTAATCGATCGGGTCAATCGCGCCGACTTGTGGGTAGAGGCAGCTAAGGAACTGGGAGTGACCGACATACCCACGAGTGATTCCAGGGGTGTAGAAAAACTCTTTGACGGTAAAGTTTTTGATCCCGCTGACCCTGAAGCCTACCTAAAAAGTCTAGCGATCAAAAGGGTATAGCCATGGGGCGGAGTAGAACCCAGGCGGAATTCTTCTACCTCGATCGCAAAAGTCGCAGGTTACGCCGATTGCCGTCTACAGATTTACCTATTTGTTCTTTCTTTCTGCCTTTAGTAGTTTTGTTGTGGAACTATTACGCTCAGCAGAATTTAGTCCCCCTAGCCCCTTGGCAAAGTTTGGAGTCGTTTTCTTTTTTGTATTAGTTTTATAGGAGTAAGTTATGGCAACAACACAGTATCGCGGTTCCGCCAATAATGGCAATTTTCTTGCTACTTTCTGGCGCAAAAACGCTGGTAATATTGTCCCCCCCATGGTTGGCATTCTTGGCTTTCTCATAGTTTGGCAGTTATTTTCTTCTTCTGGCTTAACCAGACTGCCTGGTCCCATCAATATCTGGCTAGATGAACGGGCTAGGACTCTGATTCTGTATCCTTTCTATGACCGCGGTGGCTTGGACAAGGGCTTAGCTTTACAAACACTGGCCAGTCTGACTAGAGTAGCGAAGGGGTATTCTCTGGCAGCGATCGTGGGCATCAGCATGGGAATTCTGGTTGGTCTGCAACCGTTAGTCAGCAAAGCCCTTGATCCTATCTTCCAGTTTTTACGCATGATTGCTCCGTTGGCGTGGGTACCGATCGCCCTTGTAGCTTTGCAAAATAACCAACCGGCAGCAATTTTTGTTATCTTTATCACAGCAGTGTGGCCTATCCTAATCAATACCGCAGAGGGAGTGAGACAAATTCCCCAGGATTACATCAATGTTAAACGGGTGTTGAGACTGTCTAATTACAAGTTTTTCACCAAGATTCTCTTCCCTGCCGCTCTGCCCTATATCTTTACAGGACTGAGAATAGCGATCGGGTTAGCTTGGCTCGCGATTATTGCTGCTGAAATTGTGATGTCGGGGATTGTGGGCATTGGTTTCTTCATTTGGGATGCCTATCAGCAAAACTATGTCAGTGAGATCATTGTGGCAGTGATTTACATCGGGGCTGTGGGGTTAATCCTCGATCGGTTGGTGTCCTTCTTACAAAAATTGATTGTTCCAGAAAAATAGGAGATAAAAGATGGTGCAAACCTTGGTAAAAGCAGAAGGGATTGTTAAACGTTTTCCCCTCAGTGGTGGCAATGAGTATCTCGCCCTTAAAGGGATTGATTTGGAGATTAGGAGAGGTGAATTTATTTCCCTCATTGGGCACTCGGGCTGTGGTAAGTCCACTTTGCTGAACATGATAGCGGGTCTCGATCGTCCGTCCGAGGGTGTGGTTTTGCTGGAAGGTCAGACAGTGCGCAGTCCTGGACCGGACAAGATGGTGGTCTTCCAAAATTACTCCCTCTTGCCCTGGTTAACAGTGTGGGAAAACGTTGCTCTGGCAGTAGATGAAGTCCATGCGGGGTTGAGCAAGAAAGAAAAGGAAGAGATTATTCGCCATCACATTCAGTTAGTGGGTCTGGAGCATGCGGCAGATAAAATCCCTGCCCATCTATCAGGGGGAATGAAACAAAGAGTAGCGATCGCGCGGGCATTGGCAGTCCGACCGAAGTTGCTGTTACTCGATGAACCTTTTGGCGCTCTGGATGCCTTGACGAGGGGGAATTTGCAAGAACAACTCCTACGCATCTGTGAAGAGAACCAAATTACAGCCGTGATGGTCACCCACGACGTGGATGAAGCGGTGCTCCTCTCCGATCGGATTGTCATGCTCACCAATGGACCTGGGTCTAAAATTGGGCAGATTTTGGAAGTGGATATTCCCCGTCCCCGCAAGCGCTTGGAGGTAGTCAATCACCCCAGTTACTATGCCCTGCGCAGTGAAATGTTCTACTTCCTAAATCAACAAAAACGGGTGAAAAAACTCAATGCCCGCAGAGTAGCAGTATTATCGCGTCACGGACTGGAAAAGGTTAACCTGGAAATTGGCTTTGTGCCTCTTACTGCCTGTGCCCCTCTAGCCGTGGCGAAAGAAAAAGGCTTTTTTGCTAAACATGGCTTGGATGAGGTCAATCTAGTGCGAGAGACCAGTTGGCGGGGGATTGTCGATGGCATGGTGGAAGGCTACCTAGATGCGGCTCAGATGCCCTCTGGGATGCCAGCTTGGTTAACTTTGGGGGGAGCAGGGAAATTGACCCAAGTGGTTACAGCTCTGACTATGACGCGCAATGGCAATGCTATCACCCTGGGTAAATCCTTCTACGACCAAGGCATTTATTCCTTGCAGGAATTCCACACTTATCTGCAGGAGAACCCGCAAGTTCATCGCATGGGAGTTGTTCATCCTTCTTCCATGCACAATCTCTTACTTAGGTATTGGTTAGCTAGCGGCGGCATCGACCCCGATCGGGATGTGGTGTTGAAAAATATCCCCCCTGCTCAGATGATTGTGGATTTGAAAGCTGGCAGTATTGATGGCTTTTGTGTGGGCGAACCCTGGAATTTCCGTGCCACCATGGAAGGGATTGGCTTTGTTGTTGCCACTGACCTGGAGATTTGGAATGGTCACCCTGGCAAGGTTTTGGGAGTACGGGAGGAATGGGCAAAAGCTTATCCCAACACCCATATCGCCCTAGTGAAGGCACTCTTGGAAGCAGGCAAATATTGCGCTGACCCCAACAATGCCACCGAAATTGAACAAATCCTAGCCCGCCGCGAATATGTGGGTATGCCCAGCCAATACATTCACCTGAGTAATCCCAATCAAGCAGCTTGTAGTTTGGACAAACCCCTACGGCAATACGCCCACCATCAGTTTTTTGGCACTAGTGTCAATCGTCCTAGTCGTACAGAACAACTCTGGCACATAGCCCAGATGGCAAGGTGGGGAATTGTTCCCTTTCCCAGAAATTGGGTGGAAGTGATGGAGAAAATTTGCCGTGTGGATGTTTTTAGTACGGCTGCCAGGGAACTGGGGCTAGCAGACATTTCCTACAGTCGCGGTCCCATTCAACTATTCGATGGTTCTACTTTTACTACTGATGACCCCTTGAGTTATCTCAACAGCCTAGCAATCAAGCGTGATTTCACCATTGCTGAAATTCCCTTAACTGTGTAGTTATTCATGGCAGGAAGAAAAATGATGCAAACTGTAACTATGGATGTTGCTGCCCCCCCAGGCCTCGACCCCCAACAGTCTTTCGTCACCTTTACCGATGTCAGTAAAGTCTATCCCACCCCCAAAGGGGATTACGTGGTGTTGAAAGATATAAACCTATCCATCGCCCAGGGAGAATTCATCTGTGTCATTGGTCACTCTGGTTGTGGCAAATCAACTTTGTTGGGGATGGTCTCAGGCTTTGTGCAACCCACCACAGGGGAAGTGCGTGTAGAAGGAAAACGGGTGACCAAACCAGGTCCCGATCGGATGGTTGTGTTTCAAAACTATGCCCTGCTGCCCTGGTTGACAGTCTATGAAAATGTCTTTTTAGCCGTAGATGAAGTCTATAAAAACCGATCGTTAGTAGAAAAAGAAGAGATCGTTCGCCATCACCTAGCCATGGTGGGTCTGCTGGAGGCAATGGAGAAAAAGCCTAGCCAGATTTCTGGTGGTATGAAACAAAGGGTAGCAATTGCCCGTGCTCTCGCTATCCGTCCCCAGGTGCTGATTTTAGATGAACCCTTTGGTGCTCTTGATGCCATCACTAAAGAAGAGTTACAAGAGGAACTCCTGCAAATCTGGCAAGAACAGGACTGTACAGTGTTGATGATTACTCACGACATTGATGAAGCTCTGTTTCTCGCCGATCGCCTAGTAATGATGACCAACGGACCCGCTGCCACCATTGGGGAGATTGTCACTATTCCCTTTGCCCGTCCTCGCGATCGTACCCAAATTATGGAAGACCCCACCTACTACAGTTTGAGAAACTACATTTTGGACTTCCTATACAATCGCTTTGCCCATGCTGAATAGCCAGGTATAATAACAGACCTGACCAGCATCTTAAAGGGGGAAATGACCAGCAACTGGCAAGGACAGACCGCTGTTGTGGCCACCATGCACCACAAGGAAAAGGTAATTGCTCCGCTGCTAGCTGAAATCGGGATTCAATGCTGTACGATCGCCAATTTTGACACCGATCGGTTTGGCACCTTTACCCGCGACATCCCCCGCCCCCACAACCAGCTGGAAACCGCTAAATTAAAAGCCAGATCGGTTTTAGACCTCTGTGACCATCCCCTAGCGATTGCCAGTGAGGGCAGCTTTTTCCCCCACCCTGCTATTCCCCTGCTTGCCTGTAATCGGGAGGTAGTGGTACTCTACGATCGACGACAGGACATCTATATTTGGGCGGAAGAAGTTTCTACTAACACAAATTTTAATCACTGCCAGGCAAAAACTTGGCGAGAGGTGGAGGAATTTGCCGAAAAGGTAGGCTTTCCTGAGCATGGACTAGTGGTCATTGCCGATCGGATCACCAAAGGCATCACTGATTGGGAGGTATTGAAAAGAGTTGTTACTGAAGTTTGGCAGCAGCAGACAAAAGTACATATAGAAACTGATATGCGGGCGATGTTTAACCCTACGCGGATGCAGAATATTGCCCAAGCCACCGAAAAGCTAGTCCGCAAATTACAATCTCACTGCCCCGCCTGTAACTGCCCTGGTTTTGACGTTGTCGAACACCGTCCTGGTCTACCCTGTGCCTGGTGTGGCACACCTACCCAGCAAACTGCTGCCATTGTGTATGGCTGTCTTTCCTGTTCCTATACCAAGGAAGAAAGAGTCACCCCAGCTCAGGCTGACCCCCAATTTTGTCCGTTTTGTAATCCCTAGAGCAGGTCTACATTCCAGGTTGCCCTGTGCCCCCGTCTGGCATTATCTCCTACCAAACCAATGTTAGGAATGACCTGGTGTTTACGCCGTTCTTCTAGGAGAGCTAGCTCCCGCTCATTCACCCAGGCAATACAGTCTACAGGGCAAGTATCGATCGCTTCTTGAATCAAAGCCACGTTATCTCCCGTCTGGTTGATCACCCTTGCCCTGCCGTAGTCTTCTTCCAGAAAGAAGGTATTGCGCGCAACGTAGGCACAGTGACCACAGCCAATACAGGTGGACTCATCGACATAGACGTATTTTTGCCGCAGAGCACCACCCAGTTCTGGTTCAAAGCCCGTTCTATCCATGCCAGCGTTGCAGGACTACCCGCACTGCCCCCGTTTCCAGGTTCTGTTGTTCCGTCAGAGTAAACCCTTGCTTGAGGGCTTCGCTTTTCACAGTTTGCAGAGCGTAGCGCTGGGTAACTTTTTGCAGGAAACTTTCCACTGTCCAAGGCTGTTGCCAATACTGCAGGTCAGCAACCAAGGCATATTCCTTGCCGTTCCAGCGAAAGCCAATATCATAACCGTTTGCCTGGGGAATGACGACTTCCGCCCGATCGGTCGTACCTTGATAGCCGCGCACTGTCTCCCCTTGCTTCCATTGGATGCCTAGGTCAGTGAGGGCTTGCTGTAGCGGTTCTAAGTGACGAATCTGCGTCTTAATGTGTGTGAAGTGGGACATAGGCAATTTCCTGTCTTGCTACCATTGACTAACTGTTTGCACTTCTGTTAAGGTGACTTGCTGGGCAAAATGCTCAGACGTTAACTCTCTGGCGATAACAGACCCTAGCTTCTCCTCGATGGCAGCGGTGACCGCCTCGCAGGTAGAGCCAACAATGCCTGTTACCCTCTCTTCCACCCTGCCGTCAGGATGAATAATGAATTCCAGAGTCTCCATGTTCTAGTAAGTGCTCAATTACTTAGTAGTTTCTCTTAATAATCCCTGTGCCGTCAAGAAATTTACAAATCTTAGTAATTTGCCCTAAGCATTGATACAGCTCTATTTTTGCCTGTGGGATAACTCTAGGTTAGTCTAAGGGAAGAGCGATAGAATGGGTGGTGAGGTTGTCTGGTTGCCATGAAAATTACCATTTACGATACAACTTTGCGGGATGGGGCGCAGACGGAGGGGTTAGCTCTGTCGGTGGAAGACAAGTTAAAAATTGCTCGTCTCCTCGATCGCTTAGGGGTTGATTTTATTGAGGGGGGGTGGCCTGGGGCTAATCCCAAGGATGAGGAGTTTTTCCAGCGTTTGCGGGGGGAGGGGTTACGCCACAGTCGGCTGGTCGCTTTTTGTGCTACCCGTAGGGCCGGTGGCCAAGCTAGCAGTGACCCCATGTTTGTCCCTATTTTGGCAGCTCAGACGGAGTGGATAACGATTTTTGGCAAGTCTTGGGATTTACATGTGACGGAGGGGTTGCGCACCACCCTGGAAGAAAATTTAGCAATGATTGGGGACACGATCGGTTTTTTGCGCAGTCAGGGACGCAGGGTGATTTACGATGCGGAACATTGGTTTGATGGCTACAAACGCAATCCCGACTATGCCCTGGCAACTTTGAAAACGGCGGCGGTGAGTGGAGCGGAATGGCTGGTACTCTGTGATACCAATGGCGGGACGTTGCCCCAGGAGGTGACCACGATCGTTTCCCAAGTGCAGCAATTCCTCGACTCCCTAGAGATTGGCACTCCCCTTGGTATTCACACCCACAATGATTGTGATGTGGCGGTGGCAAATACGATCGGGGCGGTTATGGCGGGCTGTCGGATGGTGCAGGGGACAATCAACGGCTATGGGGAGCGCTGTGGCAATGCCAATTTGTGTTCGGTAATGCCCATCTTGCAGTTGAAGTTGGGGTATGAATGCATCACGCCTGAGCAGATGATGGGGTTGACTAGCACGGCAAGGGAGATCAGCGAAATTGCCAATTTAGCTCCCAATGAACATGCACCCTTTGTAGGTCTATCAGCCTTTGCCCATAAGGGAGGAGTCCATGTCAGTGCTGTGGAGCGCAATCCCCTCACCTATGAACACATTCCACCAGCAGCGGTGGGGAATCATCGCCGTATTGTCATTTCGGAGCAGGCGGGGTTGAGTAATGTGTTGGCGAAGGCGCGCGCCTTTGGTCTTGACCTCGATCGGGGGGATGAGGCCTGTCGGGTGATCCTGCGCAAGATGAAGGAGCTAGAACAGATGGGCTACCAATTTGAGGCAGCGGAGGCCAGTTTTGAGTTGTTGATGCGCTCAGCCCTCGATCGTCGGCCCCACTTCTTCTACCTAGAGGACTTCCATGTCCATTGTCACGGGGAACATAACGGTCAGTTGACAGCCCTGGCTACAGTGAAAGTAGTGGTCAAGGGGGAAGAGCACCTCACAGCGGCGGAAGGGAATGGTCCTGTCTCTGCCCTCGATACTGCCCTGCGGAAGGCTTTAGTGGCGTTTTACCCCCAAATCGATCGGTTTCACCTCACGGACTACAAGGTGCGTATCCTCAACAGCAATGACGGAACAAGGGCAAAAACACGGGTGTTGATTGAATCCAGTAATGGCAACGATCGGTGGACGACGGTGGGAGTCTCCTGCAACATCATTGCTGCTTCCAGCATTGCCCTGGTGGAATCCCTGGAGTACGGCTTGTTAAAATTCTCAGATGCCCAGCCGCTGGTAAATGGTGTCTAGGTGCTTGAGGTGAGCGGTGGGGTCAAAGCAGTGGTCCAGTTCTGCGGGGGTGAGGTATTGCTGCACGATCGGGTCAGCACTGATGAGGGCACGGAAATTGCCTGCAGGATTGTTCCAGGCTTGGTGGGCATACTTCTGCACCAGGCGATAGCTGTCCTCTCGGCTCATCCCCTTTTGCACCAGTGCTAGTAACACCTGTTGACTGAAGACCACTCCCCCATAGCAAAACAAATTGCGCTCCATGTTGGCGGGATAGACCTGCAGATTCTGGATGAGGTCAATGATTTCCGTGAGCATGAAGTGAATGAGGATGCAGCAATCGGGCAACATGACCCGTTCGGGGGCAGAGTGAGATATATCCCGTTCATGCCACAGCGCCACATTTTCCACTGCTGTGAGGGCATAGCCCCTGAGCATCCGCGCCATGCCTGTCAGCCGCTCCGATCGGACGGGATTCCGTTTGTGGGGCATCGCCGACGAACCCTTTTGACCAGGAGCAAAATATTCCTCTACTTCCAGTACATCAGTACGTTGCAGATGGCGAATTTCCGTGGCAAAGCGTTCGATAGTGGCACCCAACAAAGCCATCACCTGCACAAATTCCGCATGCCGATCGCGGGAGATCACCTGGGTAGAGGCACAATCAGGAGTCAACCCCAACTTGCGACAGGCGATCGCTTCCACCTGGGGGTCCACATTGGCGTAGGTCCCCACTGCACCGGAAATTTTCCCCACGGCAATCATCTTGCTCAGATTGACCAAGCGTTCCCGTTGCCGCATTACCTCTGCTAGCCAGCCTGCCAATTTGAATCCAAACGTGATCGGTTCTGCCTGTACCCCGTGGGTCCTGCCCGCCATGATGGTGTAGCGATGTTGTTGGGCTTGGTAGCGGATAGTTTGAATTAACTTTTCCACCAACTCCAGAATCAACTGCAAGCTGCGGGTGAGTTGCAAAGATAAAGCCGTATCCAGGACATCAGAGCTTGTCAACCCCAGGTGAATATATCTGCCTGCGTCCCCCACATACTCGTTGACGTTCGTTAAAAAGGCAATCACATCGTGGCGCACCTCCGCTTCAATTGCTGCAATCCGATCGGGGTCGAACTTCGCCTTTGCCTTGATCTCCTCTACCGCTTGGGGGGGGATATAGCCCAATTCCGCCTGCGCTTCACACACAGCAATTTCCACATCCAGCCAGGTCTGGAACTTGTAGGACTCTGTCCAGATTTGCCCCATGGCAGGGAGAGTATAACGATCGATCAACACCGTTTAGGAACGCAACCCTACTATTGTAGCGCCTCTAGGGCTTCCACACAGCGTTCACAGAGAGTGGGATGTTCAGGGAACGTACCAACCTTTACAGAATAGTTCCAGCAGCGGGCGCACTTTTGCCCTTCCGCGTGATCCACACCGATCGTCAACTCCTCTGTGGTCAACTGATGGGGAACAGGGGGCATTTCCTCCACCAAATACACCTGGGAAGTAATGAACAGATAACGCAAATCCTCTGCCACGCTAGATAGAATTGCTTTCAATCCCTCATCCTGTACCTGCAGGAGCACCTTTGCTTCCAAAGAAGAGCCAATCATCTTTTCATTGCGCGCCACCTCCAAAACCTTGTTCACCTCTCCCCGCACATGGAGCAGCTTTGTCCACCGATCGTTTAACTCTGGATTACACCAGGCAGACGGAAACTCATACCAACCACTTTGAAAGACAGACTTAGTGGGAGTAGGGTAAGGATAATACTGCCAAATATCTTCTGCGGTATGACATAGGACAGGGGCAATTCCCTTTGTCACTAATTCCAGGGCTGCTGCTAGGACAGTTTGACAAGCACGACGCAGACGGGACTTGGGCGCACGAATATACAAACGGTCCTTTGCCACATCCAGATAGAAACTAGATAAATCCACCGTACAGAAATTCTGCATCGTCTGGAAGAAGCGATAAAACTGAAAACTGTCGAAGGCATGGGTGATTTCTTGTCCTACTGTATAGATGACATGGAGGAGATACCGATCGATTTCCTCCAGCTCCTCATACTTCACACTATCTTGCTGCGGTTGAAAATCATAGAGATTAGATAGCAAAAACCGTGCCGTATTCCTAATCTTGCGACTGACATCCGCAATCTGGGCAAGAATAGTTTTACCGATCGGTACATCACTAGTGTAATCCACACTAGCTACCCACAAACGCAGGACATCCGCACCGTAGGCAGGCTCTTGCTTCTTATCCTTACCACCGTTAATGATGACCATAGGGTCAATCACATTGCCCAAGGACTTACTCATCTTTTGTCCCTTTTCATCCAAGACGAACCCATGGGTGAGGACAGCCTTGTAGGGAGCCTGGTCGTGCACCGCCACAGAAGTCAACAAAGAAGACTGAAACCAGCCCCGATGTTGGTCAGAACCTTCCAAATACAAATCAGCAGGATAACTCAACTCCGGTCTTTGTTTTGCCACCGCCGCCCAGGAAGACCCCGAATCAAACCACACATCCATGGTGTCCGTCCCCTTGCGATAGCGATCGGCATCTTTTCTGTATTTCTCAGGCAGCAACTCGGCTACCGAGAGTTCCCACCAGGCATCCGACCCCCGCTCCCGAAAGATGTTTTGAATATGAGCGATCGTCTCTTCATTTAACAGATACTCTTCCGTCTCCTTGTCATAAAAGACAGGAATGGGCACACCCCAAGCCCGCTGGCGGGAAATACACCAATCCGATCGCTCCTGCACCATAGCCGTAATGCGGTTTTCACCTACAGGAGGAATCCATTTCACTCCTTTGATTGCTCTTAATGCCTGCTCCCTAAACCCATCCACAGAAGCAAACCACTGTTTTGTGGCTCTTAGGATTACTGGTTTTTTCGTCCGCCAGTCATAGGGATACTTGTGCACATAGGGTTCTTCTTTCAATAAAACTCCCTTCTCCTGCAGAGCAGCAATCACCGCTCGGTTACCATCCCCCAACACCGCCAAACCCGCAAACTGCCCTGCCTCCGCCGTAAACACCCCATAGTCATCCACCGGCGACAGCACCCCCAAGTGATACTTGTTCCCCACCACAAAGTCATCCTGCCCATGCCCAGGGGCTGTATGCACCAAACCCGTCCCCGACTCCGCCGTCACGTGATTACCGCAGATAATGGGACTCGATCGGTCAAACAGGGGATGCCGACAAATTATTCCCTCCAAATCCTTCCCTACAAACTGGCAGACAACCGCTAAAGACCGTTCTAACTTCTGTTGCAAACTGGTCAACAAGTCCGTGGCCAGGATGAGATAGCGCTCCCCCTCCGCCACCAAACTGTAAGAAAGACTAGGATTGACAGAGATAGCCAAATTGGCAGGAATTGTCCAGGGAGTAGTCGTCCAAATAACAGCATAGGCAGGTTTATCTGTCGGTAACAGCCCCCGTTCATCCTTCACCACAGGAAAAGCCACATAGATACTGGGGGAAGTGTGACCTTCAGGGTATTCCAACTCCGCTTCCGCCAAAGCCGTCTGTGAACTAGGCGACCAATAGACAGGCTTCAAACCCCGATAGATATAGCCCTTGAGCACCATCGCCCCGAACACACCAATTTGGGCAGCCTCATACTCAGGAGTCAAGGTGAGATAGGGATTTTCGTAATCCCCCCACACCCCCCAGCGCTTAAAGCCTGCCGCCTGCTCTGCCACCGTACTTAAGGCAAATTCCTTCGCTTTTTGTCTGATCTGTAGGGGAGTTAATTTCTTTCTCTCCTCTGGCTTGATATTTTGCAAAACCTTCAACTCGATCGGTAGCCCATGACAATCCCAACCCAAGACATAGTTGACCTTACGCCTTCGCAAGATATGATAGCGATTGATAATATCTTTCAAAATCTTATTGAGAGCATGACCCATGTGCAGACTACCATTAGCGTAGGGCGGTCCGTCATGGAGGACAAACTTTTCCCCTGGGTTGGAGCTAGCCAGACTTTCATAGATACGATGTTCTTGCCAGAACTGTTGAATTTGGGGCTCCCGCTCCACGGCATTAGCCCGCATGGGGAATTCTGTCTGAGGCAAATTAACCGTATCTTTGTAGTCGTGGGTAGTAGTCATGGGTAGTCTTTGGCCACTGTTAAGGAATTATGTCTGATTGTACAGGAGATTGCCATTCTTTAGGCAGGAATCGATCGGAGTAGCTGGCGGGTATATTCCGCTTGGGGTTGTTGATAGATTTGGTCAGCTAAGCCCTGTTCTACAATCCTGCCGCCGCACATAACCACCATCCGATCGCTCATGAATTTCACCACACTCAAATCATGGGAGATGAAAATATAGGTGAGCTGGAATTCTTTTTGCAGAGACTTTAACAGATTCAGGACTTGGGCTTGCACTGATACATCCAGCGCCGAAACAGCCTCATCAGCAATGACCAAGCTTGGGCGGAGAATCAAAGCCCTGGCGATGGAAATCCGTTGTTTCTGTCCCCCTGAAAAGGCATGGGGATAGCGGGACATAGCGTCTGCATCTAGTCCTACCTTGCGTAATAATTCAACTACTGCTCCTCTTCTTTCCTCCCTTGTGCGATAAACACCATGGATGATTAAGGGTTCTTCCAGGGCAGCCCCGATCGTCATTTTGGGATTGAGGGAACCCACCGGGTCTTGAAAGACCATCTGCATCTGTCTTCTTACCGATCGGGGTCTGGATTTACCTAGTAGCTGATTTTGAAAAATGATCTTGCCCCGTTGGGGAGAAATAAGACCGACGATCGCCCTTGCTAGAGTTGTCTTACCGCTGCCTGATTCCCCTACAATCCCCAGAGTTTCCCCAGGGAAAACCTCAAAGCCCACATCTTCCAGAGCATAGGTTTGTTTTATGTAACTAACACTCAGTCCTTCCACCTGCAGGAGGGGAGCAATTCCTGCTGGCATCTCATAGGCAGGCGCAGGCACACCGAGCAAAGGATTATCGGGTATTTTGGGAATAATTTTGCCGTCGGCTGTTTCTGTCATATAGTCCTGCACAGTTGGTAAATACAGAAGACGCAGATGGGGACGGGGACGACAGGCGAGCAGACCCCTAGTGTAAGGATGGCGAGGTTTATTAAACACTTCTTGGGTTGTGCCACTCTCTACACAACGACCGCGGTACATAACCACCAATTTATCACTCACTTGTTTCACCACACCCAGGTCATGGCTAATGAAGATCAAAGACATCGATCGGGAACGGCGTAGATTATTCAGCAATTCCAAGATCGTTGCTTGCACAGTCACATCCAAGGCAGTAGTGGGTTCATCGGCAATCAAGAGGTCAGGATTACCCGCCAAAGCCATGGCAATCATCACTCGCTGTACTTGACCACCAGAAATCTGGTGAGGATAACGTTTAGCAAAACTAGCAGGCAACTGCACTTCTTGTAAGAGAGAAATTACCTGCTCTTCTGCCTGTCTAGCAGTTACATTTTGGTGCTGTAAAATTGCCTCTCTAATCTGATAACCACAAGTAAATAGGGGATTGAGAGAACTCATTGGCTCTTGAAAGATCATCCCGATTCTCTTGCCCCGATAGTTTTCCTTGGCGGTCAAAAGATTGGTCCCATCCAACTCTATGCTACCTGCCACTACTTTTCCATTAGCTGGCAGCAGTCCCATAATTGCTAGTGCTGTTGCGGACTTACCAGACCCCGATTCCCCCACAATTCCCAGGGATTCCCCCCGATCGAGGCTGAAAGACAAATCCTGGACAACTGTTTTGCCATCAAAGGCAATGGCAAGATTTTGTACGTCTAGAAGCATAGAGCTGGCTAAAATGTGATAGGATTTGACTATGTTATTGTAGCCAATTATGACCCCTGAAACAGAGCAGAGGATTATAGATACCCTCGATCGGTTGGTTCGCACGGTCGACCAATTGACAGCAAGAGTTGACAATCTAACTACGAGAGTTGACCAACTAACTGCAGAAGTTAGTTCCCAACGCCAGGAGTTAGAAACTCAGCGGGCGGAATTACGAGTGCAGGAAGAACGCTTGACGCGCGTGGAAGATAGACTAACCCGTGTAGAAACTGACCTAGGGGAATTGATTAATGAAGTAAGGAGGTGGAACGAGCGTATAGAAACATACCAGAAGGGCTCAGACAAACTAGTGAATTTAGCCTCCAGTCTGATTGTGGGTGCTTGTGTAGCAATTATTGCAGGCGTCGTATTGGCGATCGTAAGAGGGATGTAGAAATGAAGGCAGAGACAACCACAGTTACTTATCAGGGGAAGTTTTTGGGGTTCACAACCCTCGATGGTTACAAACTGAAATACTTTCGCTTACTAACAGACAAGGGTGAATACATTATTAAAATTCCCAAGGAAGAGCGACTGCACTACTACAAGACCTTGCAGGTGGGTGATGATGTGGTTACCACTGTCACGGAATGTTTTGATTGGAAGAAGGGGATCACAAAGAGGAAAGCGATCGAGATTGACAAACAGCAAACTACTACAGCTGACACGGAAGACAGGAAAACAAAGGTAGCTATCAAAGTATTAGTGTGTCAGGAATGCAAGGGCAGCAATCAATTGATAGGAGAACTGCAAAGACAGCTAGGGACTGCAGTGACAATCAAGCCGACCGGCTGTATGAAACGATGTAAAACTGGTCCCAATGCAACAGTTATGCCCCTTAAGCAGTCATTTACTAATGTGCAAGATGTCACACCGATCGTCAACCTTATCAACGAAAGTTTACAGTAGAGAGGCAAGCAGTGAGTCTACGTTTATTCAATAGTCTGACAAGGCAGAAGGAGGAATTTGTCCCCCTAGAGCCGGGGAAGGTGAAGATGTATGTCTGCGGGGTAACGGTGTATGACTTTTGCCATCTTGGTCATGCCCGTGCCTATGTAGTTTGGGATGTTGTAAGGAGGTACTTGGAGTTTTCCGGTTATCAGGTCTGCTATGTGCAAAACATTACTGACATAGATGACAAAATTATTAAGCGAGCACAGACAGAAGGAGTCGTTCGGCGAGGCTCACGAGCCGTGGATTTTACAGAGATAACCGATCGTTACATCCAAGCCTACAACGAGGACATGGCAAAGTTAAACATAAAGCCTGCCGATCGTTATCCCCGTGCCACAGAACATATACCCCAGATGATCGAGCTGATTCAGTCTCTTATAGAAAAAGACATTGCCTACGAAGCTGGTGGAGATGTCTATTATGCAGTCCAGAAATTCCCTAGCTATGGCAAGTTATCCCATCGCACATTGGACAGTATGCAAGCTGGTGCTAGTGGCAGAGTGGAGGATGAGCCTCTGAAACGTTACCCCTTCGATTTCGCCCTCTGGAAATTAGCTAAACCTGGTGAACCTTTTTGGGAGTCTCCCTGGGGCAAAGGTAGACCGGGCTGGCATATCGAGTGCTCAGCTATGGTAAAGAGCTGTTTAGGAGAAACGATCGATATTCACGCAGGGGGAGCAGACTTACAATTTCCCCACCACGAAAACGAAATTGCTCAATCGGAGGCAGCTACAGGTGCTCCCCTGGCTAAATACTGGATGCACAACGGTTTTGTCAACATCAGTGGCGAAAAGATGTCCAAATCCCTAGGCAACTTCAAAACTATCCGCTCCCTGCTGGAATACTATCATCCCATGGCTTTGCGGTTGTTCATCTTGCAGGCCCACTACAGACAACCGATCGATTTCACGGAAGAAGCGATAGCTAGTGCGAGTAAGTCCTGGCAGTTGTTGGCAGGGGGGCTAACCTTTGCCGATGATTTTCCTACGTTAGTGGACGAAGAAGACCAACCACTTAATCAGACTTACTTAGCAGAATTTCAATCGGCTATGGATGATGACTTCAACACACCAATGGCACTATCTGTTGTCTTTGACTTGGCTAAGACCTTGAAGAAAGAGAGAAACCTAGTCACCCATGGTAGCCAACCGCACTATGACCAGAAGGAGCTGAAATCAATTTGGCAGACGTTTTATACTCTCTGTGATGTCCTTGGTCTGGCACCGCCCCCTCAGATCAGAGACTACATACCACCCCAGCAACCGACTTCGGCCAGCTTCGTTGAGCCGATTGATAAGCACAAACAGCTAGGAATTACAGAAGAAACGATCGAACAATTGATTGCCCAGCGCAGAGAAGCGAAAAAACAGAAAAATTATCAGGAAGCTGATCGAATTAGAAATGAGCTACGGGAGAAGGGAATTGAGCTGATCGACCTACCCGGGGGAGTGACGAAGTGGAAATACAAAGACTAGGGTACTAGCTTTAGGAACTTCTTCCTTCCTACCTGCAGAACTTTATTAGCTAATTCCTCTGGTGTTTGCCAGGTATAGTGGGGGTCAGTCATTTTCTCTCCGTCTATTCTAACTGCACCGTTACCTATTTGATTGTGAGCTTCATTGTTGCTCTTACATAAACCCGTAGCTTTCAAAAGGTAGAACAGAGGCATAGGGAATTTGAGGTCTCCCAGAGAAAACTCAGGTACAGACTCTAAATTAGCTGTGCTACCTTGTAGGACAATTTTTTCCGCATCCTGCTGTGCCTGCAAAGCCCGATCGCGTCCGTGGTAGATACTGACAATTTCCAATGCCAAGCGTTTTTGTTTCTGCCTGGGGTCAGGGGGAAGAGTGTGGGGGTCAATATCTGTCAATAACTCAAAGTAGCTGTCCACCAAGTGATCGGGGACTTTCTCCAACTTGGAATACATAGAGAGGGGGTCTTCCGTCAAACCGACATAGTTATCTGCCGATTTGGACATCTTCTTTTCCCCATCTAACCCCACTAACAAAGGCAACAGCAGCCCAAACTGCCCCCCCTGACCATTCTTAGTCTGCAAATCTCTACCCACTAAAATGTTAAATTTCTGGTCTGTTCCCCCCAATTCAATGTCCGACTGCACAACAACAGAATCATACCCCTGTAACAAAGGATAAAGAAATTCATGGAGATAAATAGGTGTACCCTGTCTATATCTTTCCCCAAAATCTTCTTTCGCTAGCATCTGTCCTACTGTCATACTCGCTAAAAGATTAATCACAACCGACAGGTCAAGACTGGCTAACCACTCGCTGTTAAATCTGACTTCTAACCTGCCTGGAGTAGTAAAATCCAAAATCCTACTTGCCTGTTCAAAATAAGTCTTAGCGTTATATTCCACCTCTTCTTTGCTCAACCGCGGACGCATTTCTGACTTGCCTGTGGGGTCGCCAATCTGGGCAGTAAAATCACCAATAATCAAAACTGCTGTGTGACCTGCATTCTGAAATTGCCGCATCTTGTTGAGTACCACCGCATGCCCTAGATGTAAATCTGGTCTTGTTGGGTCAATTCCTAACTTGACGCGTAAAGGACGATCGGGATGGGCAAGACGATCCCTTAATTCCTGGGTGCCACTGCTAGGAAAAATCTCTGCCACTCCGTGTTGTAAAAGTCTATCAATTTCCCCTACACTTAGCATAAATACACTGCATCACTTGTCTTTGGTTTGCAAACTAGTCGATTACATTATCATACTTGCCACCTGCCGTAAACCTGACGGTAGCGGGGTTTCAGCTACTTAATCTTGCTTCTGGTGTAGTTAAATCCCAGGGAAAGTGTGTCTATCCCTGGGGTGTTGCTCAGAAGAAGTCAGTGGTTTTAGACTAGCAGAGTATAGCAATATGCTAAATTTAACTCCAGAGCCGCGGAGCTTCATCATTTTAGCATGAGGTAAATGACAATGCTGAGCCAACCGATCGAGCGAGAATATGTCACCCATACGCCAGGCGAACGACGCAGGATCAAGGCGGCTATCAGCTTGTGTGTGGTTTACGGCTGTGTGGGCGTACTGCACAGTGTACCCTTGGGACGGCAATGTGTGTGGGGCTTGGGCATTGTCATTTTTATACAGGCGCTGCGGTTGATTTTCTGTCGCTTACGACGGGCGGGGGCTATTCCTAATAATTATCAACCTAGTGTTTCTCTCCTGGTAGCAGCCAAGAACGAGGAAACAGTGATTGAGCGTCTGGTAGAGCAGCTAACCCAGATTGACTATACTCCCCTGGAAGTATGGGTGGTCAATGATGCCAGCACCGATCGGACAGGAGAGATTTTGCAACAACTGCAGGAGTCTTTACCACAATTAAAGGTGCTTAACCGAGCACCAAATAGTTTTGGCGGTAAGTCGGGGGCGCTGAATCAAGTTTTGCCCCTGACAAACGGGGAAATCATTGGTGTATTCGATGCCGATGCCCAAATTACGCCTGATGCTCTACAACAAATTATCGGTCTGTTTGCTCAGCCTAACATTGGTGCAGTGCAACTGCGGAAAAGTATTTTTAACCGATCGGTCAATTTCCTCACCAGAGGGCAAGCAGCGGAGATGGCGATGGATTTGTGGTTGCAGGAACGGCGAGCTGGCATTGGTGGAATTGGTGAGCTACGGGGCAACGGGCAGTTTGTCAGACGATCGGCACTGTTGCAGTGTGGTGCCTGGAATGAGTACACAATTACTGATGATTTGGATTTGACATTTCGCCTGCATTTGAACGGCTGGGACATTGCCTGTGTGCTTCATCCCGCGGTGGAGGAGGAAGGGGTGATTACAATCAAGCAGCTGTGGCATCAACGCAATCGCTGGGCAGAGGGGGGGTATCAGCGCTATCTGGACTATTTCCCCTATCTATGGCGGCTGCGGGGTAGTAAAGCCTTTGACCTCTGGTTGTTTTTCCTAGTTCAGTATCTTTTGCCAACAGCCTCGGTGCCCGATACCCTGTTTTCCCTGGGGTGGGGACGTTTCCCTCTGCTCCTACCTTTGGTGGCTCTGTCTTTCCTCTTGTCCTTCATTGCTATGTTCTTGGGTCTACGGCGGGCTTACAAGACTCCCTGGTGGCGGGCGCTGGGAGAAACTGTCCTGGGTACTGTTTATCTACTCCACTGGTTGCCTGTAATGATCAGCGTTACATTGCGCATGGCTGTCCGTCCGAAAAAATTGAAGTGGGTGAAGACTGTTCACCTAGGGCACAGCGCTTAGCACTTCCTTAGCAGAAATTCCCTTTTCCCCGTCGCCAAAGTACCAGAGAGAAAGAGCTGCTTCTAAGCGGGAGACATGTTTGCCTGGCTGTAAAAGAGTAGTAAAGCCAAAACTACGGCGGATGTTGCTCAGTTCGCCAGCACGGCTGTCCTGTAAAACCGCACCCAGGGCAGGGGGGCTAATCCGATCGCTATCTTGGAAATTCCAGGCATTTTGCACGGCATTGGAGCTGGCAGGGGGTATAGGACGGCGGACATCTAAGAGCACTTTCCACTGTAGCAACACTTCGCGGGTGAGGGGGCGATCGGGTTGAAATTCGCTGGTATTGCGATCGATAATGCCTGCATTAGCCAGACCTTGAATAAAGCTAAAATCGGGGTCACTTTGGGGGACATCAGTGAAAATTGGCAGTTCCCGATCGGGGGGAGTCAGGCGAATTTGCTGGGTGGGGTCGCTGAAAAAACGGTTGTGGGTGGTCACTAACCAGCGTGCATACTCCCGGCGAGAAATCGTGGCGTTCATGTTCAAGTCGGAGGGGATAACTCCCAGTTTTTGCAGGTCAGCCAGGTAGGGATTAGGGGGATTTGTTGGAGCAGGGGGTGGGGTGGTTGGGGGAGGAGAGACAGGGGGAGCTGTAGGTGGGGCAATGGGGGTTTGTAGTTTTAGGTAATACAAACTGAGGGTTTGCTCCTGATTGGTGACTGTCACTAGGTACCGGCGGTTAAAGGCAACGATTTGTTGAGGTGTCTGACTGAGGTTATCCCATTCCTGTTGGGTAAAAAATTTTTGGTAGAACTGGAGGGCTTCCGTGCCGTTGCTGACATTAAAAACTAGCCGACCTTCCTCCTCATTGCCACTAGCTACAGTCAACCGCCCTGGGGGATAGACAGGCAGAGGAAAGCCAGGGGGCAAAGTCACAACTGGTGCTAGTTGCTGGGGAGCAATGGCTCGACTGAGGCTGTCCCCGATCGGGGTATTGGCACAACCAACTAGCAGGCAAAGGACACTGAGCAGAGCCAACTTCTTCATAACACCAGGGTTCCTGGGGGATAGACACCAGCGGCCAAACAATTGTTGAGCCAACTATTAGCACCCACGATCGTGCCTGGGGGGATCACTGCCTTTTCCCCTACATAGGAATTATCGCCGATGTAGCAGGGGGGATGCAGGATTGCCCGATCGCTGATGTTAGTATTTTCCCCTACCCAGATGCCAGGGCTACGCATCTGAGCGCGCCAGGTAAATTTCACCTTCCCCTGGAGAATATCCAATTGGGCTTGATAAAACTTCTGGGGTGTCCCCACATCCAGCCAGTACCCCTCCCACACAAACCCCATCATCCGATAACCCCGATCGAGTATGTCGGGGAAAAACACCCGTTCAAAACTGAGAGGCTCTCCCAGAGGATAGAGGGCAAACAAGTCGGGCTGAATCACGTAAGTTCCGGCGTTGATGGTATTGATCCCCTGGGCTAGGTACAATTCTGCTTGGGCAGGCGTTGGTTTTTCCCGAAATGCTAGGACACAACTGTTACTATCTAATTCCACCAAGCCGTAGGGAGTAATATCCTCCACCCTGGTTAAGGTGAGGGTGACAGCGTTCTGATGTTGGTGATGAAACGCTAGTAGTGCCCGCAAATCCAAATCCGTCAAAATATCCGCATTGAATACCAGTAGGGGTTCACCCGTGAAATAGGGTCGTGCCAGGGTGATTGCCCCCGCTGTATCCAGGGGTGTGACCTCCTCAATGTAGCGAATCTGTGCTCCCCACTGCTTACCATCCCCTAGAAATTCGCGTACCTGGAGCGCCTGGTAGTGGACATTGACTAAAATATCCGTCACCCCCGCTGCCACGCACCGTTCCACCAGCCACTGCAAGAAAGGACGATCGAGGAGGGGTAACATTGGTTTGGGACAACCATAGGTGAGAGGTCGCAGGCGGGTGCCCTTGCCCCCCGCAATAATCACAGCCTGTGCCATCCATTTGGGGGTATAGTCTTATGGAGCATTATAGATGAGTACCCCGTGGTCACTGATAGCCGTACCAAGTTGGCACCAAAGTTGCTGCGCCGTCCCCACCGCTGGGGCAATATTTTCCTACTGGGCGCCATGGGAATAGCCATTAGCCTGGGTGCCCTCACTGCCAAGTATGTACCGGTTACCGCCATTGATTGGCAAGGACTGCTGCAGGGCAGAAATGTCAAGGAAGTCTGGTTAGAGGCACTGGGCAAAAACCTCACCACTACCTACCAAGTCCTGATTTTAGGAGTCGATCGGGGCGTAGGGCAAAGTGGGGCAAAATTTAGTGGGCGCACTGATACGATCATGCTCATCAGATTTGACCCCCAGGGCAAGATTACTCTCCTGTCCATTCCGCGGGACACCCAGGTGCAGATCGAGGGGGTAGGGACAGCCAAAATCAATGCCGCCAATGTCTATGGTGGGGTAGAAGCGGTGCAAACCACTCTGCAAGAACTCCTGCCCCAGGTCAGAATCGATCGTTATGTGCGCATTGATACGGGGGGACTGAGGGCAGTGATTGACGCGATCGGGGGAGTAGAAATTGATGTACCCGAACGGATGTACTACGAAGACAAGACCCAAGGATTGTTGATTGATCTCCAGCCAGGGAAGCAGACCCTCAACGGTAAGGAGGCAGAAGCCTTTAGTCGGTTTCGCGGCGATACCAACGCTGACATAGGCAGAATCCAACGCCAACAGATGCTACTCCAGTCCGTGCAAAAAAAACTGGGACAGCCCTGGACAATCCTTCGCCTGAAATCCCTCATCGAGACCATGAAAGACCACATTGACACTAATCTGACCGCCGAAGAAATGATTGCCCTCAGCGCTTTTAGTTTAAGTTTGCCACCCTCCCAAATCACTACCCTCACCCTCCCGGGACAACCCCTCCTAGAAAATGATGTGAGCTACTGGCAGCCAGATTTAGACACAATAGATGCAACGATCGTGCCCCAATTTCTCAGGGAATAGGTATGAGATTACTATTTATTTCCACATCTGTTGGCGCCTTTGGCAGTGGTATAGGGGGGGGAGTCGAACTGACCATCCGCAACGTCTGTGACTATTTGTTACACAGGGGTCATACTGTGCATTTAGTTGCCCCTAGCGGTTCCGTCGCCCAGAACATACCGATCGTGGCTTTGCCGGGGGCATTACACAGCTTTGCCCAGAACAGTGATAGAAATGACCCCATTCAATTCCCCAGTGATTCGGTGGTAGCCGAGATGCTGCACTATGCCTACCAAATGCAAGACCGCTACGACCTGATTGTCAGTTTTGCCTACGACTGGTTACCCTTTTATCTCACCCCTTTTTTTAGGACACCCCTTATACATTTTGTCAGTATGGGTTCAGTTAGTGATGCCCTTGATTACATCATTTGCAAAACAGGCAGGCAATTTCCCCGGCGTTTGGGGATGTACACCTATGTCCAAGCCCAGAGTTTTGGCGACCCCCAATTAGAAGTAGAAATCCTGGGGAGTGGCATTGATTTAGACCGCTATGAATACGTGGAATCCCCCGCTGATTTTTACGTCTGGATTGGCAGAATTGCCCCTGAAAAAGGGTTAGAAGATGTTGCTGCCGTCAGTGCCCAATTAGGTATAGAAGTACAGGTTTTTGGCAAGATGCAGGAAGAACAATACTGGCAGGCATGTCATGCCCAATATCCCCAAGCCCGTCTACACTATCAAGGCTTTTTCAACACCGATGAATTACAAGCCAGAATTGGCAAAGCCCGCGCCCTGATTATGACTCCCAAGTGGGTAGAAGCCTTTGGCAACGTTGCCATTGAAGCCCTCGCCTGTGGTGTACCAGTCATTAGCTATGCCCGCGGTGGACCTGTAGAGATTATTCGTCACAACGAAACAGGTTACCTAGTAGAGCCAGACAACATAGAAGCCCTGGCAGAAGCCATCAGCAAAATCGATCGGATTCGGCGGGGGAAATGCCGTGCCCAAGCAGAAAAAGAATACTCCCTCGAAGCCCTGGGAGAAAGATTTTTAGCCTGGTTCAAAGCTATAATCGCTGTTTTATAATGACAGAGGTACTCCCCCTTACATTATGGAAATTCAGGATCAATTCCAACAACTGTTAACAACCCTGGGTAGTGTAATTGTAGGACAGGAGGAATTGCAAAAACAATTAGTGATTGCTTTGCTGGCGGGGGGACACGTAATTTTAGAAGGGGTACCAGGGACAGGTAAAACAATGACAGTAAAAGTCCTTTCCCGTTTGGTGCAAGCAGAATTCCGTCGTATTCAATTGACACCCGATGTTTTACCTTCTGATATTTTAGGCACAAATGTCTTCGATTTAAGTAGTAGAACCTTCGTCCTCAAACGCGGACCTGTCTTTACGCAAATTTTGCTAGCAGATGAAATCAACCGTACGCCACCCAAAACCCAAGCCGCTCTCCTTGAGGCGATGGAAGAACAACAAGTCACCCTAGATGGGGAAGCCCTCTCCCTATCTCCCCTCTTTTGGGTCATTGCCACCCAGAATTCCCTGGAATTTGAAGGCACCTATCCCCTACCAGAAGCCCAACTCGATCGGTTTCTCTTCAAACTATTAGTAGAATATCCCGATCGGTCGGCGGAAAAGCAAATGTTGCTTAACAGTCATCAGGATAGAACGAAAGAAAGACTAGAAAACATTGGTGGTTTAGTCACAGTAGAAGGAATTTTAGCAGCCCGTCACCTTGTAAGACAAGTAGAAGTGAAAGAAGTGATCTTTGATTATTTACTGGATTTATCGCAACGCACAAGACAACATCCCGATCTATCTTTAGGGGCATCTCCCCGTGCCCTGGTGCTGTGGTTACAGGCAGCCAAAGCCCATGCTTGGTTAGGAGGACGAAATTTTGTCACCCCTGATGATATAAAGAGAGTAGCATTGCCCTTGTTACGCCATCGTCTTATACTCAAGCCGGAAGCGCAGTTGGATGGTTTGCAGGTAGATGGTGTCGTGACCAATTTACTCAATCAAGTTGCCGTACCGAGATGAACAGTTCCTATCCCAATCCCAGCTACAGTGTCAGCCTACACCTGCGTTTACCCAACCGTCCGGGTGCGCTAGCCACCGTGATCAATGCCCTAGGCGAGCGAGGAGGTAACCTAGGGCGTATTGATCTAGTTAAGCAAACCCAAACCGTTTCTGAGCGGGAAATAGTCGTCAATGCTAGCAGTGAAAGCCATGCTCTGGAATTAGTGGAGGTAGTGAAAAGCCTGCCGGAGGTGGAACTATTGCGCTGGCAAGACCGTACCTTTGCCCTCCATGAGGGGGGAAAAATTGCCGTGACCCCCAAGGTAGTGGTTGCCCGCCAGGCAGACCTAGCAATGGTTTATACTCCTGGTGTGGGCAGAGTGAGCAAAGCCATTGCTGATGACCCCAGTGCTGTCTATCGTTACACAATTAAAGGCAACACGATCGCTATAGTCACCGATGGCAGTGCGGTGCTGGGCTTGGGCAATTTAGGCGCAGCGGCAGCTCTACCCGTGATGGAAGGGAAGGCAATGTTGTTTAAGCAGTTTGGTGGTTTAGACGCTTTCCCTATTTGTTTAGCGACCCAGGACACTGAAGAAATTATCCAAGCAGTCAAATGGCTGGCACCCGTGTTTGGCGGTATTAACTTGGAAGATATTAGCGCCCCCCGCTGTTTTGAAATTGAACAGCGATTACAAGAGGAACTAGATATTCCTGTGTTTCACGATGACCAACATGGTACCGCGATTGTAGTCTTAGCGGCTCTCACCAATGCTTTGCGATTAGTCGGTAAATCCCTAGACAGTGTGCAGATTGTGATCAACGGCGCCGGGGCAGCGGGGGTGGCTGTGGGTAGGTTGTTGCGGGCAGCGGGAGCACAGTACATTATTCTCTGCGATCGGGAGGGGATCATCTCCCAGGCAAGACAGAATTTAACTGCTTCCAAGGCAGAATTTGCCGTTGACCGATCGGGCACATTAGCAGATGCCTTAGTGGGGGCGGATGTCTTTTTAGGCTTAAGCATTGGTAACGTCCTCACGGTAGAGATGGTGAGGAGTATGAACAAAGAACCGATCGTTTTTGCCATGGCAAATCCTATTCCCGAAATTGCCCCCGAATTAGTTACCAACTGTGTAGCAGTGATGGCTACGGGCAGAAGCGACTACCCCAATCAAATCAACAATGTGTTAGCCTTTCCTGGAGTTTTGCGGGGGGCCTTGGATGGCAGGGTTAAACGGATTACAACCGAGATGCACCTAGCCGCAGCCAGAGCCATTGCCAGCCTAGTCAGTGAGAGCGAATTGCGAGCAGATTATATTATTCCTTCAGTGTTTGACGATCGGGTAGCAAAGAGTGTAGCCAGTGCCATACAAAAACTCGCCTAGGCAGATGGGGGCAAGCATGCCCCGCTTGTTTTAGATATTGATCTCACTGAGTCCACGACTCATATGGTCAAAGGGAGACTGCAGCCATTCCGCCCTTTCCCCTACCAGCTCCATGCACAGTTCCTTCAAAATCTGGATACCCCGCACTGTAGGACCGATGGGTACACCCAAAGAGTTATAGGTTTCCCGCAAGCCCTGCAACACTCGTTCATCCAGGACATAGTTATCACCCGCTACCAGAGCGTAGGTAGCATAGCGCAGGTAGTAGTCCATATCCCGCAGGCAGGCGGCATAACGGCGAGTAGTGTAGGCATTCCCTCCCGGACGGATGAGGTCGGGAACTTCATCAAAGAGGCGGGAACCAGCCTGGCGGACTAGACCAGCGGCATTAGCCGTAATCAAACTCGCTGCCCGCAACCGCGCCGCCCCTGTGGCAAAATAGGCTTTCAAATCGTCAATAGCATTGCGATCCAAATAACGCCCAGCGGCATCATAGTTGTTGATCAATCTTGTTATGGTGTCTTGCATGAAAAAGTGCTCCAAACAGGTTATGTTTAATATGTCTTAATAAATGGGATGCTGAGACACAGCGACCTTTCTAAATCTTATACCGCAAAAGTGGGGGATAGCATGATGAAATGGGTAACTGGAATTTCCCGCAAGGTTTCCCTAGAAGCAGCGATCGGGGAAGTGGTAGAGCAGGTCAAGGGAGGCTTAGGCAAGTTGTCAGCGGATTTGGGCTTTTTGTTTGTCTCCCATGCCTTTGCCAGCGAGTTTCCTAGGGTACTGCCGCTACTACAGGAAAAATTCCCTATCCCCCATTTAATAGGTTGCGGGGGGAGTGGGGTGATTGGTAATGGTCAGGAACTGGAACTAGAGCCGGGGATCACTCTCTTAGTGGGACATTTGCCAGGTGTTTTCCTGCGCACATTCCACCTTAATCCCGATCGGTTACCAGATTTAGACAGCCCGCCCCAAGCCTGGCAGGAACTGATTGGTATTGGTGGAACAGAGCAGCCGGGGTTTGTGCTCCTCGTGGACGGCTTTTCCTTCCCGATTACGGATTTCCTCCAGGGCTTAGACTTTGCTTATCCCCAGTCAGTCAAAGTAGGGGGTTTAGCCAGTGGCGGGGGGCAAGGCAGTAATGCTCTCTTCTGTGGGCGCTATCTCTACAACCGGGGAGCAGTGGGAGCAGCTTTTTGGGGCGATATTCGTCTGGATGCCATTGTGGCCCAGGGTTGTCGCCCGATCGGTGACCTCCTCCAAGTGACAGCCTGTGAAAGGAATATAGTGACCAAATTAAACGATCGTCCCGCCCTGGATGTCCTGCAGCAGATAGTCAACCGCCTCAGTGACAGAGACCGCCGTTTAGCCCAGCGATCGTTGTTCGTGGGGATCGTGATGAACGAATTTCGCACAGAAGTCAAGCAGGGAGATTTTCTTATCCGTAACATTATTGGAGTTGACCCTGGTTCTGGGGCAATTGCCATAGGCGATCGGATTCGACCGGGACAAAGACTACAGCTGCACTTACGGGATGCCGACACCTCAGCGGAAGATTTACAAAACGCCCTTAAGCAGTACCCCTACCCCAACCCCAGGGGGGCTTTGATGTTTAGTTGCACTGGCAGAGGGGAGGGACTATACCAGAAGCCCAACTTTGACAGTGGACTATTCCAGCAGCGCTTTGGGGCTATTGACTTTGCTGGTTTCTTCTGTGGCGGTGAAATTGGGCCGGTGGGGGGCACCACCTTTCTCCATGGCTATACCTCCGTATTTGGGATTTTGCGCGAGCCTTAGCCGTTTGTCACACTGCGCAGGAGATAGCCCAGGGTAAAGCCGATGATCAGAGAAACGTATTGTTTAGTAGCCACAAAACTATCCCAACCTTTTTTAATATCTCCTAGGACATCCTGCTGGAACTGCTGGGCAAACAGGGTGGGGACATCGACATTAGCCCATAGGTCAGAAACAAAGCCAAAATCCATATTGACTCCCTGGCAAATTCTGCAATGCGATTACTATAAACATACCCTAGAAATGGTACTGTGGTAACCTGATGGGGAGTGATGGGGCAAATACCTATGACCGATGTGCTACCAGGAACCAGTTACCCCTTGGGCGCAACTCTGCGGGAGGACGGGGTCAATTTTTGCCTATTTTCCCGCAATGCCTATGCTGTGGAGTTACTGCTGTTTGACGATGTGGATGACCCTCGCCCCAGTCGGGTGATTGACCTTGATCCACAAAAAAACCGCACTTTTCACTACTGGCACGTATTTGTGAAACACCTGCAGGAAGGGCAACTCTATGGTTATCGGGTATTTGGCCCCTATGCCCCCTACCTAGGCCATCGCTTTGACGGCAACAAGGTCTTGTTAGACCCCTACACCAAGGCAGTGGCGATGGGAAAACACTACAGTCGTTTAGCAGCTATGCGCCCGGGGGACAACGCCGCCCAGTGTCTCAAGAGCGTAGTGGTAGGACAAGGGGGTTACGACTGGGAAGAGGACACACCTATTCACCGTCCCTTTGCCAAAACCGTGATCTACGAGATGCACGTGGCTGGCTTTACCCAGCATCCCAGTTCCGGTTTGCCCGACCATCTACGGGGTACCTATCGCGGTGTGATTGAAAAAATTCCCTACCTCCAGTCCCTGGGCATTACGGCTGTGGAACTCCTACCTGTACAATACTACGACCCCCAGGATGCCCGCCCCGGTCTAACTAACTACTGGGGCTATAGTCCTTTAGCTTTCTTTGCCCCCTACAGTGGTTATAGTTCCGCCTCTGATCCGATCGGTGTAATTAACGAATTTAAGGACATGGTGAAGGCACTGCATCGGGCAGGTATCGAGGTAATTTTAGATGTAGTTTTTAACCATACTGCCGAGGGAGACCAGCACGGTCCTACTTTTTCCTTCAAGGGGTTGGAAAACAGTGTGTACTACATTCTTGACCCCCAGGGGATGGGTTACAAAAATTACAGTGGCTGCGGCAACACTCTAAAAACTAACCACGGCATTGTCCAACGCCTAATCTTGGACTGTCTGCGCTACTGGGTAGCGGAAATGCATGTAGATGGCTTCCGCTTTGACCTAGCCTCTGTCTTTTCCCGCGGCGAGTCGGGGCAAATTCTTAAAAATCCGCCAATCCTGTGGGCGATCGAGTTTGAACCAGTCCTGGCGGGGGTAAAATTAATTGCCGAAGCCTGGGATGCGGGGGGGTTGTACCAAGTGGGTTCCTTCGTGGGAGAGCGCTTTACGGAGTGGAATGGACCCTACCGCGATGATGTCCGCAAGTTTGTCAAGGGGGATGATGGCATAGTTGAGCATTTTGCCTCTCGCATCATTGCCAGTCCTGATATTTACCGCCAACCGAACCGCGAACCCAATCGCAGTATCCATTTTATTACCTGTCACGATGGTTTTACCCTAAATGATTTGGTGTCTTACAACGAAAAACACAACTGGAACAATCTGGAAGACAATAAAGACGGAGCTAATGATAACTTTAGCTGGAACTGTGGCGTAGAAGGGGAAACGGATGACCCAGAAATAAATCAGCTGCGTCTGCGGCAAATCAAAAATTTCTTTACGATTTTATTTATCTCCCAGGGGACACCGATGATTTTGATGGGCGACGAAGTGCGCCGCACCCAAAAAGGGAACAATAACGCCTACTGCCAGAATAATGAAATCAGTTGGTTTAATTGGGATAGCGTAGAAAAGGAAGCCCATTTACTGCGATTTGTCCAGAGCTTAATTAGATTTGCCCAGGAACGAGCAATCTTGGCAGTGGAACAGTTTTTGCATATTGGCTTCGATGAATATCAGCCCTCGATCGTTTGGCATGGGGTAGAATTGGAGGAGCCGGACTGGGGTTATTTCTCCCATAGTCTAGCCTTTACCCTCTATCATCCCAAACCCCAGGAAGAATATCTCCACGTCATTTGTAATGCCTATTGGGAACCCCTGGATTTTGCCCTGCCACCTTTACCCCCTAACTGGCATTGGCATAGAATTGTGGACACCTATTTACCCAGTCCCGATGATTTTTCTCCCCCTGAGACTGCTGCTTATGTTGCCTCCGATCGCTATCGGGCGATGCCCAGAAGTACCATTGTCTTAATGGCTCTAGCGAGATAATAATCATGCGCATTCCCATTTTTGACCTGAAGGAACAATATCGCCAACTAGCTACAGAAATCGATCGGGCAATTGCCAATGTCTTACAGAGTGGGCAATTTATTCTCGGCAATGATGTGCAGTTTTTTGAACAAGAAATAAGCGAGTATTTAGGTGTAAAGTATGCAATTACTACCAATTCTGGGACAGATGCCTTGATGATTAGCTTACGATCGGTGGGTATTGTTCCTGGGGATGAAGTGATTACTACTCCCTTTAGCTTTTTTGCCACAGCGGAGGCAATTAGTAATATTGGTGCCGTACCTATTTTTGTCGATGTTGACCCCCTTACTTTTAATATTAACACCCAGCAAATTAGGTCAGCTATTACCAGTAAAACCCGTGCCATTTTACCTGTCCATCTGTTTGGCTGTCCTGCTAATCTCAGTGACATAATTGCGATCGCCCAGGAATACAACCTGAAAGTTATTGAAGACTGTGCTCAATCCTTTGGTGCTAAGTATTTAGGCTGTAATAACTGCAACTGTGATTTAGAGCTGCGCAGTAAAATTTGGGGGAAATACACAGGCACGATTGGTGATTGTGGAGCATTTTCTTTTTTTCCCACGAAGAATTTAGGTGCCTATGGGGATGGGGGATTGATAGTGACAAATGATGCGCAAGTGGCTGAGACAGCTAGGAAATTACGGGTGCATGGTTCTATTAGCAAATATCAGAACGAAATGTTGGGCTATAACTCCCGTCTGGATACCCTACAGGCAGCGATTTTGCGGGTGAAATTACCTTATGTTGAAAAGTGGAATACTAAGAGACGGGAGATTGCCTACACCTACACTCAGATTTTGCAGGAAGTCAAAGGTATTATTACCCCTTCTATTAGTGAGGGTCATGTTTTTCATCAATACACAATTCGCGTTTTGTCTGGCAAAAGACAGGGGCTGATTGACCTGCTACACAAAGAAGGCATCGGCACTATGATTTATTACCCTGTCCCCCTCCATCTTTTACCTGTCTATCGCGGTCAGTATCCCTCTTTTCCCATAGCGGAACAACTAGCACAGGAAGTTTTAAGTCTACCTATTTATCCTGAACTAGAACTCAAGACAATTGTAGAGATTGCCCATACTATAAAACAATGTTGGAATTGTCTGTAAGGTTTTGTGTTTTCCGGCGTTCCTGCAACTGCAATCTAATTTCGTGGTGAACAGATTGGGTGAGGGGATAGAAATAGGCAAGCACTAGAGTCAATACCAGTAAAGTAGCGGGAATAGGAGCGATCGCTAGCCTAATTGCCTGCAAAGCACTCTCTGGTTGCACAAGTTGCCCACGCACAAAACCCGTTGCGTCCAACATTAGTCCGAGTAGAAACAAGCCCACTGCTAAGCCCATTTTTTGCAACAACACCATAAAAGCATAGAAAATACCCTCCCGCCTTTCCCCTGTATTTAACTCATCTAAATCAGTGACATCGGGTACCATCGACCAGGGGATTAAATAAGCAGTAGATAAGCCACAGCCAGCTAAAATTGCTAACAAATACATCCACACTACCTGTCCTGGCTGCAACAAGTATAAGCCTACCTGTGCTATCAACCAGAGGGGAACTCCCATAAAAATTACCCCCCGTTTACCAAAGTGCTGGCTCAATCTACTCCACACAAATAACATCCCTAGGGCTGTTCCCTGTACTGCCAACATCACCTGAGTAAAGTCAGCATTATCTAGTCTCATCCAACTTGTTACGTAGAAGGGGATAATCGACGCTGTAATTTGTAGCGCCAGCCAGTAGCAGAAATAGATACCAACTACATATAAAAATGGTACATTACTCAAGACAGACATAATCTGTTTCGGCAGAGAAATTTGCCCAGACCTAATCTCTGTTTCTCCTCTGTTCTGCTCCTTTACCCGCTGTTTAATGCCAACAATACAACCAAAAGTAGTAATTACACAAAGACTAGCAATAATCCCACCTAACACAGTATAGGGGAAAGATTCCTGACAGCTAGACGATGATTTGCACAATAGCTTGAATACAACTAAAGCAACTACTAAACTGAGAATACTGCCACCAATAGAGAAGCTAAAGCGAAACCCAGTTAACACAGTCCGTTCGTTATAGTCGTCGGTTAATTCCGCTGTAAGGGCAGCATAGGGTAAGTTAACAGCAGTGTAAAAGGTGTTAAATAACAGGGCAACTACCACATAGTAGGAAAACAGCCAATTCTCTCCCTTAAAAGGAACTAGCCACAATAGGAAAAAACTAATCCCCAAAGGTACAGCACTGTGTATCATCCAGGGCAGCCGCCGACCTACAGCCGATCGAGTTTTATCGCTCAACCAACCAATGATGGGATCATTAGTACCATCCCACAACTTACCTACTAATAAAACCAGCCCTGCCCTAGTTGGTGATAATTTGGCGATATTGGTCAGGAAAAATAAGAGGTAGAAAGAAACTATGTTAACTGTAATAGCAGCACCAAAATCCCCTAAGCCGTAGGATAGCTTCTGCCATAGTGTAAGAGGCTTTTTGTTATCCATATGGTTTCCTTTCGCTATGTTACTGAACTGTGAATCACCTAGCCTACTGCAGCGTTATCCCCGTTTCCGTACCTAGGGGAATGTTTACCTACGAGCCTTTTAATGCCTTAAAGAACTCCTCTCTGAATCTGCCACTAAAAACAAAGAGCAGGGGCCACAGAATTGCTAAAAAGAAGGCATTGCTAGAATAAAAAGTGTTCTTAAAACCAGCGAGGAACCGCCAAATTCCTACAACATAAATAACCAATAATAGAATACCAATTCCCTGCAGGGTCATAGTATGTCCTCCTATGGTCACGTACCCTCTTTCAGTATATCCCAACTAGGTCAAGCTACAGGTAAAATTTCCTCAAACTGCTCAGGTAAGGCAGCAATCGATCGTTCTAGCTCTCCCCTGTGCAACCAGCCAGTGTAGCCTACAAAACAGCATTTCCCCTCTGCATCTCCTATAAAGACGTGTAAAACACCTAGGGGATTCTGCCATAACCTCACAGTCAATCCCTCAGCCGTACGGTAGGCTATTCTGGCTCTAGGAAAATCCCGATAACTGCCATCAACTATACCTGGTACAGCACGAAAATAGTCTAATAGTTTTTGTTGT